>CAJTSV010000001.1:0-118296 GCA_910579075.1 uncultured Eubacterium sp.
CAATCTGCTGGAGTATCAGATTATGGATGGATTCCACAATCCCATATTTCCTGCATGGCACATAAACATTGATATCACCCAGCTGTTTTGCCTGATTATCAGCCTGAAAGCCCGTGAATGTGACAACTTTTGCACCTGCTTTTTTTGCAGCTGTAATCGCATTGATAATGTTCGGCGAGTTTCCAGAGCTGCTGATTGCAACTGCCAGATCTTCCTGGCGGATTAAAAATTCCAGCGGCTTTGAAAAAATATATTCATATCCATAATCATTTCCCATACAGGTTGTGACAGCGTTGTCATACAGGCTGTATGTATTCATTCCGCCATTTTTCATAAAATCTGCCGTCATATGGCTGGCAATAGCTGAACTTCCGCCATTGCCAAAGAAAAACAGCCTGGACTGCTTTCTCTTATGCTCTGTAAATACTTGTATCAGCAGTTGAATTCCTTCTTCATAATCCCCGCATTTGCCAGCCGTTCCCTGCCAGATTTCTGTATTTTCCAGTTTCATAAATAATTCATTGATATACTCATTTTTCATGTCATTCCTGCAGCCTTTCATTCTTTAACATTACGTTAACAGGCGCAGCATCCTCTCCGGATGCTGATTGGCCTGTGCCAGAACAGACATCCCCGCCTGCAGCAGAATATTCTGTATCTGATATTTCACAATCTCATCTGCCATATCCGTGTCCCGGATATTACTTTCCGCAGCCTGTGTATTCTCGGCCGTCTGAAGCGCATTTGCATAAGCATGTTCTAAACGGTTCTGCCACGCACCAAGTCCAGACCGTTCATTATTTAAATAGGCAAGCGCATAGTCTGCCATCATCATAGCCCTTCCGGCATCCTGTTCTGTCTGGACAGATAAATAGGAAAGATTTAAGGTATTACAATTTATGCTTGGCAGCGTAATAACCACAGCATCTCCGCTTCTGAAGCCGGTCTGTATATGAAGCTCTTTCGGCTTTTCTGTCTCAGCAGGCTTTCCTGGCTGGGTCAGATTCGGGTCATACGAAAACACTCCTGAATTAAAAAGTCCATATTCCGGAAAAAATGGTGACACAAAAGAACCCCTGTCATACGCCGTCGAAATTATCATCAGCCTGCCTGTCGGCCTGCCATTTGCATCAATCTCAGCTGCAAAATCCGACAAATGCCCCATTGGCTTTGCAGAATGGATATACTGTCCTGTACCGCTAATCTGATATTTGTCATGGTTTTTTCCAAAATAACGGTTATCCCCCAAAACATTCACTATCTTTTTAATCAAGTCATTTCCATTTGTTATACCGCTGATGTCAACCGTATAAGTATAATGTCCGATACCAACCATATTATAGCCATCACCCGCGCCGCCTTTGTCGACAAATTCAACACTATAGCGCTTATCACAATGTGTACATGTTGAATAAAAACCGTTTCCGGCCAGTTCTTTTATATTCCCTGCATTGACCCCGCTGAAATCCAGAAATGCAGATGCATATTTGTACGAAATATGTTCATATCTGACAGATGCCGTATATTTTTGTCCATTCGCGTCTGTAATTGTAACCTGTTCTGTCTGTCCGTCTTTTTTATTCAGTGTGTCTGTCCCTTCCACACTTTGGGAAAGGCCAAACATATCCTGCTGTAAAACAGGATTTCCAGCTATATAAGTATAACCAGATTTAGCATCTGTCACAAAACTCGTTACTGCACTGCCATCCTGGGCTGTAATGGATGTGCAAACCATTTTCCAGCTCATAATTTCAGTTTTATCTGACAAATTCCCCATTGATGTTGTCCCGCTGCTCTGTATAATCCATTGGGGCAGGCCACCTTTGATATAATATCCCGGCGGAAGCGGAACCCCTCCCGGTCCAATCCCATCTATGAATGCCTCTCCCTTTCCTCCAGCCAGAACCCGGGTGTTATTAAAATATGTCTTATTATGAATACTGTTTATTTCCCGCAGAAGGCTGTCCACTTCCTGCTGCATGCTTTCACGGTCCCCCGGCGTGTAAGTTCCATTTGCAGCCTGAATACTCAGCTCTTTGATACGATGAATGATATCGCTGATTTCAGCCATGGCCCCATCTGCTGCCTGAATCAAAGAAATCCCATCCTGAATATTGCGCGAAGCCTGATTAAGGCCCCGCACCTGATAACGCATTTTTTCAGAAATTGACAAACCGGCTGCATCATCAGCCGCACGGTTAATGCGATAGCCTGATGATAATTTTTCCATTGACTTTTGGTTTTTTTTCTGATTAATATCCGTCTGCCTGACTGCCGCCAGTGCAAGCATATTATGGTTAATAGAAGAAATCATATTCCTGCCCTCTCCCTGCCGTGTCTATACCCCCGTATACCACCCTGCTTAATTAATAGTAAATTAGTAGGAATTATATATGCTTAAGGCAGAAATGTCAATGTTCTTCTATCAAATGCTTACAAATTTACCAAATCCAAGGCAGACCCTTTACATGGCTTCTTTATTCAGAATTCAGCGTAACTCTGATTCCACCACCTTTAAGTCCTCACCATCATCTATTTCAAACCACCCACGCTGAATATGGACAGCCCGCAGCCGATACCCCTCATCAATAAGTCCCTGCAGCAGGTCTGTCATATACATCTTTTCATAATTCCGGTCCGTTCTCCAAAGCAGCTCCCCCTGTCTGCTTCTTCGCTCTGCTTCTGCACTCAATGCCAGCAATGCACGGAGTCCGTTTCCCCTAAAACGCATCAGTCCGATATACTGGGCCTGTATATTTGCAATATCGGTCGTTTTCTGTCCGATTTCAAGCAGATAGCTGTCTGCATCAAATAAAAGCGTTTCTGCGTCATCCAGCGGATTTTCACAGCGCTTTGACCAGTATGCATGCCAGCCATCATCAACAATGACAGACATATCGTCTTGTGCATCCAGTATTTTCTGAAATACAGCCTTTTCATATATAATATCACCATAAGAAATAATGACATCGTCTTCTGCCTGCATCCGTTCTGCTGCACACATCAGCGAACAGACCATATTCGTCGACTCATATGCTTCGTTTTTTATAAAATGAATTCCTGTATTTTGAAACCTGTCCGCCAGCACATCACTGCGGTAACCTGTTACTATTGTAATATCCTTATCCTGAATGCCGCAGGCATGCATGGTGTCCAGCTGGCGCTCTATAATGCTTTTCCCGTTTACCTCTACCATGCATTTTGGCCTGTCATCTGTAAGCGGCCGCAGCCGCGTACCCTGTCCGGCTGCCAGTATAATGATTTTCATTTTGCGTATCTCCCTTTCCCAATATATCTATTTTTGAACAAAAACAGGACGATGCAATTCCACTGCTATCGCTGGCAGGATTGCTGACGCCCTGTTTCAAATACCGCAAAAAAGCATTACTCAGCAGGCAAATCCGGTACAAATGCTTCTATCAGCTTTTTCACCTGTTCCTGCGGTGTCCATGTTCCGTCATTATATAAAACAAAATCCGGGCTTACAGGTTCTTCCACATCTACATGAATGCCAGCCACTTCCGTCTGCTTTTCCTTCGTATTGCCGCTGTACAGCCCTTTCTGGTCCCTTTTTTGCAGTGTGTCCATAGACACCTTCACATAAATTTCCCGGTAACTGCCGATATTATTTCGATTCCACTCCCGGACACTGTCAAACATCGAAACGGTGCAGCATACGACATTCATGCCTTGTTCTTCAAGCATTGCACAGAGCCTGGAATAGCACATCGCACACTTTCTGCGTTCCTCTTTCGAATAGCCAAAGCAGCCCCCAAATACATTTCGCAAGGCATCTCCATCCAGAAAAACGGTATTTGCGTATTTTTCTTTCAGTTTTTTATAAAACAATTTTCCGATTGTAGTCTTCCCGGCACCCGAAAGACCGGTTATCCAATATACTGTACTCATAACCTATCCGCCTTCTATGGCTATTTTCTTTTTTATTAATTATCTTTTTCTATAAAATAACTTCTCTTTAGCCTGTTTCCTGTCTTAAAAATATACAGTTTTAAATATTCCTTATTTGTCATGCATCACCCTGTTAAACAGTTTCTTTATCCGCTGGATATCTGCATCACAAAATGGATTTTCGCGTTCAGGATGCCACATCGTGCCCAAAATATGCTTCTCCCTGCAGCAGACAGCTTCTATCACGCCATCTTCTGCCCGTGCCAGCACTTCCAGCGGCGGCTGTACGGAAAAACATGCCTGGTTATGAAAGCTGTTTACTTCCATAGACCCTGCTTCGCCTGCCACTTTATGCCGCACTGCCACATGTCCTGTAACGTTTTCCAGCCGGCATCCAAAATAGTCTGCAATTACCTGCATTCCCCTGCAAAAGCCATACACTGGAATCTCCTGTTTCAAGGCAAAATCAAGCATATTCATTTCCAGGTCATCCCTCTCAGGGGCGTTCCCGCCATACTTTGCCAGGCTGTTTCCGCCAGTCAGGACAATGCCTTCCACCTGCCAGTACATCAGCATTTCTTTTGCTATACTCCAGATATTCGGCACAGGTACCGGCAGATAGCCGCATGCCGCAAGAAACCCTGGTATATTCTGGTCTGCACAGTCCCGGCGTTCTCCATAGCTTTCTGCAATTTCTACCCTCTGCGTATACAAAACCGTTTTTATTCTGCTTCTGTTCATAAAAATACCCATTCCTGTACTGGCTACACCAGCTCTACATCCTGCAGCATAATCGGTTTCCCCGTAACCTGATACAGTTCTACCAGGGAACTCTGGTCTCCATAATAAGCATCTGATAATGCAATTGCCCGGTGTAAATCCGGTGTATCATCATAAATACCCCAATCCCCTGCTTTGTATTCCCGGACAATTTCCTGATACTGTTCCAGCAGCTCCGGCCGCATTGCCACACATGCAGCCTCACTTAACGGGTGAGGCCGCCACAGCAGCACGATATCTTCTCTGTCTTTTATCTGGCCAAATACTGATTTCAGCTTTACCAGCAGCTGTTCTTCCCCATTCAGCAGCTGATTGACACTGGTATTATATAGCAGTACTTTTTTCCAGCTGCCATCTGGCTTCAAAATTTTGGCCAGCCAGTCATCCGGGATGCTGACATTTTCCCTCGTCGTAAGCAGTACTTTATCAAACTTTGGAGAACCGAGCGCCATAAACTTTTCTTCTGCATTTCCAAACTGGCCCCGGCAGCCATTTTCTTCCTCAAATTTATGAAACTGCTGGATATAAATCTCTCTTATTTTTTCTGACTGCAGAATAACTTTATCCGCATAAAGAGTGCCCGGCAGTACGCAGAAATGCTCTGCTACCGTATCATTTACACAGACAAAATAAGGGATATATACCAGCTTTTCGGTATTATCTTTTATTTTTTGTGCATAAAAATCAGGATGAACCGTTGTCACAATATTCATATTATCATATGGATTGTGAATAAATATCATGTCGGGATGCCTTGCTTCCAAATCATAATCTTTCCAGTCTGTAACAGGCACATATTCCGGGAACTCACTGCCCTCATAATGCATCCTGGACATCGTTCCATCTGGATTTTTGTCAAAATATGGAATCGGAATTACATATGCATCACAGTCTTTATCTTCTTTTGCCGCCATCCAGACACTTTCCAGGCTGTCCCACATCGATGCCTTATATGGCAGAAATACCGCTTCCATTTTTTCAGCCGGATGATTTTGTGCATATTTTTTTACGTCGGCCAGATACTGGCCGAGCTGCATGCAGACTGCCCCGCCTTTATATTCATCTATTTGTACAGAATACTGGTAAAGAGCTTCACAATAATCTTCCAGCCTCCGGATAACAGCGCACCCCTCTGGTTCCTTTTCATCGATGGAATTGCCAATCCAGATGGCATCTTCCTGGCACTGCATCAAAAGCTTCTGTGCGTCTTCATATTTTTCTTTTAAAACAGCCTGCTCTATCTGTCTGTGCCTGTCTGTGATTTGCTCTGTTTTTTTCAGGATTTTCCGCCTGACATATTTTCTCATAACGAGCCTGTCTTTTCTGTCTCAGGTGCATCCACTGCCAGTCTGGAAAGCTTATCCATATATGTTTTTATTATCTTTTCTGACTGTTTTACCATCATGTCTTTGTCAAATGTCTCTACGATAAGTTTATTCTCTGTTCCATTGTCGTTTAATGTAATTTCTGAATATCTTAAAATGTCCTGTCCGGTTATACTGCTGCTGGCAGCTTCTGTCTGGTCGTCAGTTTTAATAAATGTTTTATCCATCATATTTCTATATAGCTCCTTTTCTTATGAAATACATAATGATTCGTAAATGTAACTGATTTTATCTTAATACAGAAAGGTATATTATTCAAGAAGTTTTTCGGTTTCTAACTATATTAAATCTATATTATTATGCTGGCAGTATCCGATGTCCAGCTCAGATTAATCATTTTTGCAGCATCGGATAAATTTTGCTTTTATACCTTGTTTTTCACATACCTGTCATATAAAATATAGAAATATCCTGCCAGCATTACTACGGAGATGTTATTATGGCAAGAACGGCAGCCATCGGCATACAGGATTTTGAACAGCTGATTCAAAATCATTATTTCTATATAGATAAAACTCATTTTATACAGGAATGGTGGGAAAGCGGAGACAGCGTGACTTTGATTACACGTCCAAGACGATTTGGAAAAACACTGGCTATGAGCATGCTGGAAAAATTTTTTTCTGTTTCCTATAAAGACCGCGGGGATTTATTTCAAAATCTTCACATATGGGAAAATCCCAAATACAGAAATCTGCAGGGAAGTTATCCTGTTATATTTTTAAGCTTTGCAGATGTCAAGGAAACCTCTTTTATTCAGGCCAGGAAAAAAATCTGCCGGATTTTAAAATATGTCTATAAGCAGTTTCGATTTCTGCTGGACAGCGATTTACTGGATGAATATGAAAAGGAAGATTTTCGCAGCATATCGGTAACCATGGAAGACAACGAGGCATCCTATGCTTTAAAAACACTGTCTGAATATCTTTTTCGTTATTACAATAAGAAAGTAATCATTCTGCTGGACGAATATAATACCCCGATGCAGGAGGCCTTTCTTAATGGATATTGGGAAGAACTTTCAGCATTTACAAGAAACCTTTTAAGCGCTGCATTTAAAAACAATTCTTACCTGGAACGGAGAATGATGACTGGCATTACAAGAATCAGCAAGGAATCTATTTTTTCTGATTTGAATAATCTGACAGTTGTAACATCGGTTTCCGATGCATATGCAGACTGTTTTGGCTTTACAGAAACAGAAGTATTTCAGTCACTCCGTGAATTTGGACTTTCTGATAAAAAACAGGAAGTCAAAGACTGGTATAACGGGTTTACTTTTGGAGCAGTTTCCGTTATTTACAATCCATGGTCTGTGCTCCATTATCTGAAAACCGAAAACCGGTACTTACTGGGCAAATACCAGTTCTAATGCACTGGCTGGCAAGCTGATTCAGGAAGGCAGCCGGAATTTAAAACAGGAATTTGAGGTTCTGCTTTCCGGGAAACCGCTGGTTACAGAAATTGATGAACAGATTATTTATCATCAGCTGCCAAACAAAAAAATGCTATCTGGAGCCTGCTCTTAACCAGCGGTTATTTAAAAATCCTTGCTGTTGAAACTTCTGAACAGACTGGAAGAAAGCATTACAGCCTGTCCCTGACAAATAAAGAAATCCAGATTATATTTGAAGATATTATCCATGACTGGTTCTCAGAATCCGATGATGACTACAACGACTTTATAAAAGCGCTTCTTTCCAGAGATATTGCCGCAATGAATGCTTATATGAACAAAATCGCCATGGCATCGTTCCGTTATTTTGATACTGGCAGAAATCCTTCCAGGGAGGAACCGGAACGCTTTTATCATGGATTTGTTCTTGGTCTGATGGTAGAGCTTTCCGGGAGATATGTACTTACCTCAAACCGTGAAAGCGGCTTTGGCAGATATGATGTTCTGCTGGAACCAAAGCAGCCTGGTGATGATGGCATTATACTGGAATTTAAAGTACAGGATTGGAGAACGAAAAGCAGCTGTCTGATACTGTGCGGAACGCGCTGGAACAGATAGAAAGACAGAAATATGAAACAGTTCTTGCTGAGAAAGGCATTCCAAAAGAGCATATTCGGAAATATGGGTTTGCTTTTTGCGGGAAAAGGGTGCTGATTGGGGATGCTGCTTCTAAACAGGATAAAAATCTGTAAATATAATCTGGGAGAGGCGTCCAGGAAAATGTCCGCCCTCTCCCTCTCTCATTTATAGTTACGAGGTTTTTCACAGTGTCAATTTCATTGATAAAATCCTGTCATGGCAGAGAACCTGCACCGACGGGATTTTGAATATCCCATACATCAATCTGCTGAACCCTGTGCCAGAAAAGCAACTGTTACCTATCTTTATCATTTTCTACATATTTTTTATGTCTTTCATAAAGCTCGCCACAATCACTACGCCAATTGGAAAAGCCACTGCCATGCTGACTGACTGCAGTCTGTTCATGGAACTTTCTGCAAATAGAAGCGCTGCCGGAAATAAAATCAGCAGAATACACCATGCCAGCTGGATGATTTTGTGCGGCTGCTTTCCGTCTGGAAGCTTTCTGCAGCTGTAATAGGAAGCCGTCAGCGCAATCGAATCAAACGAAGTCGCATAAAAAGCCATCATCGTTATAAAAACTGCTGCCATAACCAGCTTCGGACAGGGGCATGGTATTTATAATGGAATAAAGCCAGCCATTGTCGCACCTGCTCCGAACCCATACCCTCCCAGAATTACCTGGCGGACGGTTCTGCCCTTCGAAATTCTTCCAAATGATTCAAAGCCTGTCTCAATAATATATCCCGTTTTCCCGCAAAACAGCAGCACAAAAGCAATGATTCCAAAAAACATGTAAACATGCTTTCGCAAGCATGCTGATTCCGCGAAAGCCATGCAGCAGGGAATATGTATATAGCAGGAATGTCACAAACAAAATCAGAAGATTAATCACTGTACGGCTTATTTCTATCTGGAAAAGCTTCTTCATAATGCCTGCCATAAGCGGCGTTGCCACGCTAAATGTCATTGCTGTTCCAGCAAGCAGGCCAGCCACGGCAAGCAGGTCAATGATTCTTCCGGGAATCCCGTCAGCATGCTTCCCCAGAAGCGGCGGCACGCTTCTGAATATTTCTGGCGGTCCCTGCCACGGACATGCAGCATAAACCCAAACGCAACAGCCAGCACCAGGTAAAATCCCCACGGAAGCCCGCCTATTCCTGTATGCTTCCCAGTTCAGTAATATGCGAATCCTGTGCGTACAAAACCCATTCCGAAAAAGAATAAATTAAAATATCTGCCGCAAGCCCGCATGTAAACATCATGCATCCCCATGTAAAAAAGAATATTCCGGCTTTTCATCCCTTCCGCCCAGAGCCGTATTCCCATACTGTGAACAGGCAAGAAACAGGGAAAAAAGAAAAATTCCCAAATCTATCATAAGATAATAAATCCCAAATGTATCACCAGACAGAACACGGACCTTGCTTAAAAACATACTGGACTGTTCCGGCAAAATAAAAAATAGAATGCATAAAAAGATAATGCTTCCAGCCGGCACCAGTTTAATCATCCAGTCTATCTGTTCCTGTTTCCAATGCACCCGCCCGTCAGATGATGTTTTTCGCATTCCGCTCATCCTCCAAAAATACCTGATACCGGCTGTCTTCTGCCGCCAGCTCCCGCAGGCTGTCAATCTCTGTTACATCTGCTGCCTGCATCGGCCAGATGCCAAGCTCATAATCTCCGGCATGCTCAAACATAGGTACATCATCCCAGTAAAGCTGCCGTTTTTGTTTTTCAATAAATTCATATTCGAGGTGCTCCCTGAGTTTTTTTCCATCTTCCTTCGTCCAGCGGGATATACTGTAAAGCTGCCATCCGCCGCAGCCTCCCGTCCTGCTGCAAGATACGACAATCCCATCCTGTACCGTCTGCAGCCATTCACCAGTCTGTCCATCTGTCCAGACGCTGTTATAACCAGACCGCTCAAATTCCGGCGAAAGAACCTCTGCACGGTTAATCACCTGATCGCCATCCAGAATCAGCGCATTTTCCAGATAGTCCCTTGCAGCATACAGAGATGAAATATTATTACATGTATTGAAATATGGATTCTCAATCAGCTTCAAGCCCTTATATGATTCCTCCAGCACTTTAAATTTGTCCTTTAAATAACCTGTGACAACATATATTTCATAAATTCCATTTTTATGCAGCCCGTCAATGGATGTATCAATCATCCGTCTGCCATTTACTTTCACCAAAGGTTTTGGAACACTGTATGTAACCGGGCGCATCCTTTTTCCTGTTCCTGCTGCCAGTATCACTGCCCGCTCTGCCCTGTGCATAAAATCTCTCCTTCTGATTACAGGCTTGTATTTATTTTCACATTTCCTGTTCTGCTATCCTGTAATAATCTTTTGCATAAGCATACTGCCTTTTCGCATATTCTCCAAATTCCACGCCCAGCTTTGCTTTATATTCGCACCAGTTGCTCCACAAAAGCCCGCATGCGGCAATGTAACAGTATATTTTTATGCGGATGCTTCTCCTGCAGCCTTCGGGAAAATATGCTGCAATCAGCATATCCACATGCGACCTGTCATATAGCGCATATATGCAGAACATTGCTATATCTGCATGCGAATCCTGCATCCCTGCATATTCCCAGTCAATCAGACGGATATCTTCTTTATCACCCTTTTGAAAAAACAAAAAATTATCCGAAACAGCATCCATATGCGTCAGCACTTTTTCTTCTGCATGTGCATCGATATACGGTTTCAAGGAAAAGACATTCTTTTTTACCATCTGATAATCAGGATACACAGAGGCCGTCCCTCTCCATAATGATTCATAAAATTCAATCTTGGCAAAAATATCAAATTCATATGGAACTGTCTGTTTCATTTCATGAAATGCGCGAAGGAAACTCATGCACTTTTGGACGTCATCTGCATCCTTTGGATTGCAGACTCTTGCCCCTTCCAGAAAAACAGTAATTTTAAAACCATTCTCCGGATTCAAGTATACTACATCATCACAAATATGTTTCCCATTTACAGCCTGATAAACAGCAGCTTCCTGATGCCGGTTTATCAGCTGTCCGGTTCCCTCTCCTGGAATCCGCATGATATATTTCTTCCCTCTGCACTCAAACAAAAAAGAGCGGTTCGTCATGCCCTTTTTTAAAATTACAATTCCCGACGGTAAGTCCTTCCATATCCCGTGAATCGTTCTCACGGCATTTTTTGCCGCAGCATATTCAAATCCCTCTGTTTCCAAAAAGCCGGAAATGTCCTCTATCTGCCTGTCCATATAGAAATTTATTCTCCTTTATGATAATCTGCGCGGTTTCGGCTCAGATTTATGGCATTATTCATACACTTTCTGTACAGCATCTTCTATCCTTTGCAGCATTGGAATCAACAGTTTTTCCAATGCTTCGGCGATTTTAGCATCCTCCTGCGTCTGCAAAGCTCCTGCAAAGGCCATGACCGCATCATTAATCCTTGTCTTGTTCAATACTTCTTCTTTTTCGTTAATCAAATCCAGCGTATTTCCCAATATGCTCATTTCCCAGTTCACGGCGTCTGTTACACTTTTTAACAGTTTATCCGTATCTGGCTTTCTGCAGATTTTCAGTTCATTCATTAACAATCCTGCATTTCCGATAATTTTGTCCTGAAAATCTCCCAATACCTTTAATGCCTCTATCTGTTCTTTCCTGTTATTTTCCATGTTCTCTCTCCATTTCTCTTTTATCTTAACCTAAATCTTTAACATAACTTTCCTACTGCTCAGACATCCTACTGCTTTTTAAAAACTGCGCCGCATAGGGCCCTTCATTAAAAATCAAATCCAAAACAGATACGCCATGCTCAAATGCTTCCGATAACTGTGTATATTGCGTTTTTCATCTTTTACTGCAATGCATCCGCCTTCGCCCATGCTGTAATTTTTCGTTTCATGAAATCTATAACATCCATAGTCGCCGATTGCTCCCAGAGCTCGTCCTTTATATGTACTCATGACACCCTGGGCTGCATCCTCAATAACAGTCAGATGATGTCTTTTTGCAATGTCCATAATCACATCCATCTCACAGCCGACCCCTGCATAATGAACGGGTACAATCGCTCTGGTTCTGCCTGAAACGGCTGCTTCTACCTTCTGCTCATCAATATTCATCGTATCTGGCCGGATATCGACAAATCTGATTCTGGCTCCACGCAGTACAAATGCATTTGCTGTAGATACAAAAGTGTATGACGGCATAATCACCTCATCTCCCGGTTGGATATCTGCAAGCATTGCAGCCATTTCTATCGCATGTGTACACGATGTGGTCAGAAATACCTCACCCTTTAAAATTCCACTCCAGCGCTTCAGCCAGAAGCTGCAGCGTCTTGTAAATTCACCGTCTCCGCTGAGTTTTTTATTATGAATAGCTTCCCTGACATAGCCAAATGCATTTTCTAGGCAAATCGGTTCGTTAAAATTTATCATGCTTATTTTCCCCCGATATCGATAAATCTCCGCTTGTTCTCCTTTGAAATTCCTCTATTATACTTTGTAATTCTTCTGGAGTATCAATTAATGTTTGTGCTCTTTCTTTTGCGAGTACCGACATCTTTTGGTAAAATTCTGCATCATCCTTATACTTTCTGATTAAATCCGGCATCGTATCGTAGGATTCCGTACAGAATTCTTTTCCAGCACATACTGCCACATCACCATAATCCATGGTAATAACAGGCAATCCTTTTAATAATGCATCAGTAGCAGAAACTCCTCCTCCTACGCGGTACGGATTAACATAAACATCACACACTTCAAGCCAGGCAAGTAAATCTGCTGAATATCCAAGATACTGCACCTTATTCCGCAGTCCTGGCATCATCTGCATATATTTTTCATACGAATGAAATCTGGTGCCGATAGCCGCTGCTGCCATATCTTCATCCAGCACACGCTCCAGCATCTGCATAAAGCTTTCATCTATTTCACTGTCCAGCCGGTTTCCTGCAACAGCCACTATAAACTTGTTCTCTGGCAGCTTCAGCTCTTTTCTTGTTACTACTGATTTTTGCATATCAGGATTTACTTTCGGCTGAATCGGAATAATACTTGTTTCTTTTATCCCCATTCGGCCCAGCAGCTGAAGCTCTGCTTCTTCCAGCTTTCCGCTTAATGTCTGGCAGCTTGTCATCGTCTCCTGTAAATTTCCGGTTGTGCCATATGTCAGCACAGGTATCATTTTATCAATCAGATTCGCCAATATGCTGCCGCCTCCAATCGCTATTACCAGTCCAGGCTTTACATTCATGACTGTTTGAAGCAGTGCGCGTAAGTCTGCTGTATTGGGCATATTATTTTCACACTGGAAATAAGGAATGTCCGCTCCCTTCCACGCAATCGATTCTTTGTATAAATAGCTGTCAATATATTCTGAATAAAACGGTTTATAGAACACGATTTCAATAATTTTAGATAAAAATTCAGCTGTATTGATTACCAGCACTTTTTTATGCATATGCTCCATCAGAAATTTCGCTTTATCAAACGCCATTTTTGTCGGAGCATGAAAACCGCTCAAAATCTGAGGGACAATCACAAAAACGAGATTCTGATTTCTCTGTTCATATGGAATATATTTTAATAAATCCTGTGTTTCATTTTCATAAGAGCTTACAATCTGCTCCAGCAATTTCCATCTTAAATATTTAGAATTACTATTATCATAACTGCGATAGCTGAACGACAGCGATGCTATTTGATTATATAAATAAAATTTGAGATTCGGTTCAAGCTTCCGTTCATCTATTACATATTTTATAAACTCCTCCATGACCTTTGCACTCTGTGTTTCCTCCAGCATCACAGAATACATCCAGACCCTGATAAGAGGTTTGCTTTCTAACAGCATAGCATGAAGCCTGCCTAATATAGTTTCTTTGTTTTCTTTTATTTCTTTTTCCATGATTCCAATCAATGTATTCATCATCGCTGTCAGTTTTTCTGATACATAATCGGGATGTAAATCTATCTCTTTTTGGATAAGTTCACACAGTTTGAATGCTTTCTCAAAAGCCCCATAATTTTCCCCCTCCTTTCATAAATTTTATCATCTGATTATATTAATCATAAATACACAAATGCACAATATGCCCTAAAATAATGGACAGATACTTTTGATACAATTCTTCATTTTCCAGGTCATTTCCCTCTAAATCTGCCAGCCTTACCCAGCAATCTTTCAGATAGAACCTGCCATCATCCTGTACTGGAAAAGAATTTCTAAAGTAAAATACACAATCCTTCGCATAAATAGCCGCCTGATAAGGGTCTCCCGGATGGAGGCTTTCTGTAATGGCATATTCCCGTCCTTCCCCTCCAAATGCCTTTGGCAGCATTCCATCAATTTTTATGTCTTTCATTCTAATGTCCGCAAGCCTGCACATGATTTTTATATAATCACATGTGGAAATCAGCTCATTACATACCTGGCTTTTCACGCCATCTCCCCGGAACATAAATGCTACTCTGGTGCGTCCCTCAGAGCAGAAATGCTCTCCTTGCGGCACCAGATATCCCTGCCCATGGTCTGCGTACAAAGAAACCAAAATGTCTTCATTCTTATAATTGCGTTCAATATACTGATATACCATGTTTAACAAAGCATCGATTCGTGTTGCCATTTTTTCATACCAAATGCGTTTATTATCGCTATAATCTTGTTTTACAGATGTAAAACCCATTTCTTCATTTGTATAATTTGTGATATCCAGACGACTCTGGACTGACACAGGCATGTCAAATCCATCTGCAATATCATGTAAATCACCAATGCATACTCCTAAAACCTGATTTGTCTCTTTGAACGCTTCAATATGGTCAACGATTTCGCCCGCTAATTCCTGTGCACGAAATCCAACTGTACCATGCTGATAAATATACTGGTCACATCCTCTGCCATATCCATGCAGCGGAATGGCTCTCCAATTTCCAGTCATTTCAGAAGTAAAGTAGCCTTTTTCATGAAAATACTCTGTCAATGTCGGGTATTCCAGCGGCAATGCCCCATCAAGAACATTATGGAACAGCATATGATGTGCCGTATATAATCCAGTCGCATAGTTTGCAATACTCGGATATGTCCACTCTGCGGCACTGTATGCCCTCGTGCAAATAGTCCCTTTTTCAAAAAAAGCTGCTGTAAACGGCATCCGTTTTTTGAATTTTTCCCCATCCAGTATGCACTGGGCAAGACCATCTACAAATAAATTAAGTATTAATTTTTTTCTTCCCTCTTTCTGGTGCATCAAAACAGGTCTTCCATAATAAGACTTTCCAGAAGAATATATCGTACTGTCTGGCGGAATGCGGTAATAATTAAAATGTCTGCTGACTGACTGCTTCAACTGATATTCATGATTCGAATGCAAAATTTTATGTATAGTATTATCATTTTCTGATGCAACTGGCAAAAGCACATCGGAACTTCCATCTTCAACATAAAATTCATTGCCCTCTGTTACCTTTATAAATTCCCCTTTTATATGCAGCAAATCACGATTGTTATCATAATCTCTTGTCAATACATGATCCCAGTAAATACCTGCATATTTCTTTTTGTAAACCGATTCCCAATAATATTGTCCTAAAATCTGTTCAGGGCTTCGAAAGGCTCTTTCATTCAAGCCCCATTTCTTTCCAACCCAGTATTCATACCCCGCATGCTGCCGGCTGTCTGTTCCGGTCTCATGCTTTATGCTGCATAAATACATCCGCTGTTTTAATCCCAGCTTTTCAATTTTCTGCTTTAATTTACAGTACTCATATAATGTTAATGCACGCCCATAAGACATCCATGCCAAAAACCATTCTTCTTTCTGCTCATATACGCATCCTAAATTATACTGCAAGTCCCCATTACAAGGATATTTCCGGACTCCTTCCAGGGCATGCTGCAAAGCGGCGTCTACATTTCCGCTATACAAGTCAAACATTGTTTCCATGGCAGACACATCCAAATCAGCCGGACATTCCTCTTTATACTGTTCGATAAGCTTTGCCGCTTGCACCAGCTCTCCTGTCTGTAAGGCCCTTTGTACAAACAGCTTTATGACGCTGACATGCCCTCTCCTGACAGCAAGCATCTCCTGAATATCCATAGCTATAGCAGCTTCTGTTTCAAGTCTGCTTTCATTTTCCGCATTCAGGTTTATATATAATACTTCTCCAATATTTTAATATAACTCTTTAAGATATGCCGTTTGCTGCTGGTCCTGACAGATAATAACGGTATTCTGATTACCGCATTTCAGCTTTTCTTCATATTTATAAAATCCCCCCGATTTCCCCAAAAACGAAATATACATACAATCTGGCATTTCGGATATTTTCTCTATTTCAGCTGCATTGCATGTAATAACAGCTTTGCAATCTATTTCTTTTTCCATGGAATGAATATATTTTTTCAATTCATCCATAAAAGTATCGCTGTCTTCCTGTAAAGTTTCCGTTATAAATCCCAGCTGCTCAAAAATTGTACCCAGCTCTCCAAGCATTTCAGATTCAGCTGGGTACATTGTTTTATTCATAAGCAGCAATAATTTACTTTCCATTTCTGTCTCCTCAGCATTTTATTTTTAACCAATTTCAAAATTTCCCTGAAAACACACCAGAATTACAAATACTCTCTGTTCTATATTAATCATATATACACAAATGTGCAATATGTTCTAAAATAATTGACAGATACTTTTGAAGCATATCTTCATTATCCATATCATTTCCTTCCAAATCTGCCAGCCTTACATAACAGTCCTTCAGATAAAACCTTCCATCATCCTGTACTGGAAAAGAGTTTCTGAAATAAAATACACAATCCTTCGCATAAACAGCTGCCTGGTAAGGGTCTCCTGGATGAAGGCTTTCTGTAATGGCATATTCCCGGCCTGCTCCGCCAAATGCCTTTGGCAGTACGCCATCGATTTTTATATCTTTCATTTTAATATCTGCAAGCCTGCACATAATTTTTATGTAATCACATGTCGAAATCAGCTCGTCACAGACCTGGCTTTTGACACCACTCCCCCGGAACATAAAAGCTACCCTGGCACGCCCTTCTGAACAAAAATGTTCCCCCTGCGGTACCAAATACCCTTGTCCATGATCCGCATATAACGAAACCAGAATATCTTCACTGTCATAATTGTTTTCAATATACTGATAAACAATATTCAATAGAATATCCAGCCTTGTCGCCATCTTTTCATATCGAATTCGTTTATTATCACTATAATCCTGCTTTACCGAAGTAATCCCTGTTTCCTCATTCGTACAGTTTGCAATATCCAGCTGGCTCTGAACCATATCAGGCATTTCAAATCCATCTGCAATGTCATGCAGTTCGCCAAAACACACTCCTAACACCTGATTGGTTTCTTTAAATGTTTCAATATGGTCGATTATCTCGCCAGCCAGCTCCTGGGCCCGGAATCCTAATAATCCGTGCTGATAGACATACTGATCACAGCCCCTGGTATAGCCATATAATGGTATTGCTCTCCAATTTCCAGTCAGTTCAGATGTAAAATAACCTTTTTCATGAAAATATTCTGTCAGAGTTGGATATTCTTCAGGCAGCGGAATATCCATCGTATTATGAAACAGCATATGATGTGTAATATCCAGACCAGTCGCATAGCTGGCAATACTCGGATATGTCCACTCCGCTGCGCTGTATGCTCTTGTACATACAGTCCCTTCTCCAAAAAACCTGGCCGTATAAGGCATGATTCTTTTGAAGTTCTTCCCATCCAGCACGCTCTGAGCCAGGCCATCCACAAACAAATTCAGAATTAATTTTTTTCTTCCTGCTTCCTGATGCAGAGGAATCGGTCTTCCATAATACGACTTGCCCGATGAATATACCCTGCTGTCTGGCGGCAGCCGGTAATAAGTGAACTGCTTGTTAACTGACTGCTTTACCTTATACTCATTCCCCAAATGAAGAATTTTGTGAATAGTACCGTCATTTTCTGCTGCAATTGGCAAAAGCACATCTGCTTTGCCGCTCTTGATATAAAATTCCTCTCCTTCAGTTACTGTAACAAACTCTCCTTTTGTGTGCTGCATATCCAGCTGATTATCATAATACCTTGTCAGCACTTGATCCCAGTATATTCCAGCATATTTTTTCTCATATAGGGATATCCAATAATATTTTCCTAATATCTGCACAGGATCCCGAAATGCTTTTTCGGTCAGTCCAAAATTTTTTTCCAGCCAGTAATCACAGCCTGCATTATTTTTATCTTTTAACCATATTTCATGTTTTTCCTTGCAGACATATAGCCGTTTATTCAATTCCAGTTTCTCTATTTTTCTATTTCTATTTCCCTTGGTATAAAAAGCAAATGCACGTCCATAAGATATCCACGCTAAAAACCATTCTTCTTTCATTTCATAAATGCTTCCCAGATTATAATATAAATCTGCATTACATGGGTACTTATGAACACCTTTTAAAGCATGCTGCAGAGCCAAATCAATATTTCCACTATATAAATCCAGCATGGTCTCCATTGCAATAACATCTAAATCTAACGGACATACGTTTTTATACTGTATGATTAATTCCTCTGCCCGTTGTAAGTCTCCTGATTCCAGCGCTCTTTGTGCGAATAATTTCAAGATACTGGCCTGTCCACGCCTGACAGCAATCAGCTCCTGAATGTCCATCGCCATTGCAGCTTCTGCTTCAAGCCTTCCGCCACTTTCCAGTACTAAATCTGCATAGAGTACTTCTCCAATATTTTTATAATTTTCTCTGATATACCCTATCCAGCTTGAATCTTGGCAGAAAATAACCGTATTTCTATTTCCATATTTTAATTTTTCTTCATATGCCTGAAAACTATGTTCTCCTTTCCCCAAATATGTGATATAAAGACAGTTATCAGGCATTTCTGAAATGTATTCTATTTTATCTGCATTACAGGTAATAACAGCCTTGCAGTCTATCTCTGTCTTCATAAAAATAAAATATTGTTTCAGTTCATCATTGAAAGTACTATTGTCTGTCTGCAGCACTTTCAGTTCAAATCCCAGCTGATCAAATACCTGTCCCAGTTCTCTAAGCAGTTCGAATTCAGCTGGATACATTGTTTTATTCATCAACAGCAATAATTTATTATCCATTTCAGCCTTTCTCCCATGTATCCGCCTATGGCAAATATGTTCATTTTCTTTTGTCAAACACCCACTCTAACCATCTACAGCATATATGTTAAATCTTTTATCATTGTCAGCCAGTTTTCCTTTCTGCAAATCACCCTGCATCCCTGCTCCTGGTAAAATCTGACTGCAGTAATGTTCTTCCCATATACCTCCAGCTTAATCTTAGAAATTCCCCGTATACATGCTTCTTTTTCTACACATTCCCATAAAATTCTGCCTATCCCTTTTCCCTGAACTTCTGGCATTACTGCAATAGAACTAATATATGTACAAGACTGATTATTCATATATACCGCACAATGCCCAAGTACTTTTTCTTTTTCATGTACATAAAACATTACTGCATTCTGTGCAAGCTTCCAGGCATAATCTTTTATATCAACACGCTGCGAAAGGGCTGGTACAAGCACTGTATCAAACTGTTTTAAAATTGTTTCGACTTTTTTTATTTCAACAGGCGGATAATAAGCTGCAATTTCCATGTGAACCTTCTCCTAGGATATCGTATACCTGTCCAACAGATTCTTTACCTTTTCTTTTGAATTAAACATTAATACATCCAGAATAGATAATAATTCTACAAAAGAATTATCAAACTGCTGGTACACAATATTCTCCATCTGCAAAAATGACAGCTGAATGCCTTCCTTTTTAAATTCTTCTTTATCATACAAGGCTTTTCCACCATATGGATTCAAATATTCATCAGCATCCAGCCTATGGCAGATTTCCAGAACTTTCTCATTTTTCTTTAACTCATGTCCAATCTCCAGTTTGGATGAAACAATTATTTCTGTACCAATATCCAGATATTCTGCTATCTTCTTAACGGAATAAAATATGTATTCAAATAAATTTTCATTTTGACAATCAATGCATTCACAAAATAGCCAAAAAATATTTTCAAAAAAAGGAGCTTTTTGATAAGCCATTTTAATCTGGTTCTTAATTTTCGCACGGTCAAAATTTGCTGCCGTCTTCCTATTTATAACATCTGAATAGTCAGACGCTCTGGCTATTGGAATGGTGAAATATTTTGCCTGCCCATTACATAAATATCGATTTCGGTTAAACCATCCTTTTTTTGTATATTCAATATTATCATAAATCACATATTTATCAACTGCGCGCAAAAGCTGAAAATATCCCAGATAAGGCCAAAAATACGGCTGCATAATTCCTATTCTCAAATTCTTCCACCTTCTATTGTAACACCTTTCCATTCGTATTGTTATGCCATCTTTGTACAGACACAATAAATACTTGAACACAATTCCGGGTACTGCTGCCCCAGAGAAAAACATCCATCCAGATATTCTTTTGAAATAATATCTGTCCCTAACAGCCTGTCCCATTGAAAATTTGCGAGTGCCTTAAAAAATATACCCGATTTATGTATCACATTCAGCTCAGCATTTTTGATTTCAGACTCCAGCGTGTCCAGACTGTATGTAATCCTATGCCCGTGTGCCCGCTCTGCTTCTGTAACCGCTGCATTAGATTCTATGAGCCCCATTTTAACAGCAATTTGTCTGGAAGGTGCATTCGCATTCGGACATGCCACAAATAAAACCCCTTTTTCTGAAAGCCACTCATTTTTAATTTTTTTCAGCAGCTCCACGCGGTCATCTATATGTTCCAAGACGTGTGTTAAAAATATATTATCATATTTTTTATGTAATTTTGCTTCCTCAAACCGTGATTCCACGAATTCTATATGTCCATAAGGCTTTAAGCGTTCCCTCGCAATACAGACAGCTTCCCCAGATGCTTCCACGCATGTTATTTCATCAAATATAGCTGCAATACGCTCTGTAAATGCCCCTTGAAAACAGCCCAGTTCTAATGCATTTCCTTCTTTTATAAATGGCAGAAATGATTTTATCATATATGGATGCATGACATCAAAGTCAAAATGATATGCATATTTCCTTGTCTCATTATCCCTGCTTTCTGTATCATAATCTCGTTTCATTTATAATTTCTCCAATTCTGCTAATCCAAAACCATTTTTTCCAAACTCATTTCCATTATACAGCAGATAGAGTTTCCCGTCCATTTCAAAAATATTAGGATAACACTGCATCTGACTGTCCCATTCATCTTCCGCGATTGGAAAATTCAATTTCTCATCACATCTGTTCCAATGATTCAAAGAATCCGAACAAGCATATCCCAATCGGTAAGTATTATTTTCATTATTACGAAAATCATATGAATATCTGTAGCAGAAAAACATATGATACTGGTTATTAAAAAAGATAACACATGGCAGTGCCTGCGACTCATCCTTTATCCTGTCTGGTATTATCTGCATACCATCCCTGCGCCAGTCAATGCCATCATGCGATACAGCATGCCCTATTTTATAAATCCGTTCTGGTTCATCTTCTGGCTTATACTGCTTCCACTCTTTTCCATAAATATACCACATATGAAATCTGTCTTCAAACCATCTTACAAATGCATCAATCACTAAAAAGGGTTCATCCAGGGAACTGGACATTACCGGGCCATCACCCAGTCTGTGGAAGCTCTTTCCGCCATCCTCCGATACTGCAATACCGATTCCAGTATCTACAGAGACAGAAACTCTCCTCGACCACCCGCTGGTATAAGCACATATCTTATTGTCAAATTGCAGCGGGCTGAACGGAAAAATACCATGTTCATCAAAACATCCCAGAGCCCCATCTGGAATAATCTGCTTTTGCACGTTTAAAACATCGGAAAAATCTTTCGTAAAATCTGCCAGGCAGACATAGCTAATCAATTTATTCTTATCATGTCTGCAAGCCGAAAAATAAATTCTGACAAAATCGTGAAATACTACTGCCTGTGGCGATTTTGC
The DNA here is from genome assembly GCA_910579075.1 of uncultured Eubacterium sp. Lineage (GTDB taxonomy): Bacteria > Bacillota > Clostridia > Lachnospirales > Lachnospiraceae > Eubacterium_J. The sequence continues at coordinate 22,157 of CAJTSV010000001.1, forward strand.
ATATTCAATTCCATATTTTTCGGGAATAAATATCCTTCCATACTTTCTCCATATCACTTTAATTCTCCTTTCAATTCAGCGAGTCCAAATCCATATTTTCCCACTTCATTGCCAAGATACAGCATGTATGTTCTTCCATCGCAGACAAATACGTGTGGATATGCCGTCATCTCACTGTCCCACGCGCTGCTGTTCGAAGCCACATCAATTCCCGCCATAGCATCATTACGTTCCCAATGATATAAATCCTCAGACCTTGCATATCCGATTCTATAGCTATTTGCAGGGTTTCTTCGAAAATCAGTATGATTCCGGTAGCAGAAAAACATATGGTATGCCTGATTCTGATAAATCACATCCCCACATGCCTGTGACTCTGTCTCTCCAAGCCTGTTCTGCATAATATCACGGTTACACTTTTCCCAGTGAATACCATCTGTTGAAACTGCCATGCGAAGTTTATAACATATCTCCGGCCGGCCTTCTTCTATGCTCCAATATTTGCCAGCTGAATAAAACAAATACCATTTTCCATCGTAAATGCGGATTTTAGGAGAACATATCATAAACGGTTCCTGCAGCGATGCTGTTAAAACCGGCCCTCTCCCTATCTTATAAAAAGATTCCCCACCATCTTCACTTACTGCACAGCCAATAGATGCGTTAAACGGAACAGACTCGCATCTGGTAATTCCCCCATAATACCCAAAAATTTTACCCTGATACCGGACGACTGAAAACGGATACGTTCCAAATTCATCAAACTCACCTAATCCCCCCAGTTCCAATACCGGTCGGTCTCCTATTTTTAATATATGGCAAGGATTTTCGCGCGCTAAATCTACATAGGATATTCTGCTGACTGTCTGCCCAGACTCATCTGGTTTTTCCCTGCTGCAAAAATATACCCGGATAAAATCATCAAACAGCAGAGTATTCTCGCCCTGTGCAAAATTCCATCTCCAAGCTGGCCTTTGTTCACACTCTGCCGGATTAAATATAATCCCTTTCTTTTCCCATTGAAACATAAAAGCCTCCATTTTTACAGTACTATTATTTTTTTCTGCATTTTATTATTATGTCTGCTATTTTTTCTATATTTTCCATTTCCAGTTTTTCATAAAGCGGAAGCACAAGAACACGCTTTGACAAATACCGTGCCTGCTCCAAAGAAGCATTTCTATATTTATTTTTAAAACAAGCCTGGTCCGATGTTAAGGGGTAGAAATATTTTCGGGAGTAAATATCATTTTCCTTTAAATACTCATACAGCTCATCCCTGGTCATTCCATATTCTATATCTATCATAACAGGAAAATATGCATAATTTTTATTTGCATCCTGACTGCCTTCAAAAAAATGAATCCCCTCTGCATTTTGAAGACACTTTTGATAAAAATCATGCCTTTTCCTGCGTTCTTCCATAGCATGCTGAATATGTTTTAAATTACAAAGTCCCATAATGGCTGAAAATTCATTCATCTTCGCATTTGCACCAACTTCTGTAACCAGTTCCTCTCCATGAATTCCAAAGTTTTTTAAATTATACAGCCTGTCATAAATTTTATGGTCAGAAAAAGAAACAGCCCCGCCTTCAATTGTATTGAATACTTTTGTCGCATGAAAGCTGAAAATAGATGCATCTCCAAAACTCCCAATTCCGTTTCCCTTATATTCGATTCCAAACGCATGAGCCGCATCATAAATCACCTTGAGACTGTAACGTTCAGCAATCTTTTGTATAGCTTCTACATTGCATATATTCCCATATACATGTACTGGAATAATTGCCGCTGTATTTTCTGTAATTAAATCTTCTATTTTTGTTTCATCTATTGTTCCATCACTTAATTTTACATCACAGAAAACCGGTTTCAGATGATTTCTGACAATCGCATGTGTTGTGGAAATAAATGTGAAAGGAGTAGTAATTATTTCCGCTCCTTCTGGAAAATGAAAAGCCTGAATGGCCATCTCTAATGCCATATGACCATTTACCATCAGGGAAAGTTCTGGAACCTTTAGAAATTCCCGTAATTTTTCTTCCAGTTCTTTATGATAACATCCCATATTTGTAAGCCAATGGCTCTCCCATAAGGGCCTGACTGCTTCTGTAAATTCTTCAAAAGAAGGCAGGGAAGACTGCGTAACATATATTTTTTTTTGCATGAATCTCAGAGTCCTTTCACTGCTTCTAATACATCCTTTATCTGTACCGCTATTTCGGCATCTCCAATCAAAAGACGTTCAAACTGGTTTTCCGCCTTTTTACTCTGCATATCATAATAAGCTTTATCTTCTACATATCGTTTTATAATTGCTGGATATTGTGAAATATCATCACACTGAAAATCTTCCCCTGCACAGGAGACTATATCTCCTGTTTTTAAGCACACTACTGGTTTCCCCTCATTCATTGCAGCGACACCAGCCCCTCCATTCCCAAGTCCTGGTGTCGCTGCAAGCAAATCTATCAATGCGACTGCTTCTGCAAATTCTTCCTGCCTGCCTAAAAAGCGTAAACGCTCTTTACACTTTACATGTTCAGCTACCTTTTTCTCAAATACTTCAACAGTTCTTCCAATAAAAATCAGCCAAATATCTTTTACGGTATGTAAATGCACAATCTGCTTTAATACATCCAAAAATGATTCTGTACAATCACTTTGAAGCCGGTTACCTATAATACCAATACAAAATGCATTTTCTGGAATATCAAAGCAGTCTCTTTTTAATTTTCCTTTAGACTTTTGATAAGATTTAAGCCCGATATTAATGTCCCGGATTATAACATGATGTTCTAATAAAAATTGTTTATCCTCTTTATAAAGTTCTGATGCCCGTTTAAAATAATTTACCACCATATCAGCGGGAATCCCTGGATACCCTTCACTAAACTGAGTATACAGCATAGGCGTAAATTGTTTCATTGCACCTGCAAACGCTGGCATGCCGCCAAAACACCAGACACAGTACGGCTTTTTCTGATATAAATAATTCATTAACTGTTTCATTTCCTGAATATTTTCCTGATTCAGCATTATCTGATATCCACGATATGTAACTTCTTTTTTTTGAAGTGTAAATTCTCCTGTCAGCCTTTCATCATAATCCATCTCATAACATTGAAATCCCATGCTCATGCACTTGGTCATATCTGATGTTTTAATCTCCAAAATTAAAAATACCTCTTTGTTAAGATATTTTCTAATTATTTTGCAGATTTCCAGTATAATCCGGCTGGGTGCATGTCTTTCAGATAATAACTGCGTTGCAGCTACAACAATAAAATCCGAATTCCTTTCACATACAGGAATCCTTTTATATTCGATTTTCAGCATCTTCTGCATGGTTTGTATAAAATATTCAGCGTGATTCCAATTCTCTGTAATTGCTATTTTTTTCCCATTCAAAAAGCAAACACTTGAGTACTGATTTCTTAATAACAGACACTGAAAGAAATCCTGTTTACTGCCCAGTGCTTCACACAATAATCCGTAAACATGTGCCAGTTCATCCTCTTTTCTATTCTTCTTGTATGCCGTTTCTATTTTTGCATATTCTTTTAAAATGTGTACATATCGATAATCTAAAAATGCATTATTCTGTTCTGTATTTCTCAGATTATCTATACACGGTTCTACCCCCCCCGCTTCCAGAAAGGCAGTTTCATTACAGCATAATCAGAATACATGCACATTACCATTGCTATACAAATATGCAGATGCCCTGCCAAGGATAAATTCCCCTTTATTTCCTTTATCTCTTGAAAATCACAAATACTGCGATACAAATTCATATTATAGGTAATACCCGTCAGGTAATTAATCTTTGCTACCGCAGAAACTGCTTCATATCCTTTCTCATATATCCTGTTAGATAATATAACAGCATCTTCCCCATATCCCGATTCTAAAAATACACCGCATGTTAAATGCGATTTTATAAAATTTAAATACTCGCCCAATTGTTCCCACAGCATAATATCACAGCCATTTATGAGTATGGCAAAATTCCCCCATGCAGACTCTAAAAGTTTAAATATGCCTTGTTCACAGCTTTGTTCTTTCTCCAGATTGCAGACACGTATTCTGGAATCTTTGATTTGTTTATATTCTTCTGTTTTACGGCAAAGAATGACAAATTCTATCTCACTGTCATATGGGCACTGCAATAACTGAATTACATTCTGTATAGCAGTATTTTTATCAGATAAGTCAATAATACAAACTGATAAAAATATATTATTATGTTCAGGCATTAATTGCGTTATCCTTTTTTGATGAAAAACATTTATCATATTCCAATACTTATTTTTATTTTCAGTTACCATCTGCTTTGGAAGATAGAATTCATTATATTCTTCAAAATATATTTTCATATATCTATCATCTGGGAAAACAATTATATTTTCAAGATATAACTCACTAAAACGAGGCAGTTTGAAAAAAGAAGCAAACTGGGGTTCCAGCATTTCATTTAATAACAGATATACTGTATTCCAGCTTGTTTCTTTTAAATCTGGTATAATCTGCCTGATATCCCAAATATCTGTATATAAAATGCTATCAAATTCAACATTTTCTCCCTGAATCGGATTTTTTTCGAGAAGGAATACGCCTTCAAATTCTTTTGTTTTTGAATTAAATACAAAAAACTGTTCTTCACTGACAGGTATAAAGTCTATCGCACATGCCTCATAAGCAAGCCGGGTAAATCCAAGATTATTATGTTCATAATTTCGCTTAAATTCTTCCTCATTTGGCATTATAAAGCAATCGTACAAAATATTTAAAATCTTTTCTTTCTCGTATTCCAGCTCATATGCCTGAATAAAAGCATGAACAGCTTGTTCATATTGATTCAGTTCAAAAAAGAGAATCCCTTGATTAAAATATAATTCTCCAGCATTTCCCATTCAGCCACCCCACCATACCTGTATTTGTAATCTATCCTGTTACCAGCATATTGTCATACATCCTGACACTCCTGACTTTATTGCCATCTTTATGTTTCTTTCACCATTTCCAGCACATTCTTTATCTGTACAGCTATTTCTTCATCTTGAACCAAGAGACTTTCAAACTGCTTTTGTACCTTTTTACTCTGCATTTCATAATAGTCTTCATCTTCTATGTATCGTCTTATCATTTCTGGATATTGAGTAATATCGCCACACTGGAAATCATCGCCTGTACAGGCAGCTATATCACCTGAATTTAAACAAACCACTGGTTTGCCTTCATTCATTGCTGTCACACCAGCGCCTCCATTTCCAAGTCCCGGTGTTGCTGCAAGCAAATCTATCAATGCAACAGCTTCTGCAAATTCCTTCTGATATCCTATAAACCGAAGCTGTTCACTTTCTGTAACATATTCTGCCACTTTTTTCTCAAATGCTTCGCTTGTTTCTCCAATAAAAATCAGGCAGATTTTTTTTGCTGTATGTATTTGTACAATTTTCTTCAGCACATTCAAAAATGCATCTGTGCAGTCACTGTGAAGTCGATTTCCCGCAATCCCTATGCAAAATGCATCCTCTGGAATATCAAAGCTGCTCCGTTTCAGCTTGCCTGATGATTTTTGATAGGAATTCATCCCTATATTAATATCCTGAATAATAACATTATGTTCTAGTAAAAAATTTTTTTCTTCTGGATATGACGCAGCAGCCCGTTCAAAATAATTAACCACAATATCCGTGACAAATCCAGGATAGCCTTCATTAAATTGGGTATAAACCATAGTCGTAAACTGTCTCATAGCACCTGCAAAAGCCGGAATACCACCAAAGCACCAGACACAATACGGCTTTTTTTGATACAAATGCTGCATAACCTGCTTCATTTCCCTGATATTCTGATGTGCAAGTATTACCTGATATCCATAATAGGTATCTCCATTATATGGATATCCAAAATTTCCTGTCAGCGTTTTTGTATAATTTACTTCATGCCCGAAGAACCCTAAATCCCAGCATTTTTCTTCTTCTGTAACTGTAATCTCAATCATCAGAAATACTTGTTTCTGAAGGTATTTTTCAATCAGCCTGCAAATTTCCAATATAATTCTTGTCGGTGCATGTCTGACCGACAGCAGCTGCGCTGCCGCTATCACTATAAAATCAGCATTCCGTTCCTGTAATGGTATTTTAGAATAATTCATATTCAGTGTTTCCTGCATAGCCTGCATAAAGTATGCAGAATGATTCCAAACATCCTCTATATGCGGCCTTATGCCATTCATAAAACAACGGCCCATATACTGCTGCTTTAAAAGCAGACACTCAAATAAATCATTCTTTTTCATAACTGCACCAGATAATAAATCATAAATATAATCCAGCTCATTCTTACCATTTCTTAATTCCATGTTTCTCTTATATACTTCTGGCAAAATATTCCTGCTTCGGAATTCCAAAAATGCCTTTTTCTGTTTCTCTAAAATTTCATCCTTTCTTTCATGCAAAGATTCCTTTGATTTTGTTTTCCACAATAACATCCCCGTAGTCGCACAGCTGGAAAATCTGCATAACAATGTTGCTATGCAAATATGTGTATATTCTTCCAGTAACCGATTTTCCTTCACCTTATCCATAAAATCCAGGCTGCTGATGCTGCGAAATAATTTCATGTTATATGTAATTCCCGTTAAATATTGCTGCTCTGACAAAGCACGCAAGGCATCATATCCCTTTGCACTTTCTTTTTCAGGCAGCCTGGAAAATATTTCTCCATCTCCTGATTCCAGAAATACACCGCTTACTGCATGCGCTTTAATAAAACTTAAATATTTTTCCAGTTCATCAACAATCATACTGTCGGTTTCGTACATGAAAACCGCATACTGGCCCTGCACCAGTTCCAGCGCTTTCCATATTGCTGATGCATATCCATCTCCATTTTCCAACTCGCAAAAGCGGACTCTGGCATCCTTTATCTGTTCATATTCTTTCGGTCTGTTCTGCAATATAAGAATCTCAATTTCACTATCATAAGGACATTTTAATAACTGCAAGGCATTCTGCACAGCCACTGAATGATTCCTGAAGCTTAAAATACAAATAGACAAAAAGATATTTTTCCGGTCTGTATCAATATTTTTTACGCGGTTCTCATGCAATCTGTGAATCTGGTTCAGATACTTTGCCGTTTGATTTGTAACGAGCTGTTTCGGCAGGTAAAATTCCTCATATTCTTCAAAAAAAATCTGCATGTATTTTTCGTTCGGGAATACAACCACATTTTCCAGATACAATTCATGAAAATGTGGCAGCTTAAAAAAAGAAGCAAATTTCGCCTCCTGCCCGTTTAATAATATATAAACAGTCCCCCAGTAATTTTCATGCAAATCTGGCAGTATCTGACGAATATCCCATATATCTGTATAAAGAATACTATCAAACCGTACATTTGTACCGCGGACAGGCTTATCTTCTAATTCAATCAAGCCTTCAAATTTCGCTTCTTCCCGATTAAAAATATAAAAACAAACATCACTCACAGGTATAAAATCCAGCATGCATTCTTCATAAGCAATCCTGGTATGCGCAGCGCTGTTGTATTTATAATTATTTCGAAATTCCTGTTCATTCGGGATAATAAAGCAATTATATAAAATATCCAGTATATGCTCTTTCTCATAACTATGTTCATATGCCTGAACCAAACATGCTACAGCCTGTTCATATTGTTCTGATTCAAAAAACTGTATTCCTTGCTTAAAAAAACTCTCCCCTTTATTCATATATGATATCCTTTAAATGCTCTATAACATAATCCTGCTGATTATCTGTCAATTCTGCAAATAATGGCAGACTGATTATATGTTCGTATAGCTTTTCTGCTTCCTGACAGCAGATATGCTGATATCCATGTTCCTGATAATAAGGGTGCTGATAAACTGGTATATAATTTACATTTACCTGAATTCCGGCATTTCTCAATCTATCAAAGACTTTCTTTCTGTTCTGAACCTGTATCACATATAAATGCCAGCTGTTATTGCATCCTTTTTCCTGATATGGGCATGTAATGGCTTCGATATCGCGAAACGCATCCTCATATCGTTTTACCAGTTCCTTTCTTCTTATAATAAACTTGTCCAGTTTCCGCATCTGAGACACACCAAGCGCACACTGTATATCTGTAATCCGGTAATTATAACCTAAATCCACCTGCTGATAATACCAGCCGCCTTCATTTTTCGTCATCAGGCCTTCTTCTCGCGTAATCCCATGGCTGCGGAATAATTTCAGCTTTTCGTACAGCTTCTTATCATTTGTAGTTATCATTCCGCCTTCTCCCGTTGTAATATGCTTTACCGGATGGAAACTGAATGTCGTCATATCTGAAATTGTCCCTATTTTTCTGCCTTTGTAATCAGCCCCCAGCGCATGTGCCGCATCCTCAATCACTGTAAGATGATGCTCTTTTGCAATTGCATGAATCTCATCCATATCACATGGCTGGCCTGTATAATGCACTGCTATAATTGCTTTTGTTTTTTTTGTTATTTTTTTCCGGATATCTGACGGGTCAATATTATAAGTATCTGGCCTGATATCAGCAAAAACAGGCATACCCCCGCAATACAGCACACAATTTGCAGATGCTGCAAAAGTCATCGGTGTTGTAATAACCTCATCTCCGTCCTTAATACCCGCTGCAAAACAGGCAGCATGTAATGCTGCCGTCCCATTCGCAATTGCAACTGCATATTTTGCACCAGTGTACTCACACACAGCTTTTTCAAATTCACAAACTGCCGGCCCTGTTGTAAGGTAATCACTTTGCAGTATTTCTGCTACTGCCTGTATATCATCCTCATCTATCCATTGCTTTCCATATGGTATAATCATTCTCTGATACCTGCCTCTATGTTATATTCCTTTCTTTCACAATCATTGCATTTCTTGCCTTAGTGTCTTTGCATTTCATTTAACAACTCAGTTATGTTTACTGTTACAATTCATCCCTATTAACTCTTTCGCAATTCTCGCCGCCCCGCCACCATCTACCAGTTCCTGCATTCCCCTGATGCGCTGTTCCCTTAGTTCATACTGCTGCTCATACTGTTCAAGCACCAATGCAGCTTTCTCAGATACATCCTCAAAACGTATATCTCCAAGATAATCCATTAATCCATCCTGTGCAAACTGACGTACATTATCCAGCTGATTATCTGCAAAAGAATATGTTATCGTCGGTGTCCCACAGGCGCAAAGCTCATATAGTGTTGTTCCACCAGCGGATATTGCTGCATCTGCCCTCAGCATATAATCTTTTATGTCATTGACAGATTTATGAATATGAATATTTCTATTCTGGCCATATTCCCGACTCAGCTGTTCATAATCAGTGCAATATGTCCCGCAAATCACATCAACTGCCTTATATTTGCTGCAATTAAGCCTTTTCAGAAATTGTGGCAATATATGAAATTTATCGCTGCCACCCGACATTAACAGAATATTTTCCAGCCGGCTTTTAACCTCATTTCTTTTCAGTCCATGAAAATCTTTTCTAAGGGGAACATACTGTGTTCCAAGCAAAAGTTTTGTTTCTTTATAGTTCTGACTATATTTAAATTTCTGCCAATAATTCGCATAACAAATCAGAATATGAACTGGATACACAAACGTATTTCTATCATCTATATATGCAGTTTTTGTCCATTTTGCCAAAGCCTGAAGGTAACTTTTTGTTACCATATAACTGTCTATCAGCAAGGCTTTAATTCTCTTTTCCTGAATTACCTGATACAATGCATCCAATTCAGAATCCATATCATCCCATTTTGTATGTAGCACGACAGCCTGATATCCTCTCTCCTGAATCAATCCAAGCGCCTCGCTGTCTGCCAGAATAAACGTAACATCCTCGCCCAGACTGGCCGCTGCATCCGCAATCGAAAGACATCTCATCATGTGTCCGGTAGCAATCGACGGATTCATATCCGTTCTTATATATAACATGTTCTACCCTCAAAAAGTCTCTATTTAAGAAAAAATCTCCATTCTATAATATTGCTCTTTATATCCCATTTCAATGTTTTTATATCTTCTAAGAAAATCTCCTATATTATCATTCCAGCTAAATTTTATTTTTTCTTTCAGCATATCCAGTTCTTTTTTGACATGACAGCTTCCTTTTCCTGCCTGCTCTGTTAATGAATAACAGCCATCTTTCATTTCATCCCATTTTTCCTTCATTAATTCCACAATTTCTTTATTCAATTTGTCATAAGTGGTCTGTAATGTTTCCTTCTCAATGTCAAAAAAACACTGTTTTTGATACAATATTTTTCCAGTATCGAGTCCTTCATTTACCTGATGTATGGTTACTCCTTTTGGCGTGTCATCAATAAAACTCCATATATTTGGATTGGAACCGCGATTCCATGGCAGAAATGAAATGTGGAGGTTCCAGATTCTCCCATTCATATATTCTATCAGTTCTCTGCTAATCAGGTATTTATAATTATAGCTGATAATAAAATCCGGCTTCAGATTCTGCAACTGGCACATCAGCAAGCGTTCACTATATATATGAACTGTTTCACGCTGTTTCAGCCAATGATACAAATCCAGAGAGTTACTGTTATTCGTTAAAAATAATACCCCCCCCCGAATTTGTTTCCAGTGTTTTAGATATAGCGCCACAGGCATCTGTTTCAATTTCATATACATTGCATTTGTACGTATATCCTGTATCTAAAAACACTTTTTGGGAAGCGATATTATCCGGTTTCACTTTTGCAATCAGTTTCTTTACTCCTGGAAAATCCTTCTGTACCTGTACTTGAAGAAGCCCAACCATTTCTTTGGCATACCCCATGCACCTTTTTTCAACACAGATACTGTAACTAATCTCAGCTGTATCTCCACTGACAGTAATTCGTATCTGTCCAACTGGTTCATCTTCCATATAAATATACTGTTTCGCATCCTTGCGCACCAGCATATTGTCAAACCACTTTATGTGCTCCTCATATGTTATCTCCGCAGAGGAAAATGCATTTTTCCTGACAGTACTTTCATTTGCCCAATGAAATAATAAATCCGCGTCTTCCTGTACGGCATCTCTCAAATAACCCATAACGTAATCTCCAGTTTCTATTTCATCCTGTCCAGTCTTTCCGAATCAGCGGCATGCCCTTGCTGCTCTCACTGGCTTATCTTTTTTCAAGCAGGAACCAGGTAGAATCGTCCTGTGGGAAATGATAATCCCTGTGATAATTAAATTTATAATCAACAAGTGCTGTATCTGGGTATTTATCCATAAATTCACCCGCAAAATCGCGCTTAAAAAGCCTGTCCGAATTACCGCGGTATTGTACCGTAACCGGAGTCGGGTTATAATATTCTGCAATACAGATATACCGTTTGGAAGATTCATATAATTTACGATAAACCTCCTGCAGTTCATCCGGATTTATATGAATTAACACCCCTTTTATCAGTACAAAATCAAACTGCTTTTCTGGTTCATATTCTAATATAGACTGTTCATATACCTGTATCTCATGGTTAAAAAATGCATCATTCTTTAAAATCTCAGCTGCTTTATGGTTAATCTCAATCGCAGAACATGCAATTTGTGGAACCAATGTTTTAATAGCTTTTAAATTCATTCCAATATTAGAACCAAATTCTATGACTGAATCTATTTTATTCATTCTCTGAATAATTTCTGAAAAAACACCAATATTACCTGCCAGCAGCTGTGTACTGTCGTTTCTTTCAATATATGCATCTCCAAATTCGCCACTCCAAAATTCTTCCTGTTCTGTTTTATATGCCATTTTTCATTCTCCTTTATAACCTGTCCATATTGAATTATATTCTGCTTGTTTTAACTTTTTATATTTGAATAGTTCCTTTTCGTAATTGCCTGCATTTCACTTCACAACGTATACAGGTTAATTTGTCCATTTTCAATGGTTCAAATCCATATTGGCAAGCAGTCCCTGAAGCTGTTCTACACTCAGCCATTCTGTATTTGTTCCTGAACTATATTCAAAACCATCCTCTACTTTTTTTCCGCCCGGAATAATCCGGTCTTCTCCCCACCAGTTATAATGCGGATATACAATATAATGCTTCTCATATTCATAAGTCATAGCAGAATCTTCCCGCGTAACCATTACCTCGTGCAGCTTTTCACCTTCACGGATTCCCACCTCCGGCATCTCGCATCCTGGCTGAATCGCCTGGGCCAAATCCGTAATTTTAAAAGAAGGTATTTTGGATATAAACGTTTCCCCGCCCCGTGCTTCTTCCAAAGCTTTGATAACAAGCCGGACTCCTTCTGCCAGGCTAATCCAGAATCTTGTCATACGGTAATCTGTAATTGGCAGTTTATCCCCGCCATTTTTTACGATGTTCTGAAAAAATGGGATGACAGACCCACGGCTCCCTGCTACGTTTCCATACCGGACAATAGAGAACCGTACATCTTTGGTACCGGAATAAGCATTTGCTGCTACAAATAATTTGTCGGATACAAGCTTCGTGCCGCCATAAAGATTAATCGGATTCACGGCCTTATCCGTAGAAAGTGCTACTACGCGCTTTACCCCGCAATCCAGTGCTGCATCTGCAATATTCATTGCTCCATTAATATTTGTTTTAACCGCTTCCATTGGATTATATTCACATGCCGGCACCTGCTTTAATGCTGCTGCATGTATTACATAATCTACACCGTCAAATGCACGATACAAACGTTCCTTATCCCTCACATCTCCGATAAAAAAACGTAGTTTATCTTTATACTGATTAAATTTTCCCGCCATATGAAACTGCTTAAATTCATCTCTGGAATAGATAATAATTTTTCGAGGGTTGTAATTTGACAACGCATATTCTGTAAATGCGTTTCCAAATGAACCTGTCCCACCAGTTACTAATATTGTTTTTCCGTTTAACATCTTAATGCCTCCTGTTAATTAATGAATTTCAAGCAGTGTTTCTTCTGCAAATTCTTTGAGTATCTGTGCACACTGCTGCAGCAGTTTTGCATACTTCATGCCCTGTTTTGATATGGCTTTTCCTTCTTCTTCAATCGAATCCAGTGAAAACAGGCTTTCACTTTTGACAATAAGTTCACCAACCGTCATTGTCGAAGACACAATCTGGTACATACTGTTTCTTTCGCACGTTTTTGTCATTTTCTTAACTTTTTTTAACAGTTTTTCATAATCTGCCCGGTTCATGTTTCTGGCCCTGCACATTAAATTTATCTTGTGGTAAGCGGTATAGAGCTTTTTCGCATCACGGTAAATATATGCGAACTGCTCTGGAATCGAATGCAGATATTCTACAACTTTATCACGTTCATCATTTATAAATTCTGGTTTTACATTTTGAATACATTCCTCAAAATTAATTTCTTCCTTTGGACACGTTGCTTCAATTGCATCACGCAGAGGCATTACCTCTGTTCCTTCAATATATGCTCCCCCAGCCGTTGCATTAATCACCCTGACATTTGGCCGGTGTTCTTTCATCCCTTTAATATGTGCTTCAAACCACTCTAAATACATTTTCAAATTGCCAAGTGTTGGCAGTTCTTCTTCGTAATTTCCTTTTACCCGTATCATTCCATCTGTATTTTCTTCTGGCATTACATCTTTAAACGTGCCGTCTGCGTGAGAACGGTTATCTGTATATGCCAAATCCTGTCCTACCAGAATAATCGTATCAAATCCCATTTTATAGAGCAGTGAAAGACAAGTACATGCAACAGACCCGCCGCTTGACAGAGATGGCAGTATCCTTCCAATAGCTGTATATGCATAATAAGCTAAGACATGACCGTCTGAATAAAAAAATTTCTTTCCCCTCTGTTCTTGCAGAATATCTGAATTAGCAGTAGCAGACGCAATAATTGGAATGTCTTTCGCCTCATCTGCCTGAACCAAATCCAGCGGTTTCATAGGATCAATTGTACAGAATGCATCAGGATGGATTCCCGCTCGAAGCAGTGGCTTCATCGCTGTATCGACTGCAAGGATAAAAGCCCTGTTTTTTGCTGCCTTCAGCTCCTGTATATTTTTATTTAAAGAAGGACCAGCTGCCACCAAAATTGCGGGCCTGTCATGAGGTACTGTCTGCATCAGGCATTTTACATGATATCCTTCACATAAATATTTCATATTTGCCATCTGGTTACGCGCCATATAAGTCGAAAAATTAACGCCTGTCATCTGATTTGAGACTACAAATTCTTCTCTTTTCTGAATCAGCTTTGTTTTTTCAAACACTTTATCATAAAACAGTTCCTGGTAATTCGGATGAATTACCACTTTTAAGAACATCCTGTTTTCAAAAGACAATATTCTACGGCATGCTGTGTCAAATGCAGCCTCATTCAACCCTTCCACTACAAAAATAATCGGACGATTTTCTATTTCACTGGATAAATCTACTTCGTTCAGCATTTGAAGAAAAATGGAAAGAGATGGCTCATATACAACAACAGCAACCGTCTTGTCCGATTCTTTTATCAGACGTTTTAAGTATATCCCGCTGCCTGTTCCAAGCAAAAAAACAGGAGCATATTTATGAATTTCTCCGAGATGCTCCATCCAGATATCTGCCGGTTCCCTGGCATTTCTTTTCCCATTCAGATACAAAAGACGTTCTCCCTGTTTCACCCGGAAAATTAATTCCCCATCCTGAGAAACCTCTTTTATAATTTCTAATTCATCTAATTTATAATCACCATTTCTCAGCTGTTCTGCAAACGCTGGATACCATTTTTCCATTGCCATTAAATTGCCATCCAATATTTCTTTACTCATTCTTTGCATCCACCCCGTCATTTTCTTCTGTGATGAATATATCCAACAATTCCCTCAAACCAAAGTCCAGCGTATCTATCATAAGCACCAAGTCTCTCTGACGCACTGCTTCCATGTAATCATTTAGAACATGCAGTATATAGTCCTGCAAACCTCTGCTTTCTTCCGTCTGCTCGCCCTCACTGATTCCCTGTATCATGGCAGAAGCAAACTGCTGAATCTGTCCTGCCAGTTTTTCTCCCTCCGTAACTGCGTCAAATTTATGCAGAAAATAATAATTAATGCAAATTATTCCGATTTTATCAGCCAGATTTTTTGCCAATACTTCCATATATTACAGCTCCCGCTTTTCATCTTTTATTCAAAAAAACAGAGGTACGATACCTCGTACCTCTGCAATTTTGTATTCCAATTCTATTTAACAGTATAATCAGATTACCCTAACAGAGATAATACGCCCTGTGTACTCTGATTAGCCTGTGCAAGCATTGACTGTCCAGCCTGTGCAAGAATATTATTCTTGCTGTACTCAACCATTTCAGAAGCCATATCTGTATCACGAATACGGGATTCTGCTGACTGTGTATTCTCAGCTACGTTATCAAGGTTTGCAATTGTATGCTCTAATCTGTTCTGGATAGCACCAAGTGCTGACCTCTGGGAAGACACCTTGTTAATAGCATCCTGAATAGCATCAATAGAAGCGTTTGCAACCTGATAGTTATCTACGCCAACCATACCTTTTGCAGTATATCCGCTCAACTGCACACCAGATGTAACCTTTGTCTCAAGGAAATCTGCAAAATTTGTTTTCAGGTCTTCTTCTGCCTTATCCATAGCAATGCTGAAATCTGCTGCTGCAACACTTGCTGATGTTCCAAATCTCTGGTTTGTCAGTTTGCCAATAAAATATACACTGCCTGTATCTGTATCAAACTGTGCAGCGTAAGTAGAAGCACGGTAAATAGAAGTGCCAAAGCGAAGGCTGATGCTTCCTAAAACTGCAGATATATTAGCACCTTTAGACAAACCTGTACTATATATATGACTGGTACCTTTATACCTAACAACAGTAGGACCATTGCCATGCTGAATATCGCCTGCATACTCTTTATTAATTGTCTTTAATCCCAATGTCTGAGCATTCATGTTGCCGATACTGATACGAATCTTCTGATTTGAGTTTGCGCCAACCTGAAGGTTCTTGTTTGTAAATGTACCATCCAGCAAGTTCTGCTTATTGAACTGTGTTGTCTGAGAAATTCTGTCTAATTCAGCTGTTAAAGCAGATAACTCCTGATTAATAGCATCGCGGTCGATTTCTTCGTTTGTATCGTTAGCACCCTGAACTGCCAGTTCATTCATACGCTGTAAGATAGAATGAGCTTCATTTAAAGCACCTTCAGCTGTCTGGATAAGAGATACACCATCCTGTGCATTGGAAGAAGCTTTGTTTAAGCCGCGAACCTGGCTTCTCATTTTTTCAGAAATCTTTAAGCCTGCTGCATCATCGCCCGCACGGTTGATTCTGTAACCAGAAGATAACTTTTCAGAAGATTTAGCCTGTGAACCAGTTGTAACGCCTAACTGACGGTTAGCGTTCATAGCTGTGAGATTATGCTGTACTACCATTGCCATAATAATTTTCCTCCTTGAATTTACTGCATCGTCCCTGATGCAAATTTGTTATTTTGATTTCGATAGAACTCTGGCAAGCCGTACGCACCTGTCTGAAATCCTATCATTTTAAGTAATGTTGTTTTACTTGTATTATATATCGGACGCATGGGCAGATACTTTATAGCCATCTTAAAATTTTTTAAAGGTTTTATTTAGTCTCCTGCCAGCTTCTGTTATTTATCACAGCGCCGCAAAACAGGAACCAGATTTTTATATGTAATTTCCAGCCTTTCCCATCTTCCATCAATAACTACAGAATCTGGCAGTAATAAATTCTGCGCCTCAGAAAATGGCGTCATATCTGCCACCATTTGAAATAATTTAATCAAATCTGCTCCCAGTCCATGTTCTGCATGCTTAAATATGTTTCCATCCACATCATCTGGCCACACAGTTATCAGCGCTGCCCTGTTTCCTAATGTGTTGAAAAACTGTTTCTTTTCACCATTTCCTGCATAACGCCCATATCATTGCAATCCAGCCAGCTTTCTCCAGTATCAATATCTGCCTGAATCTCATCTTTACCACTCAGCATCTGTCCATCAACAATTTGTTCCAGTTTTTCTTCAAAATTCTGCATATACTGGATGCCAAAATAATCGCACTGCAAGACGGCCATATTATATTCATCTGCAAACTGAGTCCTCATTTTATGATACACTCTCGAATCAATACAGTCTCCATACCCGGGAATCAGACACAAAATACCTGTCTTGGCATTGATTCCCATCTCTGGAATGCTAAACACAACACGAAGCCTACGCTGCTTATTACCCCCCCCGGAACATATATGCTGTCCTGAGCAGAAATAAACACTTCCATTTCACTTGCCATAATCTGTCTCCTGAATTTCACTTACTGTAAAATGCACCTGCTTCACTAAATTATTTTAATTGTTTTATATAATACATTTTTTCAGCTATCAGGCCGTACATGCTGCCAGCTGCTGCATTACTCTGCATATTTCCATTCCATCGGAGTCCCTTTTGGAATATCACACCGTGCTCTCTGCCCAAGTACATTTTCATAATATTTTGTATGCATCCCAATCCCTGGCCTGATTGATTTCAGATTGGATTCTGAAAATACATCCCCTTTTTTCATATCCTGCGCCACAAATAAGGAACGTGAATTTTTGCGGCTTTTGACTTGTTCTTCATTCAGCTCATACGTCACTCTGCCTAATGCCCGTTCTGTGTTTCTGATTTTTCTTACCATCTGTCCAAATTCTTCAGGCTCCATGGAAAAAGCCGCATCCGGTCCGCCGTCACTGCGTTTTAATGTCAGATGCTTTTCCACCATCTTTGCTCCAAGCGCAACTCCTGCAATCGCCGTTTCGTCCCCCAGCGAATGATCCGACAGCCCTGTGATACAGCCAAATGTCTGACCCATATTTGATATTACTTTTAAATTCATATTTTCATAAGGTGCCGGATACGCAGAAACACATTTTAACAGAATGACATTCTCATTCTGTTCCTGCCGGCAGGTCCTGAGTGCTAAATCAATGTCTTCCAGATAAGCAATCCCTGTTGATATAATGACGGGCTTGCCAGTTTTTGCTATTTTTTTTATAAATGGAATGTCATTAATTTCAAATGACGCCACTTTATAAGCCGGAACTTCCAGCTTTTCCAGAAAGTCAATGGCAGTCAAATCAAAAGGAGACGAAAAGCAGCCGATTCCCCTTGCTTTTGCATGCTGCATCAATTCCTCGTGCCATTCCCATGGCGTATATGCCTTTTGATACAGCTCATATAACGTCTGTCCTTTCCAAAGGCCTCTTGCCTGAAAATACTCAGCGCTGCCATTCATCGTAATTGTGTCCGGTGTGTATGTCTGTAATTTTACTGCATCTGCCCCCGCATCTGCCGCCGCATCGACAATTTCTTTCGCCCTGTTCAAATCCATTTTATGATTTGCCGACATTTCAGCAACAATATATACGGGCCCGTTCTCTGTAATTACGTGATTTCCTATCTTTATTTCTTTGTTCAAATTGTTTCCCTCTCTTATTTTGTAATGCTGCCTGCACTTTCTAACTGCCTTCTTCTTTATGCTTCTTTAAATACTCTGCTTTCAATTCAGCCATTTTCCAGTCTTCTTCCGTATCAATGTCCTGAACTTCCTGCTCCGGACATATAATCGGATAAATCTTTCCATGAATCTGTCTGTATTTCATAAAGCTGGAAACCTCATAGAAATAAAACTGCCCCGCATCATGGTACATTTTTTCCAAATCCTGCGACCTTGCATTTTTGAATTCCTCCCATTTATAATGAAAAGAACCATCATCAGAAAAAACATAAGACCTCTGAGGCGGGTAAGAAAACGGAACAACCGGAAGCACCTGCACATAATCATTCGACGAAATCAGCTGCATGCACTGTTTTAATTTATCTGCTGTAATAAACGGATTGGCCGGATACAGGCAGGC
The DNA here is from genome assembly GCA_910579075.1 of uncultured Eubacterium sp. Lineage (GTDB taxonomy): Bacteria > Bacillota > Clostridia > Lachnospirales > Lachnospiraceae > Eubacterium_J. The sequence goes on from CAJTSV010000001.1 coordinate 41,082, forward strand.
CATATAATCAAATGTCCTTCCCATCTTCTGGTATTCTTCGAGCACCTCCAGTAAAACATCTGTCGTCGTCGAATAATCATCGGAAGCTGCCGCGCTGCGCATAAACGGTACCGACGCGCCTGCCCTTCTGGCAATTTGCGCGATTTCCTCATCGTCCGTAGAAACCATGACTTCATCAAAGATTTCCGCTTTTAATGCCGCTTCAATGGAATATAGCATAATCGGTTTTCCAAGAAACTCTTTTATATTCTTTCTGGGAATCCGTTTGCTTCCTCCACGTGCAGTAATGATTGCAATTGTATTCATTTACACCTGTTCCCCTCATCCTTTCACATTGGTGCATCAGCATTCCTGTATTTCCAGTTGATGCTGGTTTGCACAAGATTCATCTGGCAGTTTTATGCTACTACCATTCCAGCAGCTTGTCAATTATATATTCTATTTTCTTCAGAAAGCATCTTATTTTACTGCCACTACATGATACCACGAATGCCTGGTTTTTCTATTGTTTTCTGTAAACTCAAATAATTCAAGGGATTCCACCCGAAGCCCCGCCTTTTCGTATATCTGCCTTACTTCTTGTTCATTACAGAAAAAATAACGGCATCCATCCCGGCTGGAATCTTCTCCCAGCTTATACAGCCCGTTCTCCAATCTGCTCCCCTTTTCTATCAGTGTATTTCTCTCGCTTCTCCAGTCTGCCCATATTTTTCCGCCTGCTTTCAATGCCTTGCACAGATTTTGTAAAATAATGGTATTATCTTCTTTATTATTATAAAACAGGCTGCCATCTGCAATAATTCCATCCATGCTTTCACTGTTAACCGGAATATCAAATCCTTCGTTTTTTATAACTGTTATCTTTAAATTTTCTGATTCTGCTTTTCGTTTTACGGCCTGAACCGCTTCCTGCGTATAATCCATGGCCACGATTTCAAATCCCTCCTGCGCAAGCGCTATGGCATTTCTCCCTGCGCCGCACCCAAAATCTAATAAAACAGCAGGAACCTTGAAATTCTTTTTCACAAACCTGATTACCCGTTCATCCGGCCACACTAAATTTCCCCTGAGAATTTCTCCGCCCCAGAATTTTCTTGTCTGCTCAAAATCAGCATTCATTCTAATTTCCTCCCTAATGAATCTGTTCTTAATTTTATTTCCACAAATGTATTCTGCATCTTTTCCATCAGCAGTTTTTATTTTTTATAAGCTCTTTAATAATATCAGCAATTCGTTCTGCGCCTTTTCCATCAACCAGCTTCTTATTTCTGCGAATAAGTTTTTCTTTTTCTGCCACCGGCTGCCTGTGCATTTTTTCCAGGAGCAGCATTATCTGTTCTGCCACGGCTTGTGCATCTTCCCTGGCATCTCCTGCCCACAAACCGTTTTCATGTTCTTCCAGCCGTCTGCCAAAATACACCTGGTCGTCCGAAAAACCGAAACACACAAATGGAACTCCGCTGGCCATCAATTCATATACCGTTGTTCCGCCAGCAGTAACTGCACAGCGGCTCTGGCGCATGACCTCATTCATGTTGTTTATATTCTGCATAACTGTAATGTTAGAATAATTCCTGCATAATTCTTTTATTTTTTTATCATCCCTGTTCATCGTTCCCATCACAATACAGCAGGATTTTCTTTCGAACCATGGCCGTTCCAGTATTTTTTGCAGCAGACGCCAGGTCATATGATATGTATCACTGCCTCCTGTTGTAATCAGCAAGTCATATATTTTTTTTATCTTATGATATTCGTTATGTTCCGATACAAATCCTTCTCTTAACGGCACATACTTCATTCCGGCATAAATATTTACTCCGCTTCCTCTGTACAGCTTTTCAATCGTATGCTCATTTTCCCATTCAGAATAATGCAAAACCCCGCACAGATGATATCGCTCTTTGCACAAATCATCCAGATAAAAAACCGGAACTTCACTTGACAGCTGCTCAAAAAAATAACCTGTTGCTTGATAGGAATCCACAACCAGGCAGTCTATTCCATATTTTTTAATACTCTGTCTTACTTTGCTGATTCCAGAATCCCAGTCATCCCATCTCACATTCAGTATATGATAGGGGATATTTTCCTGTTTCAATTTATCTGTATATGCATCTTCCGCCAATAAAAAAATACATTCCTCCCCGGCAGCCGCACAGCATTTTGCAATGGATATACAGCGAAACAGGTGTCCTGTGGCAATATATTCATTTGCATCAGCCCGAAAAGCAATCATATTACACCTCCTGTCTGGACAGTCTGTTTCATTACTTCTTACATCCTGTTATTGTCAGGCTATTCCGGCATTTATAGCATAATTCTGTTTTGCATTATCAGCATTTCTTTTTCGCTTTTCATCATCGCATCTGTGTACTTTAGCATAACCTCATTTTCATCATACTGTCCAATTTCCGGAATGCTTCTTTTCCTGCCCGCATTCCGTGACAAGCAGCGGATAAAATTAACTCCGCATGCATAAGCATGTGGATAGCCACCTCCAAATCTTGGGTTAATTTCTAATACATGGTATTTTCCATCATATTTAAATAAATCTATATCGGCTGCTCCCCGCAAATTGACTGTCTGAACTATTTTTTTTATAAAATCAAAAAGAGCCTCATCTTTTACAGACTTTGATTTCTCTGTTTCTCCTGCCCTCATCCGGATTTTTTCTTTTACAAAAACAGCTGTCATCTCTCCGCTTAGAAAGTCTACATATACATCTGCACCATATTCCTGTGCGTCAATATATGGCTGGACAACCAGCTTTTCCTGAACATCTTCTGCGTAATAAAACAGCAGTGGAAATGATTTTATTTTAAGATTTCCAATGCTTCCAGCCCCCATCCTCTTTTTCGCTATAACTGGAAATTTCATATGATTAATCACATCCTGCATTGTGTTATAATCATACGTTTCTATACATGAGATACCATTTCCGACAAGCTGTTGATATAACATCAGTTTGTCTCTGCAAGTTCTGACTGTTTCAATATCCGATACTGCTGCCAGTATTCCTTCTTTTTCAAATATTTCTTTGTTAGAGGCAATCAGTTCTAACTCATCTTCTTGAAGGGGCAGTATCATATGGATATCTTCTTTTTTACAAATTCCTAAAATAACAGATAAGTAATTACTTTCTACAGCTTTTGGAACAATATAATAAATATCAGACATATAGATTGCAGGTGCATAAATACTGCAGTCAGTCGTTACTACTTTATCAAATCCATTCGTTTTCTGTTTAAAATATTTTACTAGCTGGCATCTGGTTCCTGCACTTAAAATCAAAATATTCACTCTGCCCCTCCCCCTATCAAAAATGCATTTATGCCAGCACATATTCTTTTTTCTTTCATAATTTAATGATGTACACTCCCTGTTTTTTCTTCCTAAATTTGCATATATATTTTTCACAACTCTTTCCTTGCTCGTTCTATGCATTTCTTAAATAAACATTTACATGCTGTGATGTTTACAATTAAACCTAAATAAACTCGTAATCTTAACTACAGCATCGAATTTATAATCAAAATGTGTACTTTTGTCTTTCAGAACGTATTGAAATATATATCGTTTATATCTTACAAATTCTTAATATGTAAAATTTAATTTTTAATACATTCTATCTAAATTTTTATCTTAATGAAGATATTCTATAAAAGTACACATTTAGAGAATTTCAAACATATACAAATGTATATGTATATCACTATAATTATGTACCCATAGATTTTTGTTCTTTTATTTTATTTGCCTGCTTATAAAAAGTTGAAGCTGCCATTTTACAAATTTTTGCAGCTTCTTTTCCTGTCAATTCCCCGCTTTCCCATTTCTGCAAAGCCTCACTAAAATTCTCAGGCAAAGGTTTTGCGGGCCTTCCAAACTGTACTCCCCTTAACCTGGCAGCACTGATTCCCTCTTTCTGGCGCTGTTTGATATTCTTCCTTTCATTTTCTGCCACATAGCTTAAAAGAGCCAGAACTATATCGCTCAAAAATGTGCCTAACAAATCTTTTCCTCTCCTTGTATCAAGCAAAGGCATATCTAATACTACTATGTCTATTTTTTTCTCTTTTGTTAAAATTCTCCACTGTTCTATAATTTCTTCATAATTTCTTCCAAGCCGGTCTATGCTTTGAATATATAATACATCATCCTTTTTTAATTTTCGTAAAAGTTTTTGATACATTGGCCTGTTAAAATCTTTTCCAGACTGCTTATCTATATAAATATTCCTGTTGGGAACAGGCACTTTCTCCAATGCCATAAGCTGTCTGCATTCATTCTGTTCTTTCGTGCTGACGCGCACATAACCATACACTGCACACATATAAACCTCCACATACTTAAAAATAGACTGTATTAAGTATGGCAGATTTTATGAAAAATTTAAATTAACATTTATATAAACTGTTCATTTCCTCTATAAACACCTACTGGCGAATTTGTTTGCTTAGTGCAGGCCGAAACTCCTATACGCTTTCTGTCTAATATTAAAAAAACGCCTCGTCATTTTTCTAAATGCACAGCATTTTCATTTCAAATCATCTGCAATCATCGAAATGACCTTCTCAGAAAGGATATCCAGATCTGACCTTTTATCCATGAAAAGTAGGTTACTGTATTTAGGTGCTGAATTATCTTTTGAAAAAATATGGCTGACTTCGTATGCAGTCCTGCTTTTACTAAAACAGTCTTCATCCCGGAGTAATTCCACTATGTAACACTCACTTTTTTCCTTTCAATTTTTAACATACTCTTTGTTCAGACACAAAGTAAAATTAAGGTTGGTTGTCCCAAATCTGTAGCTTTTTGTATTGGTCAGAATCTTCTGCAGCATTGGGCACTCATCAATCCCAACTGTATCTCTGCCCTGTGCGTAGCTATGCAGATTTTCATGGAACTGATGGTGCCTGCATGGGATTAACTTGTAAAAAAAGAAAATTATAATGAGCACTTATAAATATCATAAATGTTAAGCTGCAGATGGTGGTTTTCTCTGAAGAAAGCAATAAAAATGCGCTGGATATCTAGCCATCCAACACATCAGTAATTTAAAATAGCGGTTTTATGATAAAAAAATTATTTTTTGAATTAAATATGTTCGTCAAAAGTGGTATATAAATAGCAAGACTATTACTATATTATTAAAAGTACATCACAGATTTTGCACAGTAAACCGCTGGTACAGGCTGACCACATTGCCTATACCAGCGGTTTGTTTACTTCTAACTTACCAAAAATCCGTAACTATACTTTCCCATATGCTATAGAAATCAGTATCAAAAGCTTGTACCATTACTGTCCGCTTCGCCTATTTCACCGAAACATATATCTTTAAAAGGAATTATAAATATCTTCTACTTTTTATTATCCAGAAACTGTGCATCTATATAATTGACTTTCATCATATTTTTATAATACTTCTGAACAGCACTTTGACTGTTCTTAACTTCCCGAATCTGTTTTTTCACATCACTGAATTTTTGCTGTGCCAGCTGGTAATTGCGCTGTTCTTCTGCCTGTATGCTGCTGCTTTCCGCAGTTATGTCACGAATCAATTCCTGAAATTTCCGAATCTGCTCCTGATACTTCTCTTTATTTCCGGTAATCTCCTCACGGACACGCTCATACAGATTATCAAACCCTTCATCCAGCATATCCAGGCTTTCTACAAGCTTTGCCTTGCTTTCAATATTTCTCTCAAAATCTGCCGGAGCCAGATTTTCATCCAGCAGCATAATCCGCTGCTCCTCATTTTTTTTTCGGATTTCCCCCAGTACCGCCAGCTTTTTTGTCAGACTCTGCGTCATGATTTCCAGATATTCCTGTTCCTGCATATAATACACCCCTGCTTCTTTTTTGTTATTGCCAGCTTATTTCTGTGCTGGTGCCAGACGCATAACCTCTTTCCATGTGTCGCGCATCGTCCTCAGATGTGTCAGTACTTCTTCCAATATTTCTTTATCTTTTTTCATATTTGCCTGAACCAGGCGTTCGCTTATATAAATATACACGTTATTAAAATCTTTTGCTACTTCATATTTAAAATTCAAGGTGGCTTGAAATTCTTCGATAATTTTTTCTGCTTTGACTATATTTGCATGTGCTTTTTCTATATCTTTATCTTCAATAGCCTTCACCGCTATATTGCAGAATTTAATTGCCCCTTCGTATAGCATTAATGTCAGCTCCGCTGGCGACGCTGTCATTATCTTATTTGTTGCGTAAGCTGAATATGCATTATTCTTTAACATCCCGAATCCTCCCTGATATTCCGACATTAAATTTTTTTCTTCGCTGCCAAAACCAGCAAAATACCCTGCAGCCAGCTGAAGCATTTTATGCAAATGCTCACTGAGCTGTGGGGTATTTTACTTTATAAAACAGTTATCAGATTCATCTGATTATCCAAGCATGCTTGTAAAAGATGACATCTGACTTTGAAGCTTTGAGAGAGCTACTTCCATTGCAGAAAACTTCTTATAGTAAGAATCTTCAATTTCCTCAACTTTTTTATTCCACTCTTTAATCGTAGTCGTATAATCGCTGTAGCTCTTTGCCATCTCCTTATCATTATATACAGTATAGGCACTTCTAAGCGATGTAGCTTTCATCTTCGCATCCAGATTGGAATACAGATTGGAAGTAACCTTTTTCATAATTTCTTCTACAACTTCTGGGTTTGAAGTCAGCATTTCCATCAATTTATCTGGATTAGAAGAAGAATTGTTATCCTCGCTGTCTCCATCAATATGCAAGGCATTCTTTTCATTTTTAGAACTATTAAAATAACCAAGTGTCTTAATCCCAAGATTGGCAAGGCTGTAATTTTTACCATTTACATTCACAGATACAGACATTGCACTGGACATTGCACTGATAATTCCACTTAACGTATTATCCCTTCTTAACAGGGAATCTTTGATTTTCTTTTCCCAATCAGCAACCTCCGAATCAGACATTGCCTCTTTTTCATCAGATGTCAGCGGCTCATAGCCCTTCGAAGAATCTGCATTATAAAGGCTGGACATTTCATTCATTAACGCGTTATAGTCTGTAATCAGTCCTTTAATCTTATCATACATCCCCTGCGCATCGTTATCTGTCGTAATTGATATTTCTCCATCTGTCACAGCCTGGGCCTGTATTGTAAGGCCATTTACCTTAAAGGTATTGGATGAAGATGTATACTCAACGCCGTTCAGCTTAATTGTCGCGTCGCTGCCATCTACTTTTACTGCTCCGTTACCTGTATTCAGCTTCAGCATGTTCAATACATTATTGCCAGCCATTCCGTCGCTTGTAATCTCGAAATCTCCCTCTGCGCCCGTCTTCTGTGATGTAATGTAGAAACGCTGGTTTTCTGCATCAAAAGATGCCTTCACGCCAGTACCTGAATCATTTATAGCATTCACAAATTCACGGATGGTAGTTTCGCCATTTACTTTAATACTCTTTTCTCCGTTGCTTCCCTTGATATTTATCCAGGCATCTCCACTGTTGTAGCCTAATGCTGATAAAGCAGTGTCTGCCGTCACTTTCTGGTCTTTCGATAAAACACCGCCCGCTTTTAATTCGCTTCCGATTATTTTCCCAGTCTTTCCATCCACGCCTGCAGTTACGGATGCGCCAGTAAATCCTAACTTATCCATTATATCATCACCAGCATCGGATGTTACATCAAAGCTGACATTGCTTCCTTTTTCAGCCGCAGTAAAATTCAGCTTCTGTGTGCTTTCATTGAATACCAGCTTAACCCCCGCGCCAGAATCTTCTACTTTCTTTTTCAGGTCGTCAATGGTATCATTCTCAGACACCGAAATTTCTTTTACAGTATCAACGCCATCTTTCGTAACTTTTATTTTAATCTTGCCAGAAGGATTTGTATAACCTAAATCAGATAATTTTGTACTGCCTGTAACAGAAGTTCCATCTGTCTTTGCCAGAGTATTTCCAAGCATATATGCAGCTTTTGCATAAGCTCCGTCTGTCTTATTGCCGTCACTGATTCCAAGGCTGCTTAATGCCCGTTCTCCATCCGCATCACCTGTAATCTCAAAAGCACTATCCTTGGAAAGCAGGGTAATGCTGCCGTCTTTAAATTCTGCGGTTACTCCTGTCCCTGATTCATTAATCTGTTTTACCAAATCGTTTACGGATGTCGCAGACGATACTTTAATTTCTTTTTCACCGTCTTTACCCTTTAACTTGATATTGCCAATGCCCCCTTTATAGCCCAATTCTGATAAAGTAGGATTAGCAGACAGTTCATTCAGCTTGCCGCCCGTCAGGTAACCGCCCTGAGCCGTTTTGAGAATTTCCAGCTTCTGTGTACCATTTACCGCACTTCCGCTTGCCGTTACAGAAGCTTTGGAAGAATCTGACACCGTAGCTTTTTTCGCTGTCAGCCCGCCAAACCGGAAATTATCCAGGCTTTTATAAAAATTAAAAATCTTTGTATTCAATGATTTCCACACACTCTGCGTCCAGGACAGCTTTGTCTGCGATTTTACATATTTATCACCTTTCGCCCGATACGCAGACACCAGCTCTGAAATAATCGCATCTGTATCAAGCCCCGAGTTCATACCCGTAATTCGAATCGTCATATTCTTTCCCTCCTAAAATTTCTCATCAAACATTATCCCAGCCATTTCCCACACCTTCTGAATCATGTCGAGTGTCTGTTCCGGCGGGTATTCTTTTAATATATCTTTTGTGTCCTTGTCTACAATCTTAATCATAACGCGGTTCGTGCCTTCGTGGATGCCGAATACTGCTTCCGTTTTATGATTCATTTTTTCCTTGAACTTTTCAATTGCCTGCTGCAGCTGTTTGTTGTTCTGCTGGCTGCCGCCCTGAAACTCTTTCTTTTTTTCCTGCTGTCCTTCCCTTACCGGCTCAAAAAGCCTGATTTCAGAATCCGAGATATTTTCTTCCGGCCTGTCAGCAGTTTCGGCTGCGGGTGTCTTTGCAGCTGGCTTTTCATTTGTCCTGCTCTTATGTTCTGCTGCACCTGACGTTCGTCCATGATAAGTCACTGCAGCCATGTTCATTGCTTCTATCGCCATATCATCACCTCCATGCGAATGCTCTGGCTTGCCCACTACTCCTATTGCTCTTTATATCGGTTCGTATACCTGAAAAATTTATATTAAAACATATTTTTCAATATTTCCATGCTTTCTGCGCTGGATGATTCTTCGTTTTCTTTCTGAATCTGGAGATATACTTCCTTACGGTAGATTGGTACTTCTTTTGGAGCAGATACGCCTATTTTTACCTGATCGCCCCGGATTTCAAGTATCGTTACTTCAATATTGTTGTTCAGCACCAGTGCTTCGCCTTTTTTTCTGGTCAGTGCCAGCATTACTGCTCACCTGCTTTCTTCTTATTTAAAATGTCATAAATCATGTATTTGACCGGGTAATCGTCTTCCACAATGAGCTGCGCTCCCTGCAGGTTTTCCATATTGATGATAAACGGGGCTTTCAGGTTCACCGACATTTTTTCGATGTCCTTCGGCACGGTGATTGTAACCAGGATAAAGGTGCTTTCAATCGGCATTTCGCCGAGTGCTTCCAGTTCTTCCCTGCTGACGGACGGCTTATAATCCGGTTTTACGTCCAGCGGGTTGATGACAGGCAGCGCAAAATCCGGGTCATCCATCGACTGGAGCCATTTTACGCCGGCCTTCTCCTTTTTTTCTTCATCGAAAATAAGCGTAAAATGCTGCAAATCCGGAAATCCGATAATGCCTTCATTTAATGTGATGATTTTATCATCCTGTATATCAATCTCGCCAAATAATCTCGTATCTGCCTTCATTTGATACTCCTTCTGCGTTTTTGGGCATTCTGCATGATTGTTTTTAAATATGCCCTGTGTTCTGTTTCTGAATAAATTCTGATGAAAGTTATGAACGCCAAAAACACCGCAATGTTTCTGACGTCCATGTCCTTTTATTATGATATTAATCCTGCTGTCCTGTGCATGCTATGCAGCCAGTTTAAATGAAATCCAGCAGTGTCATCTTGCCTATTTTGGCTGCTGCCTGCAGTGCACACTGGTAAGCAACGGATGCTGCTGTATAGTTAATGACAAGGTCTGACAAGTCCATATCTTCATTAATGGATTTTAATTCCTTAAAGGTGGACTGCTGCACGCCCATCCGGCTCTTGGTCAGCGCTACGCGTTCGCCGCGGCCGCCCAGGTCTGTGATTTCCAGATTGGTATCATCCAGATAGCCCTGGAATTTTGTAATGTAAGAACTGTAGGTATCGTGCATGTTCTGCTTTGCATAGTCAAGCTGTTTATTTGCTGCATCGTACCATTCTTCCAGCTTTTTCAAATCCTCGCCTTCATAGTTTCCGGAATCAATTTTTTTCTTGATATCATCTACTGTTGTCTGCGCAGAAATAGCTGTGCTTACGATATCAATCAGTTCATCCAGGTCACGGCGGATATCGGAATTGAAGACTTCCCTTGCCTCGGTATTTATCTGCATCTGCTGCCCGCCGGCGATATTGTAAAAGATGCCCTGCGTCAGCCAGTTTCCGTCTTCATCGAAATTTTCATATGTGATATTGTCCCGGTCTTTCATGTAACGGGTACAGTTGAAATAATATTCCGGGCGCAGCTCGCCTTCTTCAAAGCCTGTTTTATCATAATCCAGCTGTAAGTCTGCACGGTTGGAGTCCAATACCTCCGCTACTTTATCACTGAAAATCAGCTCGCCGTTTTCATGGTCAAACACGATTTCGTTATCACCGATTTTATAATCAGCATCACGCAGCGATGTGGTATCTGTTACCCGGTAGCTGATTGGAGCGGATGTGCCTGCACCGGCAGACAGCACCGGGCTTTTCGTGTTATCGCCAGCTACTTGTATATTCACGGTTTCTGCTGGCACAGCACCGGCTTTTGGCTGATTATTCGCTGCATCCCAGTCTTCATTTTTATATACGCCGTAAGTATATGGCGGCGTTGTACCAGCCGATGTCTGATAGATATGGTACTGCTCCCCTTCTGCGCTATTCGGCTGCACAACTGTCAGCGGCTGTTTTAATGCCATAAGAGGATTGCCGTCTGCATCCGTCAGAACATTGCCGGCCGCATCTTTCTGAACTTCCAGCTCGGCGGTAATGCTGCCGCCGCCTTTTACGCCAACGGTAATCTTATTTTCTTCAAATTTTGTGTCGACAACATCGCCGTAAGAAACCGTCAGCGAATTCCCATCCTTCGTAATCTTGTCATAAGCCAGCCGCAGCCTGTTAAGCTCAACCTCTTTAAATACATCCGGGCTGTTATTTTTCAGGTTTTCGTCCGAAGTATCATCAAACCCGTTTGCATAATATTTTTTCTTTTCGACATCCCGGTAATCAAATTTTTCGGTAATCTCGTAATGCTCCTGTTTTGCTTCCGCATTGCTCATAAACGTCAGGTTCTGGTCGGTTTTATATCCGGTAAAGACCGTCCTTCCTGCATAATCTGCATTGCCTTCGCAGTAAATCTGCTGCTGCAGGGACTGGAGCGCTTTTAAAATAGTCTGGCGGTCTTCGGTTTCAAGTTCGTCCGTTGCACCGTATACTACGCGGCTGTATGCATCTGTGAGCAGGTCTTTCATATTGGTCAGCGCTGTTTCCGTACAGTCCATCCAGGATTCTGCATCCGGGATATTGTTTTCGTAATACTGCGTAATTGTGCTTAAGGTGCTGCGCAGTCGCAGGGAACGGATTGCAATAATCGGGTTGTCGGAAGGCTTTGTAATTTTCTTCTGGGTAGACATCTGGTTATTGGTATAGTCTACCTTGGACCTGTTGTTATTGATATTTGTCTTGGTCCGCTTGACAATCATGGAATTTGTTACTCGCATCATATAGCCGTTCCCTCCTTTTATACACCTGTCTGCGTAATCAGCCGGTCATACATCTGATTCATTGTGGATATGATTTTGGAAGCGAGATTGTAGGCGTTCTGGAATTTAATCAAGTCCATGCCTTCCTCGTCTTCATCCACACTGGAAACAGACATCCGGTAAGTATCTACGATTGAACCGATATCTCCATAATTCGCAGCCAGAATTTCTGCTTCCTGGGCATCTACGGTAATGTCCGAGATAATATAGCGCAGGAACTGGTCGCCGCCTGCCCCGCGGTAAATCTGTGTCTTGGACTCTAACTGCAGCATCATATCGATAATGCCGGCCTCGCTTTCATCCGTGTCCGTGCGGATGGATGATGCAAAATAACCCGCCGTTACATTCAGGCTCTTATTATTGACAGCCGCATTTCCTGCGGTAAGCTGGTAATAATTGCCGCCGATGGCATCTGACGAATATTTCATGCGCTGGCCTGGTTCGCCATCTGATTTTTTGGTATCTAAAAATGTATTTTCTTCGCCGTTTGTCTTGATTGCTACGAAAAACGCACCCATCTGGTTGCCTTCCGTATCAACACCGCCGTTTTTATAATCAATATCTTTTGGAATGACATTTCCGTCTGCATCAATGGTATAACGTTCTCCTACGGCATTGCCCTCGCTGTCGACTGTCCCGTCTCCTTTTCCGTAAATCTGCATATCGTTAAATTTACGGCAGAAGGAACGCAGGAATTCATTCATCTGCGACATATAATACGGAATGCCGCGTGAATCAATGGCACGGCCAATCGATACTTCCCGCCCGGCTTTTCCGGCCAGGGAAGATACGTTATTCCCCTCCAGCTCAAATACATAGCTGTATTTTTCCTTGCCGTTTTCATCCAGGGAAACACGCATTTCAAACCTGGAATAGGTGTAAGTGCGGTTTGCAATCGTAATCTGCCCTGCTGCCGGCATGTTCATGCCTTCTACGGTTGTAATGTTCGGGTTTTCTATTGTAATCTTGTTGCCCTCTACTTTGGACATGATTCCCTGGAAGTTTTCTTTGTTATTGCCGTCACGGATATTTAAGACTGCTTTTAATTCCCCTGACATCGTGTCAGACGAAGCGTAAAATTCATTGCCCGTATGTGACCAGCGGATATCATACAGTCCTTCGATATCGCTCTGTCCGACTTTTTCTGTACGCGCGTAGCATTCCAGCTCGTTATAGTCGCTGCCGTCTACCAGAAGCTGCCCTTCTACGCGCACACGGAACCTGGTGCCGCCCAGATAATTGTCCGGGTCATAGGAATTTTGTACTTCGGTTTCTTCGATTTCAATCGGCACAATCGCAGAAAGCTGGTCAAGCAGGTAAGCGCGCTGGTCACGCAGCTCGTTTGCACGCCTGCCCTGGATTTCAATCGTATTGATTTTTTCATTAATAATCGAAATTTTCTGCGCATAGGAATTAATATCCGTAACAAGCGCTTTGACTTCCTGATTACAGTCAGACTGGATATCCTGAAGGTTTTTATACATGCTGTTGAAGTATTCCATCATGCTCTGCGCATCGTTGATAAACTGGTTGCGGATATATAAATCCGCTGGTGCGCCCTTTAAGGAATCCATGGTCTTAAACATTTTTGAATAAAGCTTTTCAAAGCCAGCCAGATTGACCGAATCATCCCGGTACAGGTTTTCAATCTGGGACATATAATATACTTTTTTCTCATACTGCCCGACATTGCTGTTGTTCGTCCAGTATTTTACATCATAATAAGTATTGCGCAGCTGCGTAATCGAAACCGCGTCTACACCGCTGCCTAACGTGCCGTATGTGTAATTGCGCAGCGCTGCTTTTGCTTCAAGGTTTACAACCTGCTTGCTGTAGCCCGGCGTATTGGCATTGGACACGTTATTTGCTGTTGTATTTATGGAAGCCGAATATGCATTTAATGCAGACCAGCCGATATTCAATCCGAAAAATGTAGAACTCATATATTCACCTCACGTCCTCATATTCCAAAGCATGAGACTGCTGCCCGCAGCGTTTCATGCCCCGGCATATGCTGTTATAATCCTGTTACAAGTGCCTCTATCATGTCACTGACTGTCTGGATATAGCGGCTGGAAGCATTGTACGCATTCTGGTATTTTATCATTCGGGTCAGTTCTTCGTCTGTAGATACACCGATAACCTCATTGCGGTGGTTTTCTACCGAAGAAAGCGTTCCTTCCAGTTTTTCTGCCGTCGTTCCGTACATGGAACCGACAATTGCTATTTCACCAATCATTTCCTTGTAATATTCACTGTAACTGTACTTTGACTCTGTGTAACGCGGATTAATCGCCAGTGTCTTGTCATCCCATAAATTTGCCAGCTTGATTGCCATGTCATGGGCAATTTCCATATTATCATGCTTATGCGGAAGGTTTTTAATATCCGTCAGCAGCGCAAAATTAATTTCGATTTCCAGCGATGTGTACTGTTTGGATGTATCGTATTTATAATCTTCATTGATAATCCAGTGTCCGTTTATTTTCTGGCCTGTGTATTTCCTGTTTCCAGGCTTATCCCACGGCGTGTACGGCTTTGGTTCGGAATCGGATATAATATCCAGCGTTCCGTCCGCCTTAATGCCGTCGCCATTGACACCCGGCCCTATTTTCATATCAGAAACCATGGCATTTTCTTCATTAAATACCCGGTATGTCTGGCCATTGCTCATATGATAAGGCTCTGAGTCATTCACGTCTTCTTCATTATACATATAAAACGTGCGCCATTCGCCTGTTTCCTCGTCGAACGCAGACACTTCCTTGTAACGCGGGCAGCCAGACCTTGTAAACAGCTCCTGCGGCGGCTTCTTTCCGTCTACGCCGACGCAGCAGTTTTCTTCATCCAGTACTTTTACGTTCCGGTAATTGGAATAAGAATAGCTGCCATCCGCATTCTGCACCCGGACAACCAGGCTGTCCATTTTCTTATTCGGTGCCAGCAGATCGTTAATCTGCTTGACAATGCCGTGCACCAGCTGGTCAAATTCTGCCTGTGTATTCTGCATAATCGACAGGCCGACTGTTTCATCAAATACATCCGGGTCTGCATTCAGGATATCGTTGAAATTCGAAACGGTTTTGCCCCTTGCCTGCACAAGCGCTTTCAGCTCGCCGATATCCGTATCAAACTGTGTGCTGATTTCCCTTGTAAAATCAAATACTTCGTAGTAGTGTCCTGCATCCTCATTGGACAAATGCGGCCAGTACGGAGTAATATACCCGGTCAGCTTATCGGTCTGTTTTCCCATCTGATAGAAGAACATATCGTCCGCTACCAGCTCACCCTCGAATTTTATCGATACGGTGCCATTTGTTCTTTCTTCGTATGTAATATTTCCATATTTACTCAGCTGGTCGATTGCATAATCCCTTGCATCGCGCTCATTCATCGCTGTTTCGCGCCCGCCGGATTCTATGGATGCAATCTGTACATTTAACTGGTAAATCTGTTTGATATATTTATTAATATCATCTATATTATCAGAAATCTGAATATTGATATCCTTCTGGTAATCCATCAGCCCTTTAAAAACTGCCTGCGCCCTTGTCGCAAACAGGCTTGCTTTCTGGATTACAAGGTTTTGTGCCGCCATGTCCGACGGGTCTTTGGAAAATTCCTCAAATGCCTGCCACAGGCTGCCCTCATTGCCGTCTAATATCTGCTGGAACGCAGTTCCTTCCAGCTCCTGAAAGAAATTCTGCACTTCGTCAATGGCATCGTAGCTCGCCTGGTAATAGGCCTGCCTTCCGTTTTCCTTGCGGAATGCCTTATCCAGAAAAATATCCCTTGCATGAACGATTTCCCCGATGGAAGTTCCCTGTCCTATTAATTTTTTGTAATTGTTTTTGGAATATGCTAAATTGCTGTAGCGTGCATCACGAAAAACAACCTGCTGACGTACATACCCGTTGGTGTTTACGTTAGCCAGGTTGTTTGCTACATTATGAATCGAATCCTGAGAAGCTTTCAACCCCGAATGCCCTACAAAAATAGAACCCATTCCATTTGCCATAATTGCTCACACTCCTGTCCGTTATTGTTTTGCGTCAAATCCGCCGCCACCTAGTATCTCTCCCGTATTATATGCGTTCTTGTTATAGTTCGCTGTCTCGGGTGCGGTTCGCATGCTTCGAAACAGAGTCAGGTCAAACTCTACCATTTCCAGAGCCTGATTCAGCAATGTCTGGTTTTGTTCATTGATTTTCCGAACTTCTGCTAATGTCGTCTTTAACTGTTCTTTTACGTCCTGTAACCGTTTCTGTTCCTTTGGCTGGCTGCCCAGCATTTCGATAACAGAATCAAGTGTAAAATCCTGCTCCGGCTTATTGAGCACAACGGCCATATCGCTCATGACCTTGCGCCTGTGGTTATCCAGATTCTGGATTCTGCTCGTTACATCCTGTTCCAAATCTACAATTTTTTCCAGCGCCGGAACGTTGGCATCTATGATGACCTGTTTTTTTTCCTTAGATAACTCGGCTAATTTCCGATACTGTTCGTTCTCGCTCTCTAAGACCTGTACCAGGTCATCCATTAAACTTGCCACATTTTATCCTCACATTTCTTTTTGTTTTGTTACTTTAATTAGCCGCATAATAGCTCGCTAACAATTTGCTCGCAAAATCTCCAGTATCAACGTCATAGTTTCCAGACTTTATGCTTGATTTAAGCTCTGCAACTTTATCTTCCCTGATATCCGAAGCTGCTGCGACTGCCTGTTTTGCGATTTGATAATCCTTCCCTGCCCTCGAAATCTGAACCTGATCACGTGCAGAGCTGATTTCTGCGGTACCCGCTGCCTTAGAAGGCTTTGTCGTTTTGTATAAGGCTGCAATCTGGTTATAAGCATCTATACGCATAATAGGCATCTCCTTTCATCGTCTCATCCCTGAATCAAATTTCTACAAAACTCCACTTGAATGCTGCTGTTTTTTTGCTGCTTTGTGAAGTTCTATAACTTGTTTATCGGATGTTTTCGGGATTTTGTTAGCTGTTTTTCTAATTTTGTTTAAAAATGCGGGATATGGAAGGCGGCTTGGATTATTATTGGCTGTTTTGCAGATTTCTATTACCAGAAATGAATTTTAGGTTTGCAGGGTCTGCCCCAGGGGCATTCACTGCAAAGTCCGTAAGAACGTGATTCAGGAGTGAGCAAATCCCATTCGCGAAGCGAATTTAAAATGGATTTGCGAAGGTTACTGGTCACAGAGTGAACAGTAACGTGCCGGATGCTTTCTCAGATTTGCATTCTGATTCTATACACTAATTACATAATGCTCCTTCCACTCATTCATCATGCTGTATTTCAAGTATCCTTCACGCTGCAGCCTTCCAATCACAATGCCAGGCGCGATATTTATAGTACCGGCAAATTCGCAGATGCTGGAACTGGTAAAATTCTGCCTGCCAGTAAATTCTTTAAATGCATCCGCTGGAATCAGCATATCTTCAGACCAGGCATCAGCCGCTTTCTCGTCTTCCTGAGTCGTTCCATTCATCTGTCCAATATGTCCGAGGGCAATATGTGCCATCTCATGAAAAAAACTGAACCAGAACTTATCCGCATCTTTTCCCCTTGCTGTTAAACCTGTCACAATCCTGCTTCCATCTATAAAGGTAGCCCCCTGCAGAAACGAGCCTTGCAAATGAGGAAGAAAAACCAGTGCAACTCCGCATTCCGCAAGCATTATTTTTAACTCTGGTGCAAAGACTGACGGTTTCATAACCGTTAACGCCCTTATATCAGGCAGAATGGCCAGCAGCTCCTTCATATTAACCGGTGCAGTTTCCATGCTTCTTGCTTTCCTCTTTGCCTGCTGTGCCCAGGCCATCAGGGCCAGGTCGCTCTTTTGCGTAACAGCCAGCCTTCTGCAGGCAATTCTTGTAATCTGATTATTTTCAAGAAGTGAAAGCTCAGCTACTTCAAAATATTTTCTGAGATTTATGACTTTTTCTTTTGCATTCCTTGTCTCAGCAACCCATCCATACTTTGCCATTTCACGATACGGAAACTGCCCTGCTAAATACTCATCTGCATCCATCGCATTTTCTGCTTTAGCCTTAATTATTTTCTCACGATATTCTGACTCCAGATTATTCCAGAATTTTGCCGGCACGCCAAGCACCATTTCCAGTCTGAGAGCTGTTTCCTGAGTCAGCTGGACGTCTCCATTGATAAGCCTGCTGATATGCTTTTCAGACATATCCATCCTTGCAGCAAATTCCTTCTGGCTCATTTCCCTGTCTTCCAGCTGCTCCTTAATTGTTGCTCCGGGCGGTACTGCAATATAACTCTGACTTCTTATCATAGCGCTGCCTCCTGGTTTCTATCTATTCTATGTTAATGGTAATCCGCTATTTCCATAATATGTGCAATCTGGATTTCACTGCCATGCTTCTCAAAAACAAGCCTGTATGGATGAACCAAATCTACAGCATACTGCCCCTTTCTGTTATTCGTCAGCGGATGACATCTGCCAATGCGGAACTGAACCATCATTTCTATGGTATCTGCAGCTGTTATTTCTCCTATACGCATTTGGATTTTTTCTGCCATCTCCCTGCCATAGGAACGCTCTGCAGCCCTGGCATTTGTACAAATTTTTTCAAGCTTCCTGCTTTTGTACGATATTTCCACCCCGCCACCTCTTTCTGAATTAACCTCTAGGGTAAATTTATTATACCATGTTCAAAATACACCGTCAAGAAAAAGGGGCTGAAAAACACGACATACACATCCATCTTTTTCCGTTCCTGATTCTGGGATAACGGTGATTTCACCGGCACATTCTCCTGTGAAGCAGATACCAGAAAATCACCGCCGGAAACGCCAGGCAGGCAAGCCCCATGCCTGCATCCGCCACTGCAAACAGGGCTGCAGGCGCACCAGGGCTTCCTGCACACAGCGCGGCCTGTGCGATGCCTGCTGCCAGTACTGCTGCGGCGGCGTGGCATGCGCCTTCTTTTAACACCATGCCATACATTTCCTTCTTCCGGATGCCGATTTTATGCATTACGGCAAAATCTCTCCTGCGGCCCAGCAGATTTGTGAACACTGCATTAAAGTAAACCAGCAGCCCGGCCGATGCACATATGACGGCAAAAAATCCACGCATAATTTTCTGGGTACGGTCTGAATCGGCATATTTGCGCATCTGGCGGCTGGCACTGTGAAACGAACAGCCATATTCCTGTGCCAGGCGCTCTGCATCTGCTGTGACAGCTGCTTCCATTCCTTCTTTTACCCATATATTGATGACCTGCCTGGACTGGCTGCCTTTAAATGCACGCGCTGTTTCCCTGTCTACAATCAGCAGGTTTCCGCCCAGATGGCTTTCGGACAGTATGATATTGCGGGTGTCTGCAAGCGTCAGCCGGACACTTTCGCATTTCTTTTTGGAAGCGTTTGCGATTATCGGCTCATCGTACAGGGTAAACATATCGCCGGCTTTTAAGCCTAACGTTTCCGCCAGCCCGGTTTCCATTACAGCATATCCGGCTCCTGTTTCTTCTCTGGCGTTATCGTCAGCAGCCAGTATCACATTGTAAAGACACTGCTGCTTTCCGTCTATCTGCTGCTCCATGTCCAGCATTGTACGGTAATACCCGCCCTGTGGATTTAACTGCTGTTTTTCCGCGCACAAAAACACGCCCCTGTCATAATTGATTTCATATGCCTGCACCCAATCCACGCCCGGATGCTGCCTGATTTGCTGCAATACCCGGCTGGATATGGAAGGAACGCTGCCGCCCATAATATTTTCAAAAATACTGCCGCAGGTCAGCTGCAGGTCTCCCGGTACATAATCTTTTACATAAAGAATCCCCGCATCGCTCTGATTATCCCGGATTCCCAGCATGCTGGCCAGAACTGCCGACAGGGAAAGCGTCAGGATTGCAGGAAGCATTTTCCTGCTTCTGTTTCTCTTTCCGGCACGCATTGTATCTGCAGGGAGAACATCCGGCAGCTGCACCAGAATCACTGCCACAGCTGGCAGGATGATAAGCACAAGCATAACAGCCGTATTCCTGATGCTTTCCCATGACAGCCCGGATGCCGCGATTCCAGCTGCATCATAAGACCGGACAAAGATATTCAGCACTTTTTTATAAATAACCCGGTTCACCAGAATTCCGGCCAGCATCCCCGGCACAGCTCCCATGCAGCCAAGCGCCAGAAATTCCGTTCCGGTAATTTTCAAAAGGTCAGCCCTTTGAAATCCGATTTTCCGCAAAGCAGCAAAGTCCCGCTTTTTTCCAAGAAGACGGATATAAAAAATATGGCAGGCAGCAGCAGCGCTTATCAGCCATACGGCCAGGTTCATTATCCGGTTCTGCTTTTTTAAGCTTCCGGTGTTTTCAGCAGCAGCCGCCAGCATAAAATTTTTCCGTGCATTCAGTGCCTGCGCTTTTTCGTCCGCATAGCCTAAATATGCATTCAGTTTTTCAAAGTCCCGTGATATATTTTCCTGGCTTTCAAACCGCACGAGCGCATCGGCCAGCACTTTTTGCTTTCGGATAACGGATTCAGCCAGTTTTTCTGATACATATCCCATCTTACGCTCCATAAAACCAGGCGCATTATCGATTACCCCGACAGCCACAAGCTCCAGTCCCGGCATGCAAAACCGGATTTCTCCAGTGTCCGCATCCGCGGCTGTCAGATTTATGCAGACCGCATCCCCCAGCTTCAGCCTGTGCTGTTCCATATAGTTGTTGGTAAACACAGCTTCGTTTTCTTTTTCAGCCCACCGTCCTTCGATGGTCTGTTTCAGATTCCCGTCAGCTACTGCCGCACTTAAATCCCTGAAATTTTCATCAATATAAGCAAACGATGTCCCGTCCTCTGCCTGGCCGAGAGAAATGCTCCGCCCGGCCTGTGCCGTAAAGCTGCATTCTTTTATTTTTTCAAATTCTGCAAGTGTAATGCCATAATACGATACATGCTGGCTTCCTTCGAGCGCCCGTGCATTCTGCAGGTCTGTAATCCGGACATTTTCAAAAAGCTGGTTTCCGGTCAGAAGAAAGACCGTAACACAGCAGAGAAACAGCACTGTTAAAAAGGTGCTTCTTTTATCCGTTAAAAGATATCCCTTCACGATGGTAATTATTTTCTGATTCATGCGTCATGCCCCCTGCTTTCAATACCGCCATCCTCCAGGCGGATTACCTCGTCTGCGTCTTTTACCAGTGCTTCATTATGCGTGACCATCACAATACCCGTTTCATAGGTCTTCACCAGTTTTTTCAGCAAACCCATAACTATCCGCTCTGTTTTCGAATCCAGGTTTCCGGTCGGCTCATCGGCAAACAGAATGCGCGGATGATTCACAAGCGCCCTTGCAATTGCCGTTCTCTGCTGCTGTCCGCCGGAAAGCTGTCCGGGATAAAACGCCTGGTATGTTTCAATTTCCAGCACATCCATCAGCTCACGGACATAGCCTGCATCCGGCTTAAGCTGCGGCAGCCGGATATTATCCAGCACCGTCAGCGATGGCAGCAGTTCGTATGCCTGAAAGATAAAGCCTGTTTTTTCCCGCCGCAGCCGTGTCCGTTTTTCCTCACTCAGGCTGAAGATATCCGTGCCGTCAATCCAGACCTTTCCCTGTGAGGGGCAGTCCAGGCCAGCCAGAATATTTAAAAGCGTTGATTTCCCGGAACCGCTTCTCCCAAGCACGGCTGTAAAACTGCCCTTCTGAATACACAGTGATACACTGCGCAGTACCTGCAGGGATATTTCGTTCTGGGAATATGTTTTTGAAATATTTTCTGCCTTTAATACTTCCATAAAGATTCCCCGTCCTTTTTCACTATTTTTTACAGGCAAAATTGTGCGGTTACACACGCTCCGCCTGTTTCCTGATTTTTACATGCTCCATACGGTCTATGTCCCGCATGCTGGACACGTACTGTTCCAGCCGCCGGACTGCTTCCCCCATCCCGCAGACAGCTGTGTGAAAGCTGTCATACGGCAGCTTTAATACCGTTTCCTCTTTCTGGCTGGCGTCTTTCAGACAATCTGATTCCAGATATTCCAGATATCCCTTCAGCACGGTAAGCGGCGTGCGCAGGTCATGGGCCAGCGATGCGTACAGCAGCCTTTCGTGCTGCATCAGCTCCCACGTCTTTTTCTTGCTGCGGCACAGCTCCCGGCGCATGCGCTCCATGGAATGACACAGTCTTCCAAGCTCGTCTTCGCTTTCATAGGAAATCGAAAAATCCAGATTATCCGATGTAATCCGGGTAATCCCATTGTGCAGCTCCCGGAGCGGCTTTTGCAGCTTCAGCCGGTAAACGGCACAGGATGAGGCTGTTATTCCAAGAAAGAAAATCCCGGCAGGCAGCACAGCCATGGCAGCATTGCAGCCATAGTACAGGGCAGCTTCTGAGGCTGTAAACGTTTCATATGCAAGTGTATTTTCCTGTTCATGGAAAACCAGCTTTTTCTCCCGCAGCATACTCTCCTGCAGCTGATGTATTTGGAAAACTGCCGCTCCTGTTAAAATCCCGGAGCACAAAAGCGCTGTAAAAAAAGCCAGCCCGATTGCTTTGCGTAACGGCATTGCGGAAAATTTCTTCTTTATTTTATCCATTTATATCCAATCCCCCAGACTGTTTCGATATATGAAATATCCGTATAAGCGAGCAGCTTTTTACGGATATTGCGGATATGCTCCTTTACAACCATGCTGTCTCCTTCGCCGTCATAGCCCCAGACCTTTTCATAAATACTTTCCCGGCTGAATACCATGCCTGCGTTTTTGGAAAGAAACTGTATGATTTCAAACTCTTTATTTGAAAATGCAACTGGCTGCGTTTCCCAGAATACTGCATGGCTGCTGTAATCTATCGCGAGCTTTCCCTCAAAATGAAGCTCCGGCGCGGACTTCCTGCGTTCTTCGCGGCGCAGATGCGCCATAATCCTGGCCAGCAGTTCTTCCATTCCAAACGGTTTTGTAATGTAATCATCCCCGCCTGCCAGAAAGCCGTCCACCTTATCCTGTTCGGTAACCCTTGCCGTTAAAAACACAACCGGACAGCTGAGATGTTCCCGGATAAGCGCGCACAGCTCCAGCCCGTTCATGCCCGGCATATTAATATCCAGCAGAATCAGGTCTGGTGCCCGTTCCAGGTATCTGAGCGCCTGTTCTGCTGAAAGTGCTGTGAATACCTCATACCCTTTTGCTTCCAGTGCCAGCTTCATCATGTCCGCAATTATTTTTTCATCGTCAATGACTAAAATCTTATGCTTCATGCCTGCTCCTCCCGGTGCAATTTTCCCTTTTATCAGGGATATTTTCCGAACCCTGGGATTATTATAAATGATAAATGACAAAAAAGAGACAAGATTTGTGAAGCTGTCGCATTAAGTAAATTTATACAAGATATAGTACAAAAACGATTTGAACAAACTATATCTTGTATCGTTTTTCTTAATGTGACAGCCCAATGTCCTTTATTTTTTATAGAATAAAATCATTGACGATACGCACAATGCGCATTATAATATAATCAGCAAAACAGAAAGGAGAGATGCCATGAATGAATACGGAGGTATTGGATGAAATTTCGAGAAATTGAAAATATGATATTAAAAAACGGATGGTATCAAGTAAAGCAAAAAGGTTCACATCACCAATATAAACACCCGGCAAAACCCGGAAAAGTTACAATTCCAGAACATGGCGGGGATTTGAATTCTGATACAGTAAAATCAATTATGAAACAGGCAGGACTTTAAGCCCTGATTGTTCATGCAATATAAAAGGAGGCAGCTATATTGAAATTAATTTATCCGGCTGTATTTAAGCCTTTTACAGATCAAAGCGGTGGATATGTAGTAGAATTTCCAGACTTACCCGGCTGTGTAACAGAGGGAAAAGACCTGGAACAGGCTATCGAAATGGGAATTGACGCAGCCAGTGGCTGGATATTAGGAGAGCTTGAGGATGGAGAGAAAATTCCTCATGCTTCTGACTATTCGGAAATAACTGCTGAAAATGGATGCATGGTAAATATGTTATTGTTAGACATAGATGCCTATGAAGAAAAATATGGTGAAAAAGCTGTAAGAAAAAACCTTACGATTCCTGCATGGCTGAATACGTTTGCTGAAAAAAATAATATCAATTTTTCCAAGCTTTTACAGGAAACATTATTCGCAATGGCACAGGCAAAATAAATGCAGAAAGCTGCCGCATGAAGCAGACTGATACAGCATATCGCTGGTTTCATATGTTTTGCTTCGTGCGGCAGCTCCCTTTTTCTTTTCCCGCTTATTCCGCTTCCCCGATGCTTTCTGACAGCTTTCTGACCAGCTCTGCGGAAACCACGTCGTAAGCCCCTTCATGCGGCGGGGCTGCAAAGGCGTAGGAAACGCCGTTTACTATCGTGGTCGTATCTTCCACCCAGTCCTTGCAGGAGCTGTGCACCTGGGTAATGCCGGTATCATCCATCAGCTTTCTGGCATTTGCGGCATGGATGCCGCTGCCGGCCAGAATCTCTATCTGATTGCCGTAGCGGGCCTGCAGCTCTTTTAAAAGCCCCGCCCCGTCGGCGGCTTTTGCTTTCTGCCCGCTGGTCAGTACCCGGTCAGCTCCCATTTCAATCAGCAGTTCCATGGACTGGCATGGATTTTTTGTACAGTCAAACGCCCGGTGGAACACGGCTTCTTTTCCGTATTCATGGATGATGGAAATGAGGCGCTCGTTTTGTTCCCTGTTGATGGATGCATCCGGGTTCAGGCAGCCAAAGGCAATTCCGTCCGCCCCGTGGCTTGCCAGAAGGCGTGCATCCCGCTCCATAACGGCAAAATCTTCTTCGCAGTAGCAAAAGCCGCCGCCCCGCGGGCGCACCATTGCCACGGTTTTGATGCCGCAGTGTTCTTTTACCAGCTCCAGCGTGCCCAGGGAAGGCGTCAGCCCGCCCAGATGCAGCCCGCTGTTTAATTCAATTCTCTTTGCGCCGCCAGATGCAGCCTGAAGTGCATCATAATAGCTGCCACAGCATATTTCCAGCATTTTCCTGCTCCTTTCTACAGCTGTCCCAGCCGATACAGTGCCAGTGCGTAGATTCTGGCATTTGCCATCAAATCATCCACGGTCATCCAT
The DNA here is from genome assembly GCA_910579075.1 of uncultured Eubacterium sp. Classification (GTDB taxonomy): domain Bacteria; phylum Bacillota; class Clostridia; order Lachnospirales; family Lachnospiraceae; genus Eubacterium_J. The sequence continues at coordinate 66,123 of CAJTSV010000001.1, forward strand.
TCGTTCGGGTTATGCCCGATTCCCTTCTGTCCCGGGAAGCTCGGCCCGAACGGCACAATGCCGGGCAGCGCCTTTGCATAAGTCCCGCCCGTTGTCGTAACCGGGCTTCCGTCTTTTCCGGTCACGATTTCGTAGCTTTCCTGCAGCGCCTTTACCATAGGGCTGTCTTTCTCAAAGATAACCGGGTTATAGTTCATATCCAGTTCTGCCTGCAGCCCGGCTTCCTGTGCCTTTGCCTGGATTTTTCCCATAATCTGCCCAATGGAAAACCCGCCCGGATAGCTGAGTGTCACGTCAAAGCTGACTTTATCCGAACTGCCGTCTTCCGTCTTCACGCACCCCAGTTTATAGCCACGCATTTCCATCACGCCGTATTCTTCATGGAAAAAATCAATGCCCAGGCGGTCGCCCGTATTTTTCGCACCGATAAAGTATTCGTTTACAAAATGAAAAAACGGCTCCAGGTTTTCTTTCTCGCCATAAATACGCACAACGGCACGGCCTCTCTCGCTGTATACGACCGGGTATTTGCAGTCCGGCGTAAAGCCATAAACCGGCGGTTTTTCTTTGGTGAGATAATATTTCAAATCCTCAAAGCCGGATTCCTCATCACAGCCAAAAATAATGCGCACCGGGCGTTTTAATGAAAGGCCAAGCTTTTTGAGTGCTGCCAGCCCGTAAAGACAGGCCATCACAGGCCCCTTGTTATCCAGGACGCCCCGGCTGTATATCGTTCCGTTTTCCATATGCCCGCTAAACGGCGGCTGTTTCCAGCCTTCGCCCACAGGCACGACATCCACATGCCCGATGGCACAGGCATAGCCGTCTTCCCCCGTGCCGTACTGGGCATAGCCGATGTAATTATCCAGGCTCACTGTTTCAAAGCCAAGGCGGCTGCTGATATCCAGCGCCTTTAACAGTGCCTGCCTGACACCCGCGCCGAACGGGGCATCATTTGATGCCTCGCCTTCCACGCTGTCAATCCGTACCAGCTCCAGAATGCTTTCAAGCATTTCATCCTGCAGGCTGTTTACGGCTTCTATAATACGCTCATCCAAGCTTACATTCAAGTCCATGATACACGATTCCTATTCTTCGATTGGTGCCATGCGCGTCTTCATATAGTTTTCCATCCATTCCTCGGAAGCGGTTTCAAACGTGCAGTGTCCATCCTCTGTGCGTGTTACAAGGTAAACCGTCGGTTCCTGTTTTTCTGTAACAACGGCAAAGGAAAAGCCTTCTATGTTTGTCGCAACGCCCCATTCTCCCTGCGGATTCATGGCTATCAGGGAAAGGTCGCCGGCCTGGCCCCTTCTTTCCTTAAGCTGCGCATCCAGGTAATTGACCACTGTCTCGCAGGCTTTTTGCGGATGCATGCCTTCGCCCATCAGGCGCACGATTTCATAGGAAATGCATCCCTTCATCAGGTCTTCCCCGAGCCCGGTCGCACTGGCTGCGCCGCGCCTGCTGTCTGCATAAAAGCCGGAGCCGGAAACCGGCGAATCACCGATACGTCCCTTTTTCTTCATAAAAAGCCCGCTCGTAGAGGTCGCAGCTGTCATTTTGCCCGACATATCCAGGCATACCATGCCTACCGTATCATGCCCGGCATACGGCCTGATTTCCTGTGCCGCTGTTTCTTTTACGCGCTTGCGGTAATGCGCCTTTGCACGGTCGGTCAGCATATTTTTGCGCTCAAAGCCTTCTTTATGGGCAAACTTTTCCGCGCCTTCCGCTGCCAGAAAGCTGTTGACCTTTTCACGGCTTAAGCGCCTTGCAATGGAAACCGGATTGGCAAAATCCTTAATCGCACACACAGCACCAATGTCCAGCGTGTCGCCGTCCATATACGCGGCGTCCATCTCTACTTCCATTTCTTCATTTGGCAGGCCGCCATAGCCTACCGATTTATAGTACGGAAAGTCTTCCACTTCGCGGATAGCGGTCTCTATCGCATCCCCCGCGCCTTTTTGCTCCTTTAACAGCTTTGCACCTTTTGTAATGCCTTCCACGGCCATGCGCCAGGTTGCTATCATTCCCCACATGCCAGTCCCCTCCTTGTTATTGAAAGCAAAATGTATTCTTCAAGCCGCTGATATCTTCGCCGGCAGCCAGTGCCTTTGCCAGCGTGCACATATTTTTCAATGCATCGTTTAATCCCATGCCGCCCTTCTTTGGCGTTTCCACAATGGCTACCTTGTCTTTCCAGGCTGCAATGGTGTCCGCATTTTCCACGGACATGGCTGCAAATGCTTTTGCGTCCGTAGTCTGATTGATGTCATACGCTACCTTTGCACACATGGCAGCATAGTCTGCAAAATTAAATGCCGGGCCGCACATAACCACATCCGGCTGGAGTTTTTTTACCATGGCACAGAGCTTGCGGCTTACTTCCTCCGGGTCTGCAAGATATGTCCCGTTGCCGCAGCACAGGCATGCAGCAACATTTCCATCGACCTGTTTTAAAAACGGCTCCATCATGACTGCAGGCCCGATAACCTCTTTTTTGCCTTTAAGCGGAACCATCGTATCGTCTTTTGTTCCAAGTCCTGACTGAATCTGGTCATATATCATAATAATTTTCATAATCGTCACCTGTTTCCTTTCATAATTGTTTTCAGAACGAGGCTGTCGCACGAAGCAAAACATATACAAGATATTCTTTGAAAGAACCATTCGAACGAACGGTATCTTGTATCATTTTTCTTAATGCAACAGCCCCGGCTATACGTGAAAGCCTCTGTCAGACCTTCCTCCAGCTCATTCATGCTGTAAATCCGTCTCAGGCACGCCAGCCCGATTCATCTGCTGCAGGCTTTTGCCGTCCTGATTCCGGCACTTTTTACAGGTCGTCGAACGAAAGGTCGTCAAAGTCAATATCATCGTCATTTTTGCTTTCCACAGCCTTTGCTTCGTCATCCAGATACTGTTTATCCATCATCTTGATAAACGGCATGTAAATAAATACGCCGAGAATCAAAAGCAGCAGCTGCAGCACTGCTCCCTGCCATCCGGTCGCCAGGAAGCCGGAAAGTACAACCGGCATCGTCCATGGAATTGCAACACCGGAACACAGCGGAACCAGCCCATCCAAGCGGAATGCCGGTTACGGTCACATCGCCTGAAATAATTTCATAAGGCATGATTAAAAACCAGCAGACCATGGATATGGCAGCGCCAAATAATTTATCCACGTTCATCTGCTCTGCAAAGGAATAGCCGATGCCGACTACTGCAAAGATTGCCATAATGGTAAATGTGGCATCGGTTGGCTTTGCAAAGCAGGAAGTCCAGTTCTCGCCAAAGATTTTTCCCCAGAAATCATTCCAGCCCGGAATTGGGAAATTGGCAATCAGCAGGAAGAAAGACCCTACAATCAGCAGTGGCATGGATAGCAGGAAACCGTCACGGATAGCCATCAGATACTTATTCTTTCCGATTTTCTCAGCCAGAGGCATGAGTACGGACTCTAACTTACTTAACATAGAATTTTCCCCCAATCCCAAATCAGATTTTATGTAAAGGCGCCCCTGCGCCTGTCTTTCTTATTTCGCTGACTTCATCAGCTTGATTGCTGATTTCAGTACTTTTTCTCCGTTCATCATGCCATAATCTGTCTGGTCAATGACCTGAATCGGAATGCCGGTGCTGCCGTATTTTTCTGAAATTTCATTAAAGCGGTATTTTACCTGAGGCCCTAACAGAATGACATCCGGATGTCTTTCCTCGATAATCTGCCCGATTTTTCCATCTGGAAATGCCTCCACTTCAATCGGAAGGTCATGCTCATTTGCCACGCCCTGCATTTTGCTTGCGAGCATGCTGGTTGACATCCCTGCGCTGCAGAATAAATATACACGTTTCATAATCTAATCCTCCTGTTTTTCATTTTTTACAGCTGCCGTGCAGCCGCTTTTTGTTTCAGATTCCTGTGCCGGGTAACTTCCGGATTTCTGATTTAAGCTTCCTGCTTTTTTTCCAGCTCTGCTATGCGCTCATAGGCCGCAATCATTTCCTCAGCAATGATTTTAAAGCCTTCCGCACTCATCAGCTGGTCTTCTGCGTGAATCAGAATGAGCGAGCCGCCGACTGCTTCTCCCTGGGCTTCTTTCTGTATCAGCCCGAAATGCGCCTCGTGTCCAATCAGAAACTGTTTCTTTCCTTCTTCGATGCATTCCCGTGCACCTTCAAAGTCCCCTTGTTTTGCCTTCTGGATTGCTTCGATGTAACTCGAACGCGCCGCGCCTACATTCGAAATAATCTGAAAGCAGCTTGTTTCTAAATCTTCTCCCATAATCAATACCTCCTGTATTCTATTCTTTTTCAAAAGCTGCACCAGGGGCTCCTGCTGCACTTTTGAATGAAGCTGTCTTTATTATACCGGACAGCTTCCTTTTTTCGTGTTAAGCGTATTTCCTAGCAGCTAGGAAATTCAGGCCATAATCCGGTCGATAAATTCCTCATAGCTGCAGGATGACACCAGCCCTGCCAGCTCCTGCGGGTGGTTGACGACATTGCTTACCCAGTCAAAGAATATTTTAATCATGCGCTCATCGCCTTCATTTGTTGCAAAAAGCATGACCAGGCTGACATGGAAATTGCCCCAGCGTACCGGGTTTTTCAGCATCGCTACCGCAATCGTGGAGCTGCTGGCAAACGCCCCGAAGGCGTGCGGAATCGCAAATGCATTGACAAAAGAGGTCGGCGACATCTGTTCCCTTTTGAGCACGATATCCTTAAATTCCGGCTCTACAATGCCTTCCTTTTCCAGGCCGCCGCACAGCATGGCGATTATTTCCTCCGGCGTCTCAAGGCCGACATTTTCATGAAAATGCTCCCGCCGTATCAGCCTCCCGATACAGGAGGTCAGCTCGAGCTGGAACCGTTTTTTGTCCAGCCGGTTCAGCGCCTGGAGAATGCTCGACTCCGTCTCGGAATCGACAAACAGGCTGATAGCCACCGTCGGCACATCCAGCTTATGCTCCAGCGGAAAGGTCGTCAGTATCAGATCCGGGTCCAGCGCAGAGGCTGTTTCTTCTTCAAAATAACTGAAAATGCCAGCTACTTCCATCCGTTCCCGGAACATGTCGGATATCTTGCGGACACACATTTCGGAAAAGGTCTGGTTGTGCGGGATAATCATCACCGCCCTGTACCTGCGCACACTCTGAATCCGCTCGCTGGCACCGCCCAGGTGAAGGGCAATATAACAGGACTCCGCTTCCGGGATATAGGCTTCGAGCTTGTCCTGAAGCAGCTCCACCACATAGATGCCCATATCGTATACAAACGGGTATTTGCGCTTAATCTCCTCTGCCAGCACCTCCTGCATATGCACCTTTGCCTTCACCCGGTCGATAAGCCCGTGAATGTGTATTTTAAGCCCGGCTATCAAATCCGCGTCACTGCGGAAATCCAGCCCGAACAGGGCATTGATGCCTTCCAGCGCTTCGGTAACCAGCTTTTTTGTATTCAGCCATTTTCCGTTAAAATTCACATAATCATTGGTATAGCTGGAAGCACGCTTTCCCATAATGACCAGCGCAAACATGCCGACCTCGCTGGCCTGCACCTCAAGGTGCAGGCGTTTTGAGACACGTTCAAAAAAGGTTTTGGAAATCTGATATTCAATCGTATCTTCCAGCCCCTGGGAAGCATTCTCCATTGTTACAAAATGGGCGCAGTTCATGCGCTCAATGCTTGTACCGGCATGGAGAAGAACCATCAGGAACATGGATTCATGAATGGAATAATCATATTCTTCCAATACTTCCACAAAGATATCCTTGACTGCAAGAAGGTCAAAGCTTTTATAAAGATTGGCAAGCAGGTTCATGTTCAGAAAATTGTCCTGCACCTCGGCTACAAGCAGGTCCCTGTAAAAGCGCCGCTTGCCGGCCTCATCGCCTTTTAAGGAAATACATTCCCTGTTACGCACAAGCTTCAGGCTGGCATAAGGCTCCAGCATCCTGCGTATGCGTTTGATATCATTGTCAATCGAATAGCCGCTGACATAAATCTGATTCTGAAGCGAGACCAGGTTCAGTTCCCTGGCCTCAAACAAAAGCTTCTGGATAATATAAATGCACCGCGCACCCGGCGTCTGCGGAATTTCCGTTTCCGGCACCTTTTTTTCCGGTGCAAAAAGGCCCGTCCGGGCATCTTCCATCATCCGATAGCCCAGGCGCACATTCGACTCGATAGGCGGCGGTGTTATCCGTTTGTTAATGGCATCCACATCCGAGCGGATTGTCCTGTCTGAAACTCCCAGGAGCCTGGCCAGCTGCCTGCTGGTCATCCAGCCTTCCCGTTCGCAAAGCATGGCAAGCAGCTTTTCCTGTCTCACGTTCTGCATGTTCAGCTCCTTATCTGCTTATACCCTGCAGAAGGAAAATACCTTCCATGGTTCCACATAGTTTAACAGCACATGCTCGTATTCCGGCAGATGCCCGATTACATTCTTGCGCCCGTCATTTGGCATGTCTTTGAGCACGATATGCAGCTCGCCCTTGTACTGCTGGTAGCCGTCATTTAAAATCACGACATCCCCGCGCTTTAAGTCATGCGTATTGTCAGCCGTCACGGATTCATCCTTGAACGTTACCCTCGGCCAGGTCGAACGAATCATATATTCGCTCATATCGCCTCGCACAACGTGCTTCATTTCGTAATTCAGGATTTTGCTTTCTGTTTGTGTCAGCTCTTTTTCCAGAATCAGGCCAAACGTCAGAATCGCCGGATTCACTGCCGCACACGCTTCCAGCTCTGCATCCGAAGCATAGGCATTCGCTACAAGCACATCGTCTACCATTCCTGTGGCAAACAGGTGGCGTGCCTGGAAATCCATCGGCAGGCCGCGGTGCATCTCAAGCGTGCAGAGTCCTTCATTCACCGGCCACGGGCCATAGGCTCCTTCGCTGCTGCTGGATATAAAGGCAGCGACTGGCAGGTGCATGGATTTCATTTTCTCATTGCACGTGTTAAAATGCTCCAGGCTCAGTCCGGTATACTGCTGCGGATAGAAGTTGTGGCAGGTAACCAGCCTGGAGCGGTCCGGGTGATGGTCCATAATATTCTCAATATAGACTAACTGCGTGCTGGCATTCAGCTCAATTTTAAGCCCCTGAGGATTATAGCTCATCAGGCTTTCTTTCATGCCGTCAAATCCCTCGTCCAGCCGGATGCCGTCTACATGCATTTCCTGAAATACAGACAGGTCGTCATACGAAATCCCCAGGCGCGAAAATACAGCCGGACTGACGTCCGGAATAATCTCCATGCCGCACTCGTGTGCCGTGTCTGCCAGCGCACGGAATTCATTTACCACTTCTTCCCTGCTTTTGTCCCCAACACTCAAAAGGCAGGTAAAAATGCGCTTGTAGCCAAGGCTTCCCGCTTTCCGGATATATGCCTGGTCTTTCTCGATTGTGGAATGCTCTGGATAGACCGATATGCCTAATCTTGCCATCGTAAAATCCCCCTCTTTCTTTTTTCTGCACAAGGCTGCTTTACAGCCATATTTCGTCAGTTACTATGTATATAATATACCGAATTGTCAGAAAAAATCGAGGTAAACTTATTTCCTAGCAGTTAGGAAACGGAACTGCTGCCAGAATTATCAAAAATCCGCCTGATTTCTGAAATTTCATCAAAACCGGCTTTCGAAATGCAGATTCCCAGTTCCGGCATGGCATGGACAACCATCCCGTCTCCGATGTAAATTGCCACATGGGCAGGCGTATCATAAAAAATAAAATCTCCGGGCACTGCCTGTTCCAGGTTTTCTATTTTTGTCCCAAATTCCCGCTGCCTGGCCGAATCATGCGGAAGACTGATTCCAAAATGCCCGCATACGCTTTTGGTAAAGCCGGAGCTGTCCGTGCCTTCTGTCAGGCTGTCTTTCCCCCATGCATATGGATTGCCGGTAAACTGCAGGGCATACGAAGCGGCGGCCGCTCCCTTTTTATAAGCTTTTGGTGCATGCACTTCAAAGGATTCCCCCGGGCTGGCATACAGCTTTTCTTTTTGAATATCCGTCTCAGGCCCCAGGCCTGCCATATATTCTGCTGCTTTTTCAAAATCTGGTTCTGCACCGTCCGCCGGCAGCTCAAACAAAGCGTTCAGTCCCTGGTATTCCTGATTTCTGCTGATTTTTCCTGTTTCCTCATCATAGATATAAGCCTCTTTCTGATAAAATGTTCCTTCGCAAACGCACAGATACCGGTCATAGCCTGCAAAAATCCCGATATCATCACATTCTAAAAGCCTGTACAGGATGCCGTCTTCCGTGATATCTGTATAATTGCCTGACATGTCCGCGATGTTATACAAAGCCGGATTATATCCGCCAATAAGCGGGGAAACAAAAAATTCCAGCTCTCCATATGCTTCCTCAGAAGTGTCCGGCACCGGCCTGCCATCCGCGTATTCAATGGCCGCCACCGCATAAGTCCTGTCTGTGGCAATCCGGCCATTTTCTTTCCCATGCGGGTATTCCGACAGCAGCTCCCCGGATATAATGCCCAGCAGGGTAACACGGTAATCCCCGTAATTCTGCGTTTCGTTTATGATAAATGCCTGGCTGCTTAAAAATGCCTCCGCCAGCTTCCGGTCCTGTACATGCGCGGCAATATCAGACGATGACAGATATTTCCATGCCGCATATGCGGTCACGGAGCTGGTGCACAGCACTGCTGCGGCGATAGCTGCTGCAGACAGGCCCCGTTTTTTTCTTCTTATTCCCATCTTATTTTTTTCTTCTTTTATATCTTCTTTGTTTTCTGCCAGGCCTGCTGCACGGTTTAATATTTTCTGATTCAGCCAGAAATCTGCTTCTTCACATGGCGCAAGTGCCTGTCTTAATGCTTCATCCAGTTTTTTATCCATTTAGAACATCCTCCAATTCCTTTTTTAATATTTTCCGGGCCCGGTGTAATCTGCTCAGTACGGTTCCTGCCGGTATTCTGACCGCTTTGGCAATCTGGGCTGCCGGCAGGTCTTCCATATAAAACAGAAGCACTACAATCTTCAGCTTGTCCGGCAGCCTGTTTACCGCCATTCGGACAGCTTCGGCATTCTCTCTGCCTACAATTCTTTCTTCCGGTGAAAACTCCGTGCATTCCATGCCTGCTTCCTGTATGTCTGCTGCCGGCTGCACATCTGCAATCCGTTTGCGCCATGCGGTTTTCCTTTTTTTGTTTTTCCATATGCGCAGTGCAGCAGAAAGCAGATAGCTTTTTGGATTGTTTTCATATACGATTTTTTCCTGTAATGATACAGCCATCAGAAATGTGTCCTGGTATAAATCGTCCGCTTCCAGCGGACTGCCCGCAAGATGCCTGCAAAATGAGTAAATGTCTCTGCCATATTTATCAATGCACATCTCAAGCTCCTGTTTTGTCATCCGCTTTTTCCCCCTCAAACGCCTTATCCCGGCAGCAGCTTTATCCTTTCACTGATACATTGTCATAACCTGCAGATTTATTCGGATTTTATTCTTTTTTTCTGAAAAAATTTGGAGATGAATTAAAGAATTGTAAAAAATAAGCTCAGGCAGAGCCGTTTCATCTGGCTGTGCCTGAGCAAAGAATGCGGATAGAATGATGCAGTGAAAAATAAATCTTTTTTCTGTCATCCACAAAATGAAAACGGCATTCTATAAATACGGCCAGTCCCATTTCATTTAAGTTTGAGCCGGCTTATGCAGTAAGCTTCTATCTGCTCAATCAGTTCCCGTGCCGTTATAATCTGTTCCTCTGCTTTCTCTTTTGTAGCTATATAGAAATCATCATAATCACTGGCATGGCGGATTTCTTCTGCCCGCGCTATCCTTCTGCCGAATGTTTTCGGGATGATTTCAGTCTTTACATAGTCTTTATTGAAATTTGCCAGAGTATCTTTATGCCGCTTATATGACCTTCCATCTAATGCATGGACAGCCGATATGGCATGATAAATCGCATAATAAGCCCTGTTATTTGCTCCCCTGTATTCCTTTTCTTTCAGCAGAATTTCAGCTGACTGCAAATCGCTCTGAGCTGTTTCCATACGATAACGCACCAAATCACGAATGCTCCCTTTTTCAGGCTGTTCCATATAGCTCAACCCCTTCCTGCTGCACATTTGTATAAAAAGGATAAACCCCCTGCCACTTTTTAAAATGGGCAGCACTCTTTGCTATGGGTTTAATATCCGTTTCATGTTCCTCATTAAAATCATAAGTAGACCATGACAGCTGTCTGCCAAATTCCTCAATCTCCATTTCTGTCAAATCTGCCAGAATCATAATATCAATATCCGAATCCGGCCTGAAATCCCCTCTGGCATAAGAGCCATACAGGATTACTGACTTTAATCGGTCTCCGTAAATTTCCCTTACTACTTCCACATACTGCCCAAGCAGATTATTTATCATTCCCGGCATCATGAACCCCCTTCTATAAATGGACTGTCCATAAAATTATCTGTTCCAATATAACCTGTAATTCAGATTTTGTACACATTGCAGCTGCCACCTCGGTTCTTCGGATTCTGCTTTTATTGTAACCTGACTTTCTGCCATTTGTCAAATCAAAGCAGCCGTGTGCGGAATCATGCCCCCTGCACACGGCTGCTTTTTGTTTTATTTATTTTGGAATACGGATTCTTTCATGCGCAATCTGCTTGTCTGCTGTTACTTTATTGTTAAACGGCGTCACGCGGAATTCAATCGCAAAGGCTTCATTTTTTGCGCGGTATTTATCCAGCTGCCACTGGCCGCAGGAATAGGAGCCGAGCGCATTCTGCTTATAATCCACATGGAAGACCACGTAGTCTCTTTTTTTCAGGTCACAGGTATGCTTTGCATCGTCCAGGTCTTTTTCCTCATAGAAGGAAGCGCTGAAATCAAAGCTGTTTTCCGTGGATGCAACCAGGCCCATGCCCCTGTCATTGGTTAAAGATACCCACTTGCAGTCCATATGGTTTCCGTTTGCCTGTGGGACAACGTAATTTGTAAACAGCCCGTCCACGGTATTCTCATACACGCCCATCAGCCCTGCTTCTTTCGAATCGGCGTAGTTCTCCCCAGGGCCACGTCCGAAGTAGCGCACATGCTCCATGGATTTATCCAGATGCATGCTGACACCGATTCGCGGGAACATGTCCGGTGCACATCCCGGCTTTGTGCCCATTGCCATATTGGCAGAGGAGCCATTGGCAGATAAGGCTGCACCGGTATCTTCCATCTTTCCGCCCGGCACGCCGGACACGCGAATCAGCACGTCCCCCGTCGGGCAGACCGTATATTCATAGACGGTGTCAAAATGCCATGCACTGTTCGTGGTTCCATTTACGGTCTTTACTGTTACGTTCAGGAAATGCCCGTCTTCCTCATACTGGATATCCATCACGGTTTCATGCTCCAGATGAAGGAAATATACCTTTTTCAGCTCATGGATGATTTCCATATCATTGCTGATTGGGGCACGCCAGAGTGTCAGCCTCGGACCCTTGCTCATGATTTCCATGCCGTCGCGCACAATGCTTGTGATATTGCCGCGTACCAGGTCAAATTCCACACGGAAATCGGCACCTTCGGCACGCAGCAGCGTATGCTCCTTTGTTACCTTCAGCGTTCCCTGCGGTATTACTTCGATTCCTTCGCGGTAAACCGGAAGCCGGAACTGCGCTGTTGCAAGCTCATGGCCAGCCGGTGCATACGGTGCGGCATCTTTCAGCTGGTACGAAATATTCAGGTAATACTCTGCACCCGGTTTTGGCTGGATGCTGCCAAACGCATACGGTACGGTAAGGTCTATTCCGGTTCTTGCCGGTACAGAAGGCAGCTCCATGCTTCCGCTTTTGAGCATGACATCATCTTCCATAACCTGATAGACCAGGCGCAGCTGGTTTAAGTCTGCAAAATCATACCGGCTTAACACATGGATCATTCCCTGTTCCAGATTCACCGCTGTCGTAGTCACAGGCTCTGCCACTTTTTTGTATTCGTACAGTCCCGGAGACGGCGTGCGGTCTGGCATTAACATGCCGTCAATGCAGAAATCCCTGTTGCTCGGGTCGTCGCCGAAATCGCCGCCGTAACGGTAATACTTTTCGCCGTCTTGCGTATAGCTTTCGATGCCGTGGTCAAACCATTCCCAGATAAACCCGCCCTGAAGCTTGTCATGGGCATAGAACAAGTCCTGATATTCTTTTAAATTGCCCGGCCCGTTGCCCATGGCATGGCAGTATTCACAGAGTATATGCGGATGCCTGCTCTTTTCGATAATATCCTTCATCAGAAACGGTTTTGCCGGATTTTCCAGCCAGGTATACATCGTGGAATACACATCCGCATATTCCATATCGAAATCGCCTTCATAATGCACCAGCCTGGACGGGTCCATGCGGTGTGCAGCTTCTGTCATTTCGATAAAATTGCAGCCTGATGCAGACTCATTGCCAAGCGACCACATCAGAATGGACGGATGGTTCTTATCCCGCTCTATCATGCGCACCATGCGCGACACATACGCTGTTTCCCAGGACGGGTCATTGGAAATCCATGCATAATCCCCGGTCAGCTCAAAGCCATGGCACTCCAGGTCTGTCTCGTCTATGACATACATGCCGTACTCGTCACACAGGTCATACAGATAATAGGAATCCGGATAATGGCAGGTGCGAATTGCATTCACATTAAACTGCTTCATCAAGATAATATCTTTTTCGATTTCTTCCTTCGCAACGACACGTCCGTTTTTCGGATTGTAATCGTGGCGGTTCATGCCCTTAAACTTAATGGCCACGCCATTTACGAGGAAGGTATCGCCATTCAGGCGGATATTGCGAAAGCCTGTCTTCTGCGGAATCACCTCTATGACTCTGCCGTCTTTTTCCACCGTTAATAGCAGCTGGTACAGATACGGCGTCTCTGCCGTCCAGTGCCTGGCCTGTTCAATCACTGCCCTGCAGCTGACCCGTTTGCCTTCGGATGCTTTCGTTTCTTTCCATACACAGGCACCGGATGCATCCAGCAGTTCAAAGGACACATTGACCGGCTGTTCGGTACGCAGCACGGCATCTACAGACAGCAGCCCGTTCTCATATGTGTCATCCAGGTCTGCCACTGCTTTATAATCACAGATGCCGTCCTTTGGAACGCCAATCAGCTCCACATCACGGAAAATACCGCTTAACCACCACATGTCCTGGTCTTCCAGATAGGTGCCGTCCGACCACTGGTAGACCCTTACGGTCACATCGTTGATTTCGCCGGGACGAACGAGCGGCGTAATGTCAAATTCCGACTCATTTCTTGCAGCCTTGCTGTAGCCTGATTCCTGGCCATTGACCCACAGATGGTACGCAGAATCCACGCCGCAGAAGCGCAGGATAACCTGCATGTCACGAAAGCTTTCTTCGAGATAGAAGGTACGCTTATAAATTCCTGTCGGATTTTCTGTCGGCACATACGGCGGATTGATTGGGAAATTGTACCACAAATCCGAATAATGCATCTTCCCATATCCCTGCAGCTGCCAGTTTCCCGGCACCGTAATGTCATCCATCGAGGACGTGTCAAAATCGCTGCGGTAAAATCCTTCCGGGCTGTATTCCGGGGCGTCCAGAAACAAAAACTTCCATACCCCGTTCAGGTTTTTGAATGCATGCGTATACCCGTTGTCCCCCAGAAGTGCTTTTTCCCTTGTCGGAAATGTGAGGAAATGCGCTCTTGCCGGCATTCTGTTAATTCCATCAATCTGATGATTTTCCCATGTTTTCATATGTAATTCTCCTTCTCTATATTATTTGCGGCCAGTATTATTTTTCTTTTCAAAACGGTTCCAGCATCCCCATGCGAGCCCCATAAAAATAACAACCCCCAGCACATTATATACCAGAGTGCCAATCGGATTTGCAACACCTTCCGGCAGTGTTCCGTTCACCGCCTGCATGATTAACGTCGGTTCCGGTACGGTAGACATGAAAAATACGAACATAAATACAATCAGAAGGAATACCCCTGCGATAATGCCAAAGGTGCGGCTTCCGAAACGGAAATCCCTTTCCAGACTGTCTTTTTTCCAGCGCAGCCCGATATAAGCCGCAAGCAGGAACAATACCGGCAGCAGTGACGTTGCCGCTGTCATATTAATAAGCATTTCCAGAAAGCTGTCAATATTTCCGATACCCAGTGCCGGGATAACCAGAAGGACGGTTACAACGATTCCCTGTACAAACAATGCATTGGTCGGATTGCCTTCTTCATTTGTTTTGACCAGCCATTTTCCGAATACGCCTTCCGGAATTTCCGAGAAAAATACTTTTACCGGTGCCGCCGTCCACAATGCCAGCGAGCCAAGGTTTCCCAGCAGCAGAATCACGCCGACCAGGCGGACAATGACACTGCCCGGTATTGCGAAATGCTTTCCAAGTATCTGGAATACATCAAAAATGCCATTTGAGAAGTTGCCGGAAAGCACCTCTCCCGGTACAATCATGCCTACCGCTACCGCACCGAGCACATACATTACCCCGACTACGATGGTTGCCAGAATCATAATTCTTACAAATGTTTTATTTCCGCCTTTTACGTCCTTGACATACACGCCGATGCTTTCACCGCCGCCAACTGCCTGCAGTACCCATGCCATGGTCATAAAGAATGTCCAGTTAAATTTCGGCGTGACGGACTGCATGGTAAACTCCTGTGCCGGTGCTTCCCCGAAACCAAATATCACGACAAAAGCAAGAATGACAAACGCGATGCCCATAAACAGACGTGCACTTCCTGCAAACCCGGTTACCTTTGAAATCCAGCTGACGCCCTTTACGCACACATACGTCGCAGCCCAGAACAGTACAATGGATATGACAGCTATAATCTTGGTTCCGCCTTCTCCCCCAAACATGTTTTTGCCGGCGAATGCGTAGGATGCATAAATCAGCGTCTGCGGCAGGAGCGAGCAGAAATAAAACAGATTGACAAAGAAATATGCCCATGCTCCCAGAAATGCCCATTTCGGCCCGAGTACACATTCCAGCCAGCTGTGTACGCCGGATTCTTTTTCCGAATTCGCAGATGCAAATTCTGCAATCATCAGAATAAACGGCAGAAAGTAAAATACAGAACCGAAAATATATGCAGGTATCGTTGCCAGTCCAATCTGGATGCTGTTATTAATAATACTCGGGAAGGCAAATACAGCTGAAAATGTCATCATCATAAGTGCCACTGACCCCAAACGCTCTCTTGAATTAGAATTTTCCATGAGTTCTTCTCCTGTTCGTTATTTTTTCAGCATCTGCGCATCTGCTTTGTAAATCTATTGTAGCATCGAAAAATCTGCAATTCTATCAGGCATGTTGAAGTATTTATAACAAATGTTGCCTGTTGAAATATTTTTCCAGGTTTCTTTTTTCTGCATATTCTTTTCAATTCCGGCAGGAAATTGTGATATTTCCTGGCTTTATCGTTATATTTCCCTATAAAGTACGTGTTTTCGGCATAATCCGCGCACTTGTTATAGCTGCAGGAAATATAATTCATGTTGCTTTCTTATACTTATGTTGACTAGTGCTCTATCCGGCCAGAAATGGGAATATGTGTTTCCCGGTTTGTGCAGAATTTATTCCAAATATAGCCGGCATACTTATTGACTGCCAGCGTTCCATAGGTATATGATACAGAAAAATAGAAAGTTTCTGTCAAGCTTCAGGAGGTTTACAATTATGGCACGATTCTTTGAAAAAGAAATAGGAATTTTAATCGATGATGTCTCAATTGGAAATGAGCTCAGTCTGTGCGAATGCGGCTTTGAGGAATGCCGCCCGACCAAGCCTTACGAATTTATTCTGATTGATTACTGGGTGATTCATTACTGTGTAGACGGAGAAGGATATTTCCAAATCCGGGACAAGCAGAACCACATCCATCCCGGCGACCTGTTTATGATTCCGCCCCATACAAAAAACAAATATTTCCCGGCTGCATCCAATCCGTGGTCTTACCGCTGGATTGGCCTGAAAGGCACGCTTGCAAAGCGCATCCTTGAAACCTGCAACCTGTCGCCCGAGCATTATATCCTGCACCACAAGGTCGATTCACGCCTGGAACGCCTGTTTGAATCCGCCTATGACAGCCTTCAGCAGAATCAGCGCCTGAAGGCACTGGGCGTGGCCCTTCAGCTTCTGGATTATATCCAGCACAGCGTGTACAGCAGCCAGGAAGACCAGCTGACATCCGGCGAGCTGTATTTTAATAAAGCGGTTCATTATATACATAAAAATTATTTTAACCATATATCTATCTCAGAAATTGCAACGGCTGCCAGCATAGACCGTACATACATGTTCAAGCTGTTCCAAAAGCACGCCAGGCAGAGCCCCAGCCAGTATCTGCAGCAGTACCGCCTGGAAAAAGCTTCCATCCTGCTGCGGAAAAGCCCGCTGAATATTACAGATGTCAGCTACGCGGTCGGATTTCAGCATCCGCCGTATTTTACCAAATTATTTACCCAGTACAAAGGCATGACCCCTTCGGAATACCGCAAGGGCTTCCTGATACAGGACAATACGCCGTAATACAGGCAGCAAAAATGGCGAAGTGCTTATCGTAAACACTTCGCCAAAAGCCTGGACGGTCTGCCATTCACCTGCATTCTGTCTTAATACAGCTTTGCGCCTGCCGGGATGCGGCTGTCTACCATCAGAAGGTTCAGCCCTTCACGGCCGTCTTCTTCATGTACGGCTGAAATAAGCATGCCTTCGGATGGAATGCCCATCATCTTTTTCGGCGGCAGGTTTACAATCGCGATTGCTGTTTTGCCTATCAGGTCTTCCGGCTCATAATACTCATGAATGCCGCTTAAAATCACGCGGTCTTTGCGCACGCCGTCATCTAAGACAAATTTCAGCAGCTTCTTTGACTTTGGAACCGCTTCGCAGTCCAGAATCTTTACAGCCCGGTAATCTGATTTTGCAAAGGTCTCAAAGTCAATCATATCTTCGAACAGCGGTTCGATTTTCACTTTCGAAAGGTCAGGCTGTACGCCTGCTGCCAGCACTCCCGCTGCAGCTAAACCGCCAGCTTTTCCAGCCCTGCTGTCATTCTTCTTTGCATCAAGTGATTTCATCGTCGGGAACAGCAGCACATCGCGGATTGCTGCCGAATTTGTCAGAATCATAACCATGCGGTCAATTCCGAAACCGATTCCCCCGGTCGGCGGCATGCCGATATCAAGGGCATTGAGGAAATCCTCATCTGTATGGTTTGCTTCCTCATCCCCGGCTGCAAAAGCCTTTTCCTGGGCAGCAAAGCGTTCGCGCTGGTCCATCGGGTCGTTCAGCTCGGAATAGGCATTTGCCATTTCCCAGCCATTTAAAAAGAACTCAAACCGCTCTACATATTCCGGATTATCCGGCTTTTTCTTGGTCAGCGGCGAGATTTCAACCGGATGGTCCATAACAAACGTCGGCTGAATCAGATGCTCCTCTGCATACTGTTCAAAGAACAGGCTGAGAATATCCCCCTTCTGGTGCCTAGCCTCATATTCGATATGATGCTCGTCCGCGAGCTTCTTTGCTTCTTCTGTAGAATGAACTTCTCCAAAATCTACGCCTGCATATTTTTTCACGGCATCCACCATGGTAATGCGTTCAAACGGTTTGGACAAATCAATCGTATGTTCCCCATACGGAATCACCTCAGAACCGGTCACCTCTTTTGCAACGTAACGGTACAGGCTTTCTGTCAGATCCATCATCCCGTTATAATCTGTATAAGCCTGGTACAGCTCCATTAACGTAAATTCCGGGTTGTGCCTTGTATCAAGCCCTTCGTTGCGGAATACGCGCCCGATTTCATATACGCGCTCCATCCCGCCCACAATCAGCCTCTTTAAATACAGCTCCAGCGAAATGCGCAGCTTCAGGTCTTCGTTTAAGGCATTAAAATGCGTCTCGAACGGCCTTGCCGCTGCCCCGCCTGCGTTTGACACAAGCATCGGGGTTTCGACCTCCATAAATCCCTGGGTGTCCAGGTAACGCCGGATAGCGCTGATAATTTTGGAACGCTTGATAAAGGCGTCTTTGACATCCGCGTTCATTATCAAATCGACATATCTCTGGCGGTAACGGATATCCGTATCTGTCAGTCCGTGGTATTTTTCAGGAAGTATCTGAAGGCTTTTGGACAGCAGCGTGACTTCCTTTGCATGAACCGAAATTTCGCCTGTTTTTGTACGAAATACCGTTCCCCTGATGCCTAAAATATCGCCGACATCATATTTTTTGAAATCCTGATAGCTGTCTTCGCCGACATCGTCTCTGGCCACATAAGCCTGGATATTTCCCTGCAAATCCTGAATATTGCAAAAAGATGCCTTGCCCATCACGCGCTTAAACATCATGCGCCCGGCAATGGAAACCTCCTGCCCTTCCAGGGCATCAAAATTATCCTTAATCTCCTGGCTGTGGCGTGAAACATCATATTTTGTAATCTGAAACGGGTCTTTTCCCTTTTCCTGCAGCTCCTGTAATTTTTCATGACGAACCTTTAATAACTGGTTCACATCCTGATTCTGCTGTGCAGCCATTTTCTTTCCTCCACTGCTTCTTCTTTTCTATTAAGCATTTGACCTCTGGATTTCGAGCACCTTGTACTGCAGGACTCCTGCCTGCGTCTCTACCTCTACCATATCCCCTATCCGGTGTCCGAGCAGTGCCCGTCCGACCGGGGATTCATTTGAAATCTTTCCTTTTAAGCTGTTTGCTTCTGTCGAACCTACAATCTTATATTCCAATTCTTCGTCAAATTCACAATCCAGGATTCTGACAAGACAGCCTACGTTGATTTTATCCAGGTCTACTTCTTCTTCTACTACGACTTCGGCATTTTTCAGTATTTTTTCGAGTTCTTCAATTCTTGCTTCAATGTCGCGCTGTTCGTCTTTTGCTGCATCATATTCCGCGTTCTCGGATAAATCTCCCTGTTCCCTGGCTTCTTTGATTTTTTGGGCAATTTCCTTTCGTTTTACCAGTTTCAAATCCTGCAATTCATTCTCCAGCCTCTGCAAGCCTTCATAAGTTAAAATATTTTTCTTTTCCATTTCCTTTCAACCCTTCCTGAATTCCCGTTCTAATCGGTCTGGCTTCCTATCCTTTAAGAATTTTTCATCGATTGGACGGCTATCTTCAAAATATGCTGATAAAATGCCACCCACAACCAAAGTATTATAACCAACAGGCACAAGAATGTCAAGGTTTTCGCCTATTTCCCACGGCCTTTTGTAGAATGGGACATAGACTGTGCCGCGCCTTATCGTTTCTGCCCGGATTCCCCCGCTGCGCTCAAAATCCAGCACCATGTTTCCACGGATGCCCCTGTGCGCCGGTTTCGGGGACGTCTGGATAATCAGCCCGTTTTCCTCATACACCTGCTGTGCAAAATGTTCATACCGCTGCGGCCTGTCCGTAACTACCAGCAGGTAATTCAGCTGGCGGACTGTCTCATACAGGATATGCTCCATGTCTTCCCCGTCATCATCCCGGTTTTCCTCAGCGTCAATTACAACCAGCTCCAGCCTGCGTCGTGCAATCTGCTTTTGTTCCAGAAGCTGTTCCAGAATATCCTGAAAATATGGAATAAATGGGTTCTGGTAAGTCATCGGTGAAAACTCATACTCCGGCACAGGTGCATGCGGCGCAGGCTCCGTCTTGGGAATCTGCCCCTGTTTCCGGCTGAACCGCTTTTTTATCCAGTTACGAAATGCCTGAAATGCCAATTTCGGATGCCTGCCTGTCTTTTTTCTAAGTATATGCATCCCATGTACAGATTCATTCCAGAAATTTATAATGCAGCCGCAAAACATGTCATCCACAGATTTCCTGTGCATCCGCAAAACGCAGCATCAGTTCTTCCAGCTGTGCGTATGTCTCCACCTGGTTCATTTCACCGCGCAGCCTTGCCGCATGCGGAAAGCCGCCTGTATACCATGCGGCGTGCTTTCGCATTTCGCGGATTCCGGTATAATCCCCTTTCCATTCCAGCATCATCCTGGCATGGCGCAGCACCATCTGTGCCGTTTCCAGCCTGGACGGGCGTTCCGGCTTTTTCCCGGTGCGTGCCGCTTCCAGAATCTGTGAAAAAATCCACGGATTGCCCTGCGCGCCCCTGGCAATCATAAATCCATCGCACCCGGTCTGTTCTTTCATGCGCACGGCATCCTCATACGAACAGATATCCCCGTTTCCAATAACCGGAATGGAAACCGCTTCCTTCACCCTGCGGATAATCTCCCAGTCTGCGCGTCCGGCATAATACTGCTCCCTTGTCCGCCCGTGCACCGCGACCGCCGACGCACCGGATTCCTGTGCAATATAAGCCATTTCAGGCGCATTGGCATGGGCCTCGTCAAAGCCCTTGCGGATTTTTACGGTAACAGGCTTTTGAATGGCTTTTACTGTTTTTTCAATGATTTTTCCTGCCAGCGCCGGATTTTTCATCAGAGCCGAGCCTTCCCCGTTATTGACAACCTTTGGCACGGGACAGCCCATATTGATGTCCAGAATGTCAAACGGGCGGTCTTCGATGCGTTTTGCCATCTCCGAAATAATATCCGGGTCTGCGCCAAACAGCTGCAGCGACACCGGACGCTCTCTTTCATCAATGGCAAGCAGGGCTTCCGTATTTTTATTGCCGTACAAAATGCCCTTTGCGCTGACCATTTCCATGCATGCCAGCCCGGCACCCTGTTCGGCGCACAGCAGACGAAATGGCAGGTCTGTCACACCTGCCATCGGGCCTAAAACCAGGCTGTTTTTTAAAACAGCACTGCCTATTTTAAATGGTTCTATTTTCATTGGCTCCATGATGATTTCCTTACATTCCCTGATTCCAGCTATTTCTGCTTTTCATAAATCAGCCGCATTCCGTGCAGCGTCAGGTTCGGGTCATAAATATCAATAGACGAAGTCTCAGACGCTATTGTCTTGCCAAGCCCGCCGGTTGCCACAACCTTGATTTCGCCGGCCGCAAATTCCTGCCTCATATGACTGATAATATATTCCGTCTGGCCAATCTGTCCATACACAAGCCCCGCCTGCATGCTGGTAATGGTTTCCTGTGCCAGGATGCTTTTCGGCTTGCATATTTCGATTTCCGGGAGTTTTGCAGCTTCTTCCCACAGGGCTTTTGCCGAAGTACGGATGCCCGGGGCAATGACTCCTGCCAGAAACGCACCGGACGCGTCTACCAGGTCATATGTAGTTGCCGTGCCATAATCAATCACAATAACCGGCCCGCCATATAACCCATAAGCCCCGACGGCGTCTACAATCCGGTCTGCCCCAATCTGCCTTGGATTTTCCGTTGCAATCCGTATTCCGGTTTTGATGCCGGGTGCCACAATAATCGGAGTGACGTGGATATATTTAATGAATGCGCTTGTCAGTGAATGCATGACATTCGGCACGACCGATGATACGACAGCAGCCGCAATCTCCCTGACGTCAATCTGGCTGTGCTGGAGCAGGTTGCGCAGAACAATTCCATACTCATCTGAGGTACGCGGTATTTTGGTCGTCATGCGAAAAGTAGCTTCCAGCTTGTCCCCATCAAATACGCCCAGCGTAATATTTGAATTTCCAACATCAGTTACTAATAGCATTTTCTAGTCCTCCTCAAACTCCCCGCCCAGATAAAATACCCTGTAAAACATCTCCAGCGCTTCCAATAATTCCTGCTTCGTCTGGCGAAGCTGCTTTATTTTTAATACGCTTCCGATTTCATCATACAGAAAATCATCTTCTGCATATTCCGTGCGGAATACAAGGCTTCCTTCCCGGTCAAATACAAGCTGCAGGGTGCCGCCGATATCCTCGGTATACAGTACGCACAAGATTTTCAAATCATTCTGTACCTGCTCCGGCAGATTTGCAAAATCGCCATTGAGATAAAATTTTTTTGTGTATGCGCTGGAACCGCATAATACAACTTCGTCCTGATACATCGTTACTCCTTAAATATAACCATAAATTCCCCTTACCGATACTTCTCCCGAAGATACCCTCTTTCTGCATTCCCAGGTATCAACAAGCAGCTCCCCCCTGTCTGTAATGCCGCGTGCTGTCCCTTCGTAGGCTTCCTTCGGATCAAGTACCCTGACCTGCTGGTTCCGGTTCACCATATACGCATCATACTGTTTTGCAATAGCGCTTAAATCCTCTGTCTGTAAAAATACATCATAATAAGCTTCAAAATACTCGCAAATCCGTTCAATCAGTGCTGCCCGGTTAATCTTTATTCCAAGTTCCAGAAACAGGGATGTCGCGATATCCTGCAATTCTTCCGGAAACAGGTCTATATGCACATTGATTCCAATCCCGACTACCACGTGATTGACATAATCTGCCTGTGCACTCATTTCTGTCAGAATCCCGCTGACTTTTTTCGCATGTATCACAATATCGTTTGGCCATTTGATACCGACCCTTAAGCCTGTTTCGTCTTCAATTCCCCTTGCCACAGCCATCGCAGCCACAAGAGTCAGCATAGACGCATTGTTCGGGTCGATTTCGGGTCGCAGCAGGTATGTCATCGCGATTGCGGCCCCGGCCGGCGTCTCCCATTTCCTGCCCCTTCTGCCCCGGCCGTTCTCCTGCCTGTCCGTCACGACAATCGTTCCATGCGGCGCTCCTTCTTCCGCCAGCTGCATGGCCCTTGTATTGGTAGAGCCCATAACCGGCTCATAACAGATCAGATTGCCAAGCCACTCTGTCTTGCGTATGCTTCTTAATTCGTTTTCATTCAGTATATCTGGTGTAGATACGATGTGGTACCCCCGGTTTTGAACTGCTTCTATCTCGTACCCTGTCTGCTTTAGCTGATTAATTGCCTTCCATATTGCGGTGCGGGAAACACCGAATTTCTTACAGAGCTCCTGCCCCGACACATATCCATCTGATGCCCTAAGTTCTGCTAATATTCCTGCTTTCATTCTGCTTACCCCATTTCTTATACGAAGACCTGTTATGCATATCCAAAATAAATATACCGTTACTCCAAAGCAGTTACGAACTAAGGCTTTTCTCAGCGCGGCATCGTGGCATACATAACCGCCTTTATGCTATGCATGCGGTTTTCGGCTTCATCAAAAACAGCCGACCTGCTGCTCTCAAATACCTCATCCGTAACTTCCAGCTCCTTCAAGCCGAATTTCTCATATACCTGCTGGCCAATTACTGTCTTCAAATCATGGAATGCCGGAAGGCAGTGCATAAATACCGCACTCTCTTTTGCAAGCGCCATAACATCCGCATTTACCTGATAGCGTTTCAAATCCTGAATCCGTTCTGCCCAGACCTCGTCCGGCTCTCCCATCGATACCCATACATCGGTATAAATGACGTCTGCCCCTGCCGCTGCCTGTGCAATATCTTCTGTCAGCGTAATGGATGCCCCTGTCTGCGCTGCTGTCTCCCTACAGGTGCACACAAGCGCTTCATCCGGGAAATACTTCTTATCGGTACAGGCACAAAAATCCATCCCGAGCTTTGCACAGGCTGCCATCAGCGAATTGCCCATATTGTAGCGGGCATCCCCCATATATACAAGCCTGATTCCCTCAAGCCTGCCAAACCGTTCGCGGATAGTCAGCATATCTGCAATCATCTGCGTCGGATGAAATTCGTTTGTCAGCCCGTTCCATACCGGCACGCCTGCATAAGACGCCAGTTCTTCCACAATTTCCTGCCCGAATCCGCGGTATTCGATACCGTCAAACATCCTGCCAAGCACCCGGGCCGTATCAGCAATGCTTTCCTTGCGTCCAATCTGGGAACCGGACGGGTCGAGGTAAGTCACATGCATGCCCAGGTCATGCGCTGCCACTTCAAATGCACACCTCGTCCTGGTGCTTGTCTTTTCAAAAATCAGCGCAATATTTTTCCCAGCCAGCTCTCCATGCGCGATTCCTTTTTTCTTTTTTTCCTTGAGTTCAGCCGAAAGCTCTATCAGATACAGAATTTCTTCCGGCGTAAAATCAAGCAGCTTCAAAAAACTCCTGCCCTGTAAATTCATTTCCTGCTCCTCTCTTTCTTTCGTCATAAAGCTGTTTTTCTTTATCTTTTCCTGATAAATATAATTTACATACATAAAACATAAACCAGCATGAATGGCAGGAATAGGCATTTCCTATTCCTGCCACTATTGAAATCAGTCATCAGCCTGTTAATTCATTTTTTCTGTCCCAACTTCAACAATGGATTTTGCCAGTCCGGCGATACCCTGAATTTCCGAAGGTATTATGATTTTCGTCGATTTTCCGTCCGCAGCTTTCGCAAACGCTTCCAGGCTTTTTAACTGCAGGACAGCTGCATCCGGCTGTGCTTCCTTCAAAAACCGGAGTCCGTCTGCATTCGCCTGCTGCACCTTTAAAATCGCCTCTGCCTGGCCCTCTGCTTCCCGAATCATCGCTTCTTTATGCGCTTCTGCCCGCAGAATGGCTGCCTGCTTTTCAGCCTCTGCATCCAGAATCGCCGATTCCTTCTTGCCCTCTGCCACGAGAATGGCAGATTTCTTCTCTCCTTCCGCTTTTAAAATTACCTCACGCCGCTCTCTCTCGGCTTTCATCTGCTTTTCCATTGCATCCTGGATTGCCTGTGGCGGAATAATATTTTTCAGTTCCACGCGGTTTACCTTGATTCCCCACGGGTCTGTCGCTACATCCAGGGAGGCGCGCATTTTTGTATTAATGGTTTCCCTCGAAGTAAGCGTTTCATCCAGCTCCAGGTCACCGATAATATTACGCAGTGTCGTCGCGGTCAGATTTTCAATTGCCATAATCGGATTTTCCACGCCGTAAGCAAACAGCTTCGGGTCTGTAATCTGAAAATAAACAACCGTGTCTATCTGCATCGTGAC
This sequence comes from uncultured Eubacterium sp., assembly GCA_910579075.1. Taxonomy (GTDB): domain Bacteria; phylum Bacillota; class Clostridia; order Lachnospirales; family Lachnospiraceae; genus Eubacterium_J. Next base: position 91,027 of record CAJTSV010000001.1, read on the forward strand.
ATTGTCCTTTGTGATAACGGGCTGCGGCGGAAAATCAACCACCTGCTCCTTTAACAGTACCTTTTTTGCAACCCTGTCGATAAACGGTGCCTTAAAATGAATCCCGACACCCCAGGTAGCAAGGTAGCCGCCCAGCCGTTCAATGACAGCTGCATGTGCCTGCGGCACGATTTTAATGCAGGACACCGCAATCAGCATCACAATAACAGCCAGTGTTACGAAAATAACCAGAGTCTGCATAACCAAAACCTCCTTTATCTGAATATAGTTATCCACAGAACAAAAAATATATTCCTGTAAATTTTCTTTATCATACTATAATTAAACGCAATTGACAACCATGAAAACTCCCAAAACTCTGCGAATATACACAAAAAGGACGGTTTTTTTAGAAATTATCCACGAAATTGGCACACAAAAACCGCTGTATTTCTACAGCGGTTACAATTGTTAATAAAAGACATGATTTCCAATAACAAGGCCTGCAGCCCCGTTTACACGGTGAAAGAATTTTGCACCGCCTGTGTTATCGCTTCCTGCAAGCGCTGCCTGCGCTGCCGACGTACAGTGCCTGTAATTGCCGTTGGAAAGCGCTCTTGCCAGTGCCCCGTTCGCTACCGGCGAAAACTGCCCATTCTGGTAAACAACACCGGAAATCGAGTTCGGGAACGCACCGCTGCGGACACGGTTCATGACAACTGCGCCGACCGCTACCTGCCCGGCATAGCTTTCGCCGCCTGCCTCACAGAAAATAATTGCGGAAAGCAGTGTCAGGTCGCTGGAAGATACTGCGGACGTGCTGAGTGCCTTTACACTCGCCTGGGAAGAACTTCCTGACGAAGAAGCGCTTCTGGCAGCAGCCATCTGCTCTGCCTTTTTCTGGGCTTCCAGCATGGCGCGTTCTTCTTCTATGGAAATTGCTTTTCCAGTGCCAAGCCCGACCTTTACATAATCCTCTGATACATATCCTTTCAGGTTTTTAAAGGACACGGTTACCCAGCCGTCTTTCTGTTTTGCGTTTTCGCTGACCAGCAGCTTATCACCCTTAAACGCTGCCTCTAATGCCGTTGAATTCTCACTGGCTTTCTGCCGGATGCGCAGCCCGTCAGCCTGGACCGTCGCATAGACCTTGCAGATTTTCTTTGCGAGCTTATATGCTTTTGCGCCATACACACAGTATTCGTTTTTCACATAACCGGTAACAGAACCAGACTGAATCTTTGTCCATTCCCTGCCTTTTTTCAGCACCCTGGCAACATCGCCTTTGCGCAGCTTTCCGGCTACAGCAGCGTCCTCGCCTGCTGTTTCACGGATATTCAGGCAGTCATCGACATCCGCCATCAGCTTGTTTTTCCATTTCCTGGATGTTTCAGCCTGTTTCTTTTCTTTTGCGCTTATTTTTTTCTTTTCCTTAACTTTTAATTCTTTTTCTTCTTTCTGATTTTCCTGATTTTCCTTCCGGGTCTGGCTGCCGGCTTCTTTTGTGTCATCTGCCTGGCTGTCAGCTTTGTTTTCTGTCTGTATCTGTACTATGTTGTTTTCTTCTGTTTTTGTTTCCTCTGGCAAAACAGAATCCTGGCTTTCTATGTCTGCTGCCCGTTCTCCTGTAAACAGGTTAGGTACAGCTACCGGAACCTGTGAAGCCGCTGCTGTGCTGCCTGCTTCATGCTTCTCAATCGATATTTTACCTGTGCTTGATACTGCCATAATGCCTGCGGAGCGGTATTGTGCCATCTGGATTGTTCCTTCGGTCCGCATTATCTGTGGTTGGGAAAAGGCAACTGAACATGCAATCACCCCTGCCGCGCCAGCAGCAGTCATGCCCTGTATCAGTCTCTTATTTCCTCGCATAATAATAAACCTCCGTTTTTTTCATGAATAAAACTTTATCTTTTCATTACGTTTCTGTTTATTTTATTCACTTTTTATTACATTTGTTACAACTTTGTTACAAATGCATTGTAGCATGTTGTAATAGTTTTGTCAAATTTTTTTTTAAATTTTTTCCGGGAGAAACTGGAAGCCTGATTTTATGCGAAAAAAGGACCGGCGCAAAACCGCCAGTCCTTTGAAAAATATCTGTAAATAATCCCTGTGCATGTCAATCTGCACGGCCTGTCTGTTCAGGCTTCCTGTTACAGCCTCTTTAACAATGCTTCCTTCTCAGCCTCATATCCCGGCTTGCCCAGAAGTGCAAACATGTTCTTCTTATAGCTTTCCACGCCTGGCTGGTTAAACGGATTCACGCCAAGCAGATATCCGCTGACACCGCAGGCAAACTCAAAGAAGTAAAACAGCTGTCCAAGGTAAAATTCGTTCTGCTCCGGAATGCATACCATCAGGTTTGGCACGCTGCCGTCTGTATGAGCCAGAATGGTTCCGTTCATGGCACTCTTATTGACAAAATCCATGTCTTTTCCAGCCAGGTAATTCAGCCCGTCCAGGTCAGCCGGTTCTTCCTTGATTTCCACACGGCTGCGGGATGTTTCCACATTCAGCACCGTTTCAAACATAATCCTGGAACCATCCTGAATAAACTGTCCCATGGAATGCAGGTCTGTTGTAAGGTCAACCGAAGCCGGGAATATGCCCTTTTGGTCTTTGCCTTCGGATTCGCCGTATAACTGTTTCCACCATTCTGATACATAGTGAAGGCTTGGCTCATAATTTGCCAGCACTTCAACGGATTTGCCTTTTCTGTGTAAAATATTACGGATTGCTGCATACTGTAAAGCGGCGTTGTCTTCAAAGCTGCTTTCCAGTGCAAGCTTCCTGCCCTCTGCGGCTCCTTCCATCAGCTTTGCAATGTCAGCCCCGCTGGCTGCAATCGGAAGAAGGCCAACTGCTGTCAGTACAGAGAAACGCCCGCCTACATCATCCGGTACAACAAAGGTCTCATATCCTTCTTCATCCGAAAGGCTCTTTAATGCTCCCCGTGCCTTGTCCGTTGTTGCATAGATTCTCTTAGCAGCTTCCTCCCTGCCGTATTTCATTTCCAGCATTTCCTTGAAAATACGGAATGCGATAGCCGGTTCTGTCGTTGTGCCGGATTTCGAAATGACATTAACCGAAAAATCCCTGTCACCGATAACATCTATCAGCCCCTGCACATAAGTACTGCTGATACTGTTGCCTGCATAATAGATTTCCGGTGCCTTGCGCATTTCTTTTGAAATATTATTGTAAAATCCATGCCTTAAAAATTCAATCGCAGCCCTGGCACCAAGATAAGAACCGCCAATGCCGATTACTACAAGCACTTCTGAATCAGACCTGATTTTTTCAGCCGCTTTTTGAATGCGTGCAAATTCTTCCTTATCATAATCCACCGGGAGGTCAATCCATCCAAGGAAATCATTGCCGGCCCCGCTTTTTGATACAAGAATTTCCTTTGCATCATTGGTCAGCCTGCTCATATACCCTGTTTCTTCTTCACTGATAAATCCAGCTGCTTTCGAATAATCAAATGTAATTCTGCTCATACTTAACTCTCCTTGTTGTATTGTTTTACACAGCCTTTCTCTCGAACTGCCCTGTACATCATAACTATTATCCATTTTAACAAAATAACCAAAAAACCGCAAGTTATTTATGTAAAATTTTACCAAATAAATAGATGGCAGTAACCATTCAGACAAGCCGGCCTGTTACGGACGGCAGACAGCCCGGCCGCTCAGTTGAATATTTCCTGCAGTACCGAATCCAGCAGTTCTTCGTCCTTTTTATTCTTCTTATGCGCCAGGGAAACCCGCATATTTTCTTCCTGCCTGCTCTTTAACAGCTGGGCAGCTTCCAGCTGTACCTCTGTTTCTTCCTGTTCTTCTGCCTGTTCTTTTTTTTCCGGGCTTGTCCTTCGTTCTGTCTCTGTCCTGTCTGGTTCATCCTCTGTTTCTTCACGGAATACCGTATTCAGATACCGCTGCAGCCACCGTCCCGCGCGGCTCAGCTTCCTGTTAATCCGGCTCGTCTGTCCGATATGTATAAGCTCCAGAACCGCCACTGTGAAAAGCAGGCCAGCTGTTATCAGTTGTATATGTGACATTGCTTCTGTCAGAATCTGCCCTAACATGTGTTCAGCTTCCTTTCTGCTATATTTTCAGGACACATATCATCATATTAGATGTGAAATGCAGATAATGTCGAAGCCTGTATGTAAAACAGCTTGTTTACTCCGCTTTTTCAGTCAGAAAGCCGTTAAAACAGCAGCCATATTCCTCGTTCAGGGCGATAATGCGGTATCTGGCATTTCTGTTTTTAATATCACGCAGAATCCGGTCCGGCATCTGCACATGCAGCGGGCATATCCAGAAAACCGCATTTTTCTTCGCATCCATGTCTGCCAGCTTCCTGTCCCAGTTGTGAAGATTCCCGCAGTTTGGAATTGAAACCGCCCGTATCTGCTGGCTGACAGCCTTATAGTGCTGCCTGAGCTCTTTTACATATTTGGCCAGCCTGATATTGCCCAGCAGCAGAATGCCTGCTCGCAGCTCTGCTGCTTCCGTGCGGTGGCAGTGGCAGACATCATAATCATTGTAAAGCATGCATCTTACGGAGCATCTGCCCTCATCCTGTTCGATATCCGCATGGCATAAATCCTCTTTATCAATCACAATTGTATTAAAAACGCAGTCTGTCTGCGATGCGGTAATTTCTATCGGGCTGCAGAACATCGTCAGCGTGTCCATTCTGCTGTCCGTAAAAACCTTCTGGTAAACAAGCAGCATTTTCTGTATTTCCCGTTCATCAATCTTTTCTATCCGTGCATTTCTGGCATACCGGAATATAAACTGCCTGATTTTATGCAAATCCGTGCCAAAATGGCCAAAGCTGAACAGCATCCTGTTATCGATGATATGTCCGGCTTTCATGACAGGAACCCGGTAGCCTTCCATTTCTTCAATGATATCCAGGATTTCTTTATCCTGGCATTCAAAGTAATCCCCTGTAAAGAGTTCTTTTTGTGTATTTTCGAACCGCCTCCCATTTCCATACAGAAATATAATCTTTTTGATTCCTGCCTTTTTCAAATACAGGTATGGCGCATGTATCAGTTCCAGAACATCCTGACTGTGCTCCTGTCTGGACAGCAGCGTCTGCATAATGAAAAACCTCTGAATCGGAGCTGCATACGGAAGAATTACTGTATCTACGATTCCGCTGCGGATTGCGCCAATCAGGCGCTCTGCATCCTCTGCCGAGAAACTTCCCATGACAAATAAATGAAGCCGGCTGCTGCAAAACATTTCTGTCATCCCATTCCAGTCATATTTCCCAAAACTGTTATGTACCATCTCACAGGAATACACATACCGTACCTGTTCCTGTGCACCCTTGTCCCATGTACATCCGGACATTACAACTGCATTTGAAGTATTCTTTAATAAATATCGAAATAACCTTACGTCCATTCTCCTTTTACCTCAGCATTCCCCAATACCATTTGTTAATTCCATTTCACCCTCATGTCTATATTCTATTCATTTATGGACGATTTACAAGTCTTTTTCGTTTATTTTTGTATATAATTAGGAAAATAAGGATTTGACATTTCCGTTCTTTCGATTAATAATAAATATAATATGGTTGAGAAAGGATTTCAAATGAAAAAAATAATTTTAACCGGTGGCGGGACAGCCGGACATGTCACCCCCAATATAGCCCTGCTCGCGCGCCTGCGTGAAGCCGGCTTTGATATTTCCTATATCGGCTCGTATCATGGAATCGAAAAACAGCTGTTAAAAGAGCAGAATATCCCCTATTATGCAATTTCATCCGGAAAGCTGCGCCGTTATTTTGATATTAAAAATTTTTCAGACCCTCTGAAAGTACTCAAGGGCCTTGCACAATCCATCCGCATTATCCATAAGCTGAAGCCGGATATTATCTTTTCCAAAGGCGGCTTTGTATCTGTCCCGGTCATACTTGCCGCAAAATTCTGCCATGTCCCGTCCATTATCCACGAATCGGACCTGACACCGGGGCTTGCAAATAAGCTCGCCATCCCAAATGCTGCGAAGGTCTGCTGCAATTTCCCGGAAACACTCAAATACCTGCCGGAAGGAAAAGCCGTGCTGACCGGTTCCCCTATCCGCAGCGAGCTTCTCAGCGGCAATAAAGAGCGTGCCCGCAGGCTCTGCGGCTTTGATACCGGAAAGCCTGTCCTGTTTGTTGTCGGCGGCAGCAGCGGCTCCAAATTTATCAATGATACCATCCGGGGACTGCTGCCAGAATTATTAAAAACGTATCAGGTCATACATATGTGCGGCAAAGGAAATATCGAAGAATCCTTAAACCGCACCGAAGGCTACCGGCAGTTTGAATATATCGGAAAAGAATTAAGCGACATTTTTGCACTGGCAGATCTTGTCATATCACGCGCAGGCGCCAATTCCATCTGCGAGCTGCTTGCACTGCACAAGCCGAACATCCTGATTCCGCTGTCTGCAAACGCAAGCCGGGGCGACCAGATTCTGAATGCGCAGTCCTTTGAAAAACAGGGGTACAGTGTCGTTGTAGAAGAAGAAATCATTACACCGGATAAGCTGCTGCATATGATTCACGAGACTTATAAAAACCGCGAACGGTATATCCAGGCAATGAAGCAAAGCAGCATGATTGATTCTGTAGAAAAAATCGTTTCCCTTATTGAAGAAACTGCAAAATAAACGTTACTGTTCACTCCGTGACCAGTAACCTTCGCAAATCCATCTTTAATTCGCTTCTCGAATGGGATTTGCTTACTCCGGAATCACTTTCTTACGGACTTTGCTGTGAATGCCCCTGGGGCATACCCTGCAAAGTCCTGTATGAACAGTAACAAATAAACAGACCGCAGGACACACGGCTGCTGGCGCAGCTTTGGACAGAAGCTGCCAGTTTCTTATGACAGGGACTCCGCGCCAGCCTGTAACTGCTGGCAGATGCTGTCCTGTTCTTCTGCCGTAAACTTTTCATGTGTCCAGTTCAGCATATCGTCATTTTTCATGCCTTTATACCGCGGTACCAGATGTATATGAAAATGAAATACGGTCTGTCCGGCAATTTCGCCATTATTCTGCAAAATGTTAAAACCGTCACATGCAAGCACCCCTGTCATATGCACAGCCAGCTTCTTTGCAAGCATGGCGGCCTTTGCCAGCAGGTCATCCCTGATTTCATAAAGATTGGCAGCATGCTCTTTTGGAAGAATCAGCGCATGGCCCCTGGAAGCCGGATTCGCATCCAGAATCACCTTAAAATCCTCATCTTCATAAATCGTCCTGGCCGGAATCTCCCCTGCAATAATTTTGCAGAAAATACAGTTTTCATCTCTCATTTCCATTCTCCTCTTTTCTTTTTATTATTTATGACCAATGCCTGTGAATGTTTCTGTGTAATTTTTTATATTGTGTGATTATTTTGTCATTGTAAATCATTCTGAAAAATGCTAAAATTTATCAAAACTACAATTGATAAAGGGGGGCTTTTTTTATGAATTCACAAAATTACCAGAAAATTTTACATGAAATCAAAAATACAGTTACGCTGATAAACAGCTCTGCGCAGCTTTTAAACAGCAAATGCCCGCAATTGCATTCCGAGCCTTACTGGGACAATATCAGACAGGAAATCACTTATCTGAAAAATATGGTTCTTGAGATATCCCAGGCTGGTAATCTGGACAGCCTGCAAAAAGAAGCGCTGGATGTAAATCTACTGATTCAGAATGCCTGCCGGTATATCAAAGATGCCTTTCCCGATTTGCAATGGAATCTGAACCTTTGCAGCAGCCATCCTATCATATCTGCCGACAAAATCAAATTAAATCAGGCCGTCTTAAATCTCTTAAAAAATTCTGCCGAAACTGGCTCCAAAAATATCTCAATTGCGACATGTGTTTCAAACTCTTATGTGGAAATTACCGTCACAGACTCTGGCGGCGGTATTCCTGCCGGAATGGAACATAACATCTTTGATTTATTCACAACCACAAAAGCTCAGGGTACCGGACTGGGCCTTGCCATTACAAAACAGATTGCAGAGAACCACGGCGGAACACTCCATTTTGTAAACCGCCCGAACGAGGGCTGCGACTTTACAATCCGCCTCCCGCTGGAAGCCGAATAATCTTTCGGCAAAGCTGCCACGAAGAACCATCCTTTCTGGCAGCTTTTTTTCAGGAAACAAAATTAAATAAGTCATCCAGCATCCGCAGCGTCTTAAAATTGCCCTTTGCTGTCAGCTCCCCTGTCATAAATGCCCGCTGGAATGTCATTTTTCCGGCGATAATGCGTTCCAGCACATCCGGCGTCATTTTTGCATAGACATCGATGCCGTCCTGTTTTCCATAGCTGCATTTCAGCTGGTCCTGCTCTGCTTCTATTGTCAGCGGCTTTCTCCTGCCCTCAATAATAAACAGATATTTTGCCCTGAAATCTTTCTGCGGCCTGAAATGAGTTTCAAAATCCGAAATGTATACCGGTACTTCTTCCTCGTCCTCAGATTTATCTTTATCTAACAGCCCTTTGAATTTATTTGCCAGTTCTTCGATATCTTCTTTCTGCTTTTTCACATAAGAATCATCCGACACATATTTTGACAGCTGCTCGCTTTCCTGCGGCGTAAGGCCCAAATCCTGGGTACGGAGCACGGTTTTTGTAACAGCCTGATTGCTCGTTGGCAGGCTTTTCATTTTCTGGGAAATGGTACGGTATAAATTCTCTGCTTTTTTTTCTATGATAACGGAATAGTCCTGGTTCATTTCAAACGTCAGCAAATCCGCCACATATCCGCATAACCCGCTGCACGGAAGCCCGCCAAGCATTTCCCACGCACTTGCAAGGGTCAGCTCGCCTTCCCGCTCGCCATATGCGGTCGACATGACTACCGGCTGCATATACGTCTGGCTGAATTTTTCTTTATCCCCATACAGCCAGCATGCATCCAGAAACTGCTGCATATAGCCGCCAATTCCCAGCCACTCTACCGTTGTTGCAAGGATGATTCCATCGGCTTCCTTGATTGTCTGCGGAAGCGTTGCAATGCTGTTTTTCTGTTCATAGATATTATAACGTTCTACAGTCACACGCAGTTCTTCCAAAACCTGCTGCATTTTATTAATTACATACAAAGCCGGATCATCCAGAACACCCCTGCCGCCATAATAAATATTTACTCTCATATTTTACCTCTCATTTGTATGCCCTGGAGCGCATTGCAATAGCCGCATACGCTCTGCTTATTTTAAACCATAGAAGGATTCCTTATTCATGCTATATCATAGTATATAAGCTTTCTCTGATAATTTCAAGCATTGTGTGTCTTTCTATACAAAAGTACACACAGGAAAAATCCGCCAGCTGCCCCGCCTGCATGTGCCCAGTTATCCACACCTGCCGAAGTAATTCCATAATACATACAAAGAGCTGTCATAAGCACGAGGCCCTTTAACGTAAGTCCCTGAAACTTTCCCTTATTGCGTATCGCAGCCCATATCAAAGCGCCGATAATCCCAAAGACTCCGCCGGAAGCCCCGGCACAGACCGCATAATCACCGGTCTGCATCATCATATAAAACGACAGCAGATTGCCTGCCAGCCCTGCGCCAAGATAAATTGCCAGATACCTGAAAGGCCCGGTTTCCCGTTCCAGCCTGGAGCCTGCGGCGGCTAACAGTATCATGTTATTCGCCAGATGCTCCGCCCCGAAATGCAGAAACATCGATGTAAACAGCCTGTGCCATTCGCCCCCATACAGCAGCGCTTCCGGGTACATGCCGCCATACCGGGCGATATAAGCGCCGCTGCGTGTATCGCCGCGTAATTCCAGAATACACCAGACAGCGGTATTGATAATGACCAGCAATATACTGGCAGCTGCCAGCTTTGTATCTTTTTCGCTTCCTTCCACCGGTTCCTGACGGTAATCATCCAATGCAGCATCCTATCCTTTCATCTTTTTTACAGCATTTTTCTTTCACAGCATCATCCCGTATGTACAATGACGCCTGAACTGTTAAAAAACATACCATGTCCTTGCTGTAAAGTCAATGAAAACTGTAGCTTTCCCCTGCCATGCTGATAATATCTCCCTTTTGCAGCATGCGCCGTTCGCGGTATTGCAGCAGTTCCCCGTTCACATGCGTGCCATTTGTGGAATTCATGTCCTCTAAAAATGTCCCCGCTTGTCCAATTTCTATCCTGGCATGCACCCTGCTAATCATCGGAACCGGAATACAGATATCGCTTTCTTTTTTATCACTGCCCACAATCAGCTTCTGCCCGCTGCAGGAAAAATCCCTTGTCCTGTCCGCACCCTGATAAACAAACTGATTCTGAACCACGTCTGTTTCCGGCATCAGGCAGACCGTCGGCCTGCCTGTCTCCGGTTCTTCTTCCGCATCTGCCTCAAAAACCGTTTCTTCCTGCGCGTGCCGTGCCCTGTCCGTATAGATTTTGTTCAGCAGCATCTGCCTGAGCCTATCAGCAGCTTTCTTTCTCGTTTTTTCCCTGTCCTGAATATCTGATTCCACGGAAAGCTGCTTTTCTTTCTTTTTGAAGCGCCTGGACTGATATTTTTTCTCTTTTTTCTGCTTTGGGCCTGCCGGTATCGTATTCCCTGCTTCCCCGCCGCAATATGCCGGTTCCATGCCGCCTGCCTGGCGCACAGGCATTTCACTGGCAGTACTTTGATTCTGTAATCCATATGGCGTATAAATATTTTCCTGCACCGGCTTCCATTCCGGGCTGCTTTCTTTTTCCCTCGCCTGCTCCCATTCTGGTTCTTTATAATAAAGCGATACCGGTGTGTTTTCTGCTGCTTTCTGGCTGTTATGCACCTTCATTCTCATATCCGGTTCTTTCTGATTTTCGTGCATATATTTCCATTCTGGCTGCCCTTCATTTCTCCCTTCCTGTTCCCACTCCGGCTTTTTCTGATTTTCCTGTATATATTTGCATTCTGGCTGCCCCTCATTTCTTCCTTCCTGTTCCCACTCCGGCTTTTTCTGATTTTCCTGTACCTGCCTCCATTCCGGGCTATTTTGTTTTTCTCTCGCCTGCTCCCATTCTGGTTCTTTATGATAAAGCGATACCAGCCTGTTTTCTGCTGCTTTCTGGCTGTCAGGCTTCCCCTCTCCCATATCCGGGCCCGCATGCATTTTATGTATATTCTCATGCCTTCCCGGATTCTGCTGCATATCCCGGTAAATCTTGCAGTCAGAAGGCTGCTGCGCCAGCAGCTTTTCCTGATTCGCAAGCACCTGATGAAGGGATGTCTTTTGTTCGACAACCTTCTGGTAAACTCCATATGCCAGCTGCAGCGCCTGTTTATCGTTATGATTCAGGCATTTTAAAAGATATTCCATAAACGCCTGAAACTGCACGCAGATGTCTTCCTGATTCCCGGGCAGATAACAATAGGACATCTGCTCCGTATCATTTTCTGCAAATACATATTCCGGTTTCAGTACAATATCATGTTCGGACAGCATATAATTTTCTGCCTGCAGGCACGCCTGGTCAAACGAGGTTATAATTTTTTGCAGCATCAGGCAGTCCAGCGTTTTGTATTCTAACAGCTGCTCCAAAGAACGCCTTCCTGTGATATCATAACGAAACTGTGTGCCTGTGTCTTTTTTCACTTCCTTCATGCATAAAAAATAAGGTATTTTATTATAATGAAACATTTCAATACTGTCTTTTTCATGCCCGCAGTCTTTTTCCGGCATAAAAAGCAGGCTGCTTTTCTGAATCGTCCTGCTGTATTCTGTTTTAAACAAACGATATATCTCCTTTCGTGCAGTTCATTTTTTTATTTTGAAAGCAAAATCGTGTAACCGTTAAACATCATTAATCTTTCCTTTCGTGCAGTTCATTTTTTTTATTTTGAAAGCCCTGAATCCAGGTATTGCGATAAACAATTTCTACCGGGTCGAATTTTTCGAGTTCTTCCTGTATCTCACAGCAAATACGTGCCTCGCGGAACATATCATACCCTGTCTGGATAGTTCCGGTTATCACAAACAGGATAATCGGAATTAAAAATGCTGCTTCAATGGTAAAGCCTGCCCTGGCCTGTCCCTGCCTTATCCATGCCGGAAGCAGTACACCGCCTGTTCTGTTTTTATATGCCCCCACAAAACCCCTCCTTTATCCAAAAGCCCTTTCCAGCAGGATTTCTGACAGAAATGCCAGAAACAAAAATGGCACAAACGGCATTTCATATTTCCTGCTTTTCTTTTTGAATATATATAAAAACAGGCCAGCAAGTGCGGCCAAAAAAACCGCATGCATAAAAATGCCGAATACAGCAGACGCGTTCAGAAACAGCCCTGTTACAAGAAGCAGCAGCCCGTCCCCTTCCCCGATGCCGCCCTGAAGGACATTGGATAAAATATAAATCATGATGCCCGGTATCACCGCCATAGCAATTTCCAGAAGCGGCCGCTTCCAGAAGCATACCGAGCATAAGAAACCCTCAGCTGCAAAAAAAAGCAGCCATCCAATATGAATCCGTTTGGTTTTCCAATCTTCCATGCCGCATATTCCAAGCAGCGCAAATACTGATAACTGACGCAGCATTTTTTTCTCCTTTTCAATCATCTGATTTCTGTTTCCGGTACATCCTGTCTCCTGCGTTCTGCATTCATCCTGCATGTCATATATTTTTCCGTACATCCGCTCTCATGCACTCTGCATTCTGCATCCATCCTGCTTTGATTATCCCCCGCATTTGCTGCACATCCGCTTATCCGATGCCTGTGACCTTCGAATCATATAAATGCTTCTTTTCAGCCCGCTGCAGGTCAGGCTGCCATGATAACGGTCTCCATAACTGGTTATATAAACCATGCCCTGCCCGGATGCACTGCTGCCGCATTTTTCGCATTTATGGTATTTCCCGCCGCTGCTGTTGCGAAGGCTTCCTGCCTGTGCATAAGAAACACCCCGGATAGACAAATCCAGATGTGTGCAGCTTCTGCTGGCATGATACACCGTGCCATATTCTGTATAATAAAGCCATGTATCATCATCCTGTGTGTCCTGCCCCGGCTGAAAACCTGTCCATTTTCTGCATTTTTGTACCTGTACAATCCGGTACTCAAGCTTTCTGGGCAGACGCAGCGAAAACTGCATCCGGTAAACGGCTCTTAATTCAATATAATTCCCGGAAAAATCAGACTGCAGCAGGCTGATTCCAGATATGCCATGTGTAACATACTGTAGCGGGCAGTTTTGTTTTTTCAGCTGTTTTGTAAAAAACAGCTCTGCCTTTAACCGTTCCGCAATTCCTGTATTCCTGCTTCCATCCTGCTCCGGCTCTTTTTCAGCTGCCTGTCCTGACAGGCTGCATTCAGCAGCCATTCTTCTGCCCGTATACTGCAAAGCCTGTGCAACGCCTGCATGCACCTGCAAAATCCGGAAAAAATACAGCACAAACACCAGAAAGCAGGCAAAAAAAGGAAGTACGGCAGCAGCTTCTATCGTCAGCACCGCTTTGTGGCTGTTATTTCCAAAAGTCAGACTGATACACCTGCCTTTCGTTCCCGCCTGTGTAGGAAAAAGCATATGTTTCCTGATATTCATAGCCTTTTTTCGATAACTGTGCGATGGTTACGAAGCTTAGAAACATCTGCTTTGCATGATATCTGCTGTCTGTTTCCATTGCTGTAATCATACAGTCTGACTGGACCTGTCCATACCCGGAATATAGCCGGAGATTTTTTTCCAAAAGATTTGCGAACCTGTTTCCTATCTTTTCCAGACTTTCCAGCGCCAGAAAGGAATATATATAATCCTGATAATCCAATCCACCGCTGATTTCTTTTGATTTTGCCGAATGGTCCAGCAGCACGGCCGGTACTTCCGGCAGGCTTACCGTCCAGCTGTCCCGGCCTTTTACTGCTGCAATTTTCCCGCCGGAAAACAGTGTCCGAAGCTCTGCAATGCTTTCCGAATATGCCCACGAAGCAAGAATTCCCATCTGAATGGCTTTGGCTGCCCCTGGAATTCCTGTGGCAGCGGCGATGGCTGCTGCCATTGTCATCGCTTCTGCACACTTCGCCTCATCCGTCAGCAGATATGCAAAATTCATGCCTTCCCGCAAAAGCAGCATTCTGGATGCCATCTTTTTAAGATTTTCTTCATCCGAATATTTCCCAAAAAGAATATACTCCTGTTCATAAAGCAAGGCATGCGGGACAGAAACAGAATTCCGGTAACTGGATGCATACTTTTTTAAATACTGGATAATCAGCAGTTTATCTATGATTCCAGATGCATGCTCCGATTCATAATTTCCTGTATTTAAAGCCCGGTTCTCAACGGCATCTGCTTTTTCTATCTGTTTTGAGGAAATGCTTCCAGATATAACCTGTGCCAGCAGCGGCGAGCTTTTTGCGCTTTTTACATCTTCCATCGGATTACTGATTTCTTCTGCTTCCTGTTCCGTCTCCTGTCTGTCTGAAAGCGGTGTACTGCCTGTTTTGCTTCTTATTCTCTTTGATTTTGGCTTTATACCGCTATCTCTCTGACTGTCTGCTTCCAGTGCCGCTTCCTTCGCCTGCTCCATAGTGTCCAATGCCCCGTCCAGGTACTTGCCCGCCTTCTCGCCCTGTTCGCATGAACCTTCGATATCCAGTGCATGTTTAATCAGGTCTGCGGCCGTTTCCCCTTTCATAAGTTCTGACATCTGCTTTAACAGCGCAGACGCATTGCGGTCAGTCGCAAGCTCATAGCGGACAGCGCTGCTGTCTGTCACATTCATCTGCAAAAAATTGCTGTACCTGCCAATTCCGGTTACCGCCGGGTTTAAATTTTCCTGTCCCAGCTCCTGCATGCGTGCCTGTATTTCAGACAGCTGCAATTGTCCGGTACCATACCCGCCGTCCATCACCAGAAGGTGGTAATTCTGATATGCCGGTATGATATATTCCGCAAACATGGATTCCGTTACACTCTGGCTGTTTACTGCCGCCATCATGCCCAGCATCTGGTAACGCGACACTTCAAGCAGCGTAAACAGCAGGGATGCTATTACCATCAGCAGCAGGCTCATAAATACCGTAATACTGCCCGCTGCCCTGTGTTCCAGCCTGTCTTTACAGTCCCGGTTTTCCTTCACTTCAATCAGATGCAGATACATCTGCCGCACCTTCTGTAATTGTTTCAAAAATCTCTGTAACCAGTTCACGCAGACTGTCTTTAAAGATTAATACCAATCCGATTAATACTACTAAAATCAGTATCAGCTCTACTACGCCAATCCCGTCTTCTTCCCGCAGGAACTGCTTAAATTGTGCCATAAATAATCCCCTTTCTTTTTCATAATTTTACAATATGTATCTGTTCCAAAATATCCGATTTCAGCGTTACCTCACGCAAATACGGCATCCATTTTATATCCGGAATGTCAGAAACGCCGGTACCAGTATAATGACCATTACGATACACAGCATCAGCATCATCGGAAACAGGATTTTTGTTCCCGCTTCCTCCCCTGCTTTTTTAGCCAGGTTTTTGCGCAGTACAAATGCGTCTGCCACTTCCTTTTCCAGCATCTGGCGAAGGCCCGATGAACCTTTCCGCAGATTCTGAACAATCAGCATCGACAGCCTGCGGTACTGCGGCGTGCCGCACCGCTCGCCAAACCGTTCGTATACTTTTAACTCGCCGACACCATCCTGCATTTCACGGTAAGAAAGCAGCATCTGTTCATATACCTCCGCCGTCCCTGTCTGGTGCTGTTCGAGCTGGCGCTGGTAATTCAGCACAATCCTCTCCCAGGCAGCGCTTAAAGTCATGCCGGAACCAAGCAGCAGGGAAATCTTGCTGACCATATCCGGGTACTGCTTTAACAGCTGTTCCCGGCGTTCTTCTTCTTTCCTTTTTTCCCGCATGCCTTCCTGTATATATACGGCTGCAGCCGCGGCCAGCCCAATCATCAGGATAATCTGGTACGTGTTTTCTGCTTTCTTCGACCAGTGCAGGCGGACGCCGTTTACCTGAAACGGAAGCGTGACATATTTCTTATTTTTACTGTTTTCCTGTTCTTCTTCTAAATACGACTGAATCCCTGCCAGTATCTGTTCGCTGGTGTCCAGCCTTTTCGGATATACATAACACCCAAAAGAATGGCTGCGCGCTTCGTCATAATACCTCATCGTTACTGATACCAGGACAAGCTCCCCGACCGTTTCCATTCCTTCTGTCCGAAGCCTGCCGTCTGCATCTATCAAATCCTTTTTATCAAACTCCCAAAAAGCCTGAATCTGGCCGTCCTGGAGCTTCTTTGGCAGCGACACGTCCCGGTCAATGCAGTCCAAAGATGCATTTTCCCCGCAAAACCGTTCCTCTGCTTCGTTCTGCGCCGCTGCAAACAGCTGTTCCAGCTGTTCTCCCTGCAGCCTTTGGGATTCCACTTCTACGGTATAATGGTAATCTTCCAGAATTCCTTCTGCATCCAGCAGCAGCTCATGGCTCTGGGCGCTTTTCCCGGCTTCCCGTTTTTCCAGCCTTCCATCTTTCCCAAGAGCCTGCTCATTTTGTTCCGTCATGCAGATAATCAGGCCGAGCATTCCTGCCAGTACAAGCACCTTTACCGCGTCCTTTTTATTTTTTTCCCTGTTTCCGGCATACAGCCAGAGCAGAATCAGCAGGCTGGCTGTCACAATTACAAGACACACTGCTTTTCCCGTTATGTCTGTCCCCATATGCCACCACCTTCTCCTTTCCTGACAGCAGGCCAATTTACACGGAAATAGCCATAATTTTTTCAGACAGCAGGTATGCACCCGCATAAGCCGCAAGGCAGGCCGTCATCACCAGAATTCCTAATGTATTATGGTACATGCCGTCCAGATATCCTTCAAACGAAAAGCTGACATAAAGCAGAATAAACAGCGGCATCAGGTTCATCAGTTTCTGCTCCATTTTTTTCCCGGAAATTTCTGTCTGAATCGCTTCCATCAGTTCATTTTTCTCGGAAATCCTGGCTGCGGTTAAATGAATAATCTGGATAAAATCGCCGCCGCTTCGTTTCGCAAATACAAATACCTCGCAAAAGCTCCTGACATCTTCCAGGCCGCTGCGGTTTGCAAAATCATACAGAAACTGTTCCAGCGGAATGTTCAGCGACAGGCAGCTGTTCATATAGCGCAGCTCCTCCGTCATCAGCCCGCCTGTCCCGTACTGCATGCGCATTTCCGCATATGCTTCCCGGAATGCATTTTCAATCGAATACCCGGCAGCCATCGAAGCTGCCGCACACTGGATGCTGTCCTTAAACTCCCGGCACAGCCGTTCCTGGCGTTTTAAAATCAGCGCCCTTTTCCTGCGCCCTGCATACAGCGGATAAAAAATCCACAATAACAGGAAAACGGCCCGTGACCGGTAAAACAGATACGCAAAGCTGCCGCTGCAGGCAGCATACACCGCTGCCATGCGCAGTCTTTCCTTCCAGGAAAAGGCATATGCCCGGTAATCGGTTCCCATATGCTCCTGCTGTGTCAGCAAAGGCCTGCTTCCCTCAGCTTTTCTTTGTTTTGCAATTCTCCGGTTTTTTCCCATAATCCCATTACCTTTCCTTCTTTTTCTCCCCCGCCATCCTGCTTTGTTTCCACAAAACGGTAAATGGCATGCATCTGAATTTCCCCGTCTTCCATGCCGTCTATTTCGTCAATATTCAGCACTTTCCGGGAACAGTCCCGCAGCCTTCCGAGATGAATGACAAGATCAATACCGGATGCAATCTGGCTGCGGATCGCAGATACCGGCAAATCCATGCCCATCAAAACCATCGTTTCCAGCCGCTTTAGCATATCATGGCTGGAATTCGCATGTCCGGTGCTGATGCTGCCGTCGTGCCCGGTGTTCATTGCCTGCAGCATATCGAGCGCTTCCGCACCCCGGCATTCTCCGACGATAATCCGGTCCGGACGCATACGCAGCGATGCCCTTATCAGGTCACGGATTGTTATTTCCCGCACGCCTTCCATATTGGCAGTCCTTGTTTCCAGGCGTATCAGGTTTGGCACGGACGTTATCTGAAGCTCTGCGGAATCTTCGATTGTAATGACCCGCTCTCCCTTCGGAATATACGCAGACAGCGCATTTAAAAAGGTTGTTTTTCCGGCACCCGTTCCCCCTGATACAAAAATATTATATCCAGCCTGTACCAGCTGCTTTAGAAAATCCACAGCTTCCCTGGAAATGGCCCCGAGACGGATAAGCTGCTCCATATCCATCGGCTGTTCCGGAAATTTGCGGATAGTAACCGCAGAGCCGTCAATTGCAACCGGCGAAAGCACAATATTTACCCGGGAGCCGTCTTTGAGCCTTGTATCTGCAATCGGATTTGCCTCATTTACAATTTTATTGCCGGCTGCTGCAATCTGCTGAATCACGTCTTCCAGCTTTTCTCTTGAATAAAACTGCCTGTCCCACTGCTGCATGCGCCCGCCCTTTTCAAAGAAAATATGTTCGGAGCCATTCACCATGATTTCCGTCACTTCCGGGTCGTCAGCCAGCTCCTGCAGCACATCCAGCTTGCGCAGGGAATGATAAATTTCCCGCTGGAACTGTTCCCGGTTTTTCAGTGAAAGCCCCTGCCTGCGGCTATAGCTCCCGACTTCCTGATAAATCAGCTCCTCCAATTCTTCGTCCGCAGTTTCCCTTGTTAAATCCAGCTTTGCCAGAATATGCTGGCGCAGCTGCTCCATTTCCTGTGTCATGTTCCTCCTTCTGTTAAACCTCAAAATACTGCCAAAAATCAGCTCTGGCCTGTGCCATTTTCAAGCAGTGCCCGTGCCTGTTGTGCAAACACGCCGCTTTGAATCTGTGACAGAATATCGACTCCCGGCACAAAACTCCCGCTGCCAGCCTGCGGGCTGATATATTCCACTCTCTCCCGCAGCCACCTTCTCCGCTCCTTTTGCAGGTATTTATCAAACTCTGCTTTGCGGTATTTCCCAAATGACCTGTCTTTTACGACAGCGTAAACACGGCTGCTGCACCGCATAACCTGTTCCATGACATGGTTCATGCCGCCGCAGTTCCAGATGATGGTTTCATAGTCTGTCTGTTCCTGCAGCAGTGCCAGCAGGCATTCCAGGTCATCTTCCTGGATTTCCAGTAAATCCTCCGGGTTTTCCGGTGCCAGCACATAGTCAAACCGCTCTGCATGATGCAGCACGCCCTGCAGGCACAGCAAAAACTGTTCCTTTTTCTGACGGATTCCATAAATCAGGTCACTGAACGTATTTCCATCCCTGTCATCAAACAGCTGCTGCATCCCGGAAAATTCTGCCAGGTTTAAGTACAGTACTTTCCCGCCTTCGCCGCAGGCCGATGCAAAAGCAAGGGAAAACGCAAGCTGCATTTCGTGTCCGCCAGGCGCATAAAACGATGTCATTTCCAAATCTGCGGTTCTGCACCATCCGGCAAGGCTCTTTTTCGATGAGCTTTCATAAATAAGAAAAATCTGGCGCAGAATCTCGCTGCTTTTCTGATAGCGGAATATCTCAGGGTTTTTATGCGGATGCCCCGTTCCGTCACCCTGCTTTTCACCATCCTCCTTCTGCCTTCCGTTCTGGTGGCAGCAGTTCTGGTAATTCTGCCCGCAGCCCTGCTGTGCGGACAGCCGTATCTGCAGGATATTCCCAGGCAGGCTATCCAGCCCGTCCATGTCCGCCTTATCCGGCACAATATCCGGCTCGTATACGAGTATATCCGGCTGCAGCTGTTCTGCATAAGCCCGCAGTTCCCCCGCCTGGCCGCACGCGTATACTTCCAGGCAGTCAGGTGCCTGCCTGCGGATGCTTTCAGCCAGCCTTCCGGCATAAAGCGACGTTCCGGCAACCGCCAGTTTTATTTTTTCCAATCACATCCCCCCTAAGTAGCAGAAAAATCCAATATATATCGGTACTGAAAAATGAATCAGATTGTGTTTTCCGTCAGAGCATGCATCATATGTCGGAACGGATTTTTCCAGAACTGCTGTCCTCGCATACTGGCAGAAATAACGGATGCGGGCAGCCAGATTCCGGTTGCGGAATAATACCGCCACAGAACAGACGGCACCTGCCGCAAATGCATACCATGCTATTTTTCCAAACGCTTCAAGCCCCATGCAGCTGCTGATTACGGAAAACAATTTGATATCGCCTGCGCCAAGCGCACGCATCAGAAACAACAGATAAAATATAAGAACCGGTAAAGAAATCTGTATCAGAAAATAAATACTTCCCTTCCAGCCATACCCGCTCAGATTGCGGATATAACCAATCATCAGTCCCGCCAAAATCAGCCGGTTACTGATTCTGGATGTCTGGATATCCATCTGCACCGCCGCCGTCAGCAGACAGAGCAGGCAGACTAAAATCAAGCTTCCAATGAAATCCCCCCTCTTTCTTGTTGTTATGATTGTTCTGGCTGTACGCTCCATTTATCAGATAACAGCCAGCTGTATTTTGTAATCTGAATTATACGGGCTTTTTTTCTTTTTGTCTACCCTTTTGTGCCGATTCGTTTTATTTTGGTAAATCCTCACAACAAGCTGTAAAACAAAATGCCATAAATCAGCGCAAACCCGCTTGTACCAAGGCTTCCCAGTGTCAAAAGATTTAACGGATTAATACCGGCCGCAACCGGAATGCCCTGTTTCTGCAAAAAATCATTCAGGAATATAATTGCTGCACAGCCGACAATGATGCGCACTGCGATATTTAAGATTATTCCGGCTTTCCGTTTTAAAAGCCCGATTAACAGCACCAGCCCGCAGATTCCTGCCATAATTAAAAATGCATTTTCCCGTTCCATAACGCTCCCGCTAAAAGCTTCTTAACATAATTTATGCCTGTTTCCGGAAAATATGTCCCATTTTATCCAGGGCATATCTGCTGCAAAAAATTATCCGTAATTATCCCCGTGATGAATATTTCGCACATTCCTTGACTATACTTATAATACTCATTATGCAGCAGCCCGTTCCAATCCGAAAACAGAAAGCGAGGTAGCCCTTTGTTCCCATTTTTCAAACAACAAGCACACACTGACGCATATTACCAGAGCCTGCTGGATAACCTGATGCAGACACAGGACAATCTGAATCTTGCTTACCAGAATTTTGAAAATGCAACAGAGCCCGAGCTGATTGACAGCTATATTTATGAGCTGAATGCAATCCAGATGCGCTATAAATTCCTTCTCTGCCGCCTGAAATCATATGAGACAAAATAGGGGCTTTCCAGCATTACGCCAGAAAGCCCCTTGATGAACCGATATCATAACTTTCATTTAAGTCATTTTTTCCATATGTAAAGCCGGCATACACCTGCTGTGCATTTTTCATCAGCGGCCCGGACTTATCCTGTTTTGCCGCTTTTTTGAACGCTTCATATGTCTGCTGAAGCATGTTCCGGCTCTGTTCCAGTTCTTCCAGTGAATGCCGCATCAACACCTTTGCCAGCTGCCTGCGGTGAAAATCATACAGGGAAAAAAGCTGTGCAGACATCTCATATTTGAAATCCAGCGTTTCCTGAAAGCTCTTTAACACCGCATCTGCATAGTGCACGCCATTTGCAGCCGCCTGCTGGTTATTTTCATGAAATGCCCTGCAGATATCATCAAAATAGTCAAACAGCATTTCAAATTTGATTAAAACAAGGCCGCTGCGGTTTGCCTGCGTAATCCTGCGCGTATACTCCTGCTTTTTTTCACTCGTCATAAGCGCTTACCCCTGTAACAGGGACAGTACCTGCTGTGGCAGGTCATTCGCCTGGGAAAGCACGGAAATGGATGCCTGTGTCAGTACGTTCGCATTCGTATATTCCGTCATTTCCTGTGCCATATCCACATCACCGAGACGGGAAATCGCCGTCGTCATGTCTTCTTCGGTCGCATCCAGGCCGCCCTTAATATAATCCAGACGGTTTTCGTAAGCACCCATCAGGGAACGTGCTGCGGTTACAATGCCGATTGCTTTGTCCATGGTGTCCATGCCGCGGTCAGAGCCATCCACCTTGCGCACATCCAAATCATCCATATACAGGCTGCGCGTATTCAGCACCGGTACCCGTACTGCCAGCTCCTGGCCTTCGTTTGCACCAATCTGGAGCTGCAATGTGCCGATGTCGGTTGCTTCAATCGTAATCAGCTGCGTATTGGTGTCCGGGTCACCCGGGTTCTGCGGCTGGCCTCCCGACGCTACATCCCCGCGGATTTCAAAGCTCATTTCAAAACCGCTTTTATCCGTGATGACAACCTGGTTCCCGTCTGCCTTGATAACTGCCTGCCCGGTATATTCCTTGCGGATTTCGCCGTTTTCCTGAATCGATACCTGGGCATCTTCGCCTTCGGCTACGGATTTGTATTCAATCGATACGACTTTTTCATCCCGTTCTAACTGCATGCCCGGGTCTGCCGCAATATCCTTCAGGCCAAATAAATCACCGAGTTCTTCGTTATCATAAGTAATATTTATTTTTGCATTCAGCCCCGTGGCTTCTGATGTAAAGGTCAGCTTCTTTTCAAATCCATAATCCGCAGGCACTGCCACCTGGTCACCGGAAAGCATGACATCCGCAGCTGCACATGCCCGCTGCAATGCTTCAAATGCTTCCTGCGGCGACATGCCGGCAGTAATTTTTGCGGCCACGCCATTTACATAAACTGTCCCTGCTGCTGTCGCTTCTACCTTTTTTCCTGCATTTGCTGCGTTTGGAACACCCACAATATTTACCGGCTGCGGAACATCCTGCCCTTTTATGCTGATGCTGTACTCTTTGACTTCTTCTACCGTGTTTTCTACGGTTTTTCCCGCCGGGCCTGTCGGGTTATCCAGCCCGAGTATCTCAGCCAGCTCTTTATTATCGCAGGTAATCGTAATATCCTCATCCGAACCATAATTCTGTGATACGAATGCCAGCGAGCTGCCAAATTTATACCCGGTGTTATCTTTGCCATAGCCCTGTGTGTCCAGTGTTTTATCAGTAATAGGAAGGGTCTGATTCCCATCTGTCACAAACACATTGACCCAGCCGGAATCAGCCGCATCACGGATAACCGTATATACTTCTTCCGGAGACATGCCTGCCTTAATCTCTGCTTTTACGCCATTGATGCATACAATCCCCGCCTGCTCCTCTGAAATTGCATTATTCTGTACCTTGGCATCATCACCTGCTGCTACCAGTGCCGCATGCCCTGCAGGCTCGATAATTTCCACATTATAATTGCCTGCCTGCACCTCATCCGATATAATCACGTTCGTGATTTTATCATACATGCTTACTTCCTTCTGTCCGCCGCCTGCCTGGGCTGCTTCTGAGGTCACATAGGTTCTGCGGTCTAAGGAGCCGTCTAACAGCGTCTTTCCATTAAATTCCGTCGCTGTGGAAATCCGGTTTACTTCTTCCTTCAGTGCATCAATTTCCTGCTGGATTGCTTCACGGTCTTCCGGCATATTCGTGTCATTTGCCGCCTGCACGCACAGCTCGCGGATTCGCTGGAGCACCTCCGTCATTTCTCCCATGGCCCCGTCAATCGTCTCTACCATGCTTGTGCCGTCTGTTGCATTTAAAGATGCCCGGTTCAACGCATTAATCTGTGCCTGCATTTTAAATGAAATCGCCATACCGGACGGATTATCCTTGGCATTGTTAAATTTCAGCCCGGATGACAGCCTCTGTACCGATGCTGCCACACTGTTCTCGTTACGGAGCAGCTGGTCGTTTACAATTACTGCTGATATATTCTGATTAATTTTCATTCCATGCACCTCATCTTTTCTAAAATAACCCAAATGCGTTTCCAGCAAGACGCCATACGAATCGCATGCAAAACACATTTTATGTCTGTTCTCTCATCTTATTTCGGCCAGTTACCGGAAATCCATAATAAAAAACGCTAAAAATTCACATTTGCATCCAGCTTTTTCAGCACACGGATAAATCCTTCTGCCATGCCGTACAGTGTCTTTGTCTGTACTTCCCGCAGCTCCTCTGTCTGCGGCTGCTCACTGCTGCCGCTGCGCGATGCAAAATCATTCAGGTTCAGCCCGTTTGTAAAAATATAATTCATGCTGACAGGCCCGTCTCCGGCTTCCTGCAGCGCCTGTGCAATTTCGCCGCCCATGGATTCCAGCAAATCCCTCGTATGCCTGGAATCCGAAGCCACATATCCGCTAAAGCCCTTCTGTTTTGCTTTCAGTTCTGCCGCAATCCTTCCAAAACGCCCGGTTTCCAGCGTAATATTTACAAGCCCCTTCTGTTCCTTCTGGCGCACGATTTTCATCGTTACATTTGTCACTTCACCGTCTACGACAATCGGCATGGAGAAGCATTCCTCGGATGCCATTTTTGCGCCAATTGACATCTGGGCATTCATCAGTTTCAATTCCCGGACATCCAGGCTCGTAACATCCGGCTCAATAATCATTGTACTCATGCATTTTTCCGCACAGTCTGCTAATTCTGCCACCGCTTTTGCAAGCTCCACCGGCTTTTTCACATCCTCGCCGAATCGGCGCAGCAGTTCTTCCCGGACTGCTTCAAAATCGACCTCAACGCTTCCGTCCTCATTTTTTGTCATGTAATCGTCGGTATTTTTTGCAGAATCCGGCGTGCGGCCATTGCCCATGCCGAAAAACCTTCGGAATGCGCCGTTGCGGTTATTCAGGTATTCCGACATCGCCATCACGTTCATAACCGTATTCGGTATCTGATACTGTTCCAGCATCTCATATACCTCACCGGATGATTTTGCACAGGCATTCAAATCATCCAGCTGCTGCTGGTAATAGGATTCCATGGCCGCCACATCATCCGGCGCTTCCTGCAGCTGCTGCAGGAACTGTTCCGGCGTCAGGTCTTCCCAGCCGGTATCATTTGCCACGACACGCAGGCGTTCCGGAGACATTTCATCAAATGCCTGCCTGACACACTGGTGATGATATCCGGCTTCAATCTGCTCGGTAATCGAAGCACGGTAGCTGCCTTCCACGCCGCCAAAAGACGCATCCGCTGTAATATCTACACTTCCGCGCCGTTCGGTACGGACTGCTGTCAGCAGATTGCGCATCGTTATCTGCGCTCCCTGATTGACAAGCGCGCCAACCGCAGCGCCGTCTGACTGTGCAATGTGATTCATCAGGCGGTAAATGCCGATATAGGAGCTGCGTTCTTCTTTTGTAATGCTGTGATTCTGTTCCAGCTTATATAAATATTCACTGTACTTTTCTTCCGGTGCATCGATTTTCAGTTCTGTCCGTATCTGTTCTGCCTGCCGGTTCAGCTCCTGGATATCCAGGTCAAGCGGGTTCACACCCCTGCTGATAAATTCACGGATAACCGAAGGCGTCAGGCTGCGGAATGCCATCTGTACCTGCTGGTCAGCCGCTTTCATCCGCGTAATGTTTTCCGGCGTGATTTCCAGGTGATTATAGCCCAGAATCCGCACGGCACGCTCATTTGCCGGATTTACTTCCATTCCGGTTTCTTCCAGAATCTCATCTACATTCTGAAAAGCTTTCTGAATGGAATCGCCTAAATCCCTGCGTACAGGCGTGCGCATCGTTTCGTAGCGTTCGTTTGCCTGCTGGAAATTCTGCTGCATCGCGCTGCCTTCCTGATGCAGTTCTTCCAGCGTGGAAATACCGATATTTTTCGCGCCAATCGCATAGGCAGGCATATCCTTTAACTGTTCCAGCTTATTGGAAGTCTCCGCAAACAGGCTGACATTTGCTTCCGTCACTTCTGCCCCGCCGTCTGCCAGCAGGTTTTTATAATAGCTGTTTTCAATTTCCTTTAAACGGCTGATTAATTCTTCCATCGAACTCATATCAACCGAAATGCCCTGTTTATACATAATATAGCTGGATTCCACGGTCATGACCAGGCGGACTTCTTCCAGCTGCCTGCGCGCTGTAATCAGAAGTATCTGTACATTCGTATAGCCTGCTGCCTGATTCTGCGCCATGCCGCCCCGCCCGTCTGCCATATTGCCGGAGCCAGTTCCGGCATCCGTGCTTCCGGCTGTCTGTACGACCGTGCCGTCCCCGGATGAAACAATGACCGTTCCGTCTGCCTGTATCGTTCCGTCCGCTTCTGCCTGCTGTGTCCCGGCAGCCGCCTGCTGCATGATGCCATTTACGTTTCCGGCTGCGTCCTGGCCCTGCACCGCCTGATTTGCATACGCATCCATTTCTGCTTCGCTCATGCCTGAAATGCTCTTTACCAGCTCCGCAATTTCCTGCTGCTCCTGTGCACTCAGCGTGCCTGACTGAATCTCATTATGCGCGTGCTCCAGATTCTGCACAGTCACCGGCTCGCCATTTTTTATCAGGTAAGCCAGGTCTTCATCTGCCGCCATATTGATGGTATCAGCTGCTTTCTGCGCCCTTGCTGTAAGGGAATGCGCATCGATAAGCACGGCATCCTGCGGGCGCTTTCCTTCCGAAACAGCTGTTATCATTCCATCCAGCAGTTTTTCGCGGCTCGGCGGAAATGCTGTTTCTTTCAGCTGTTCATAAAATTTCAGGTTTCCCGGCGTCAGTGGAATGTGGTTCTGAATCAGCCACTGGCTGTCTGTAAAGGACTGCTCATCGGCAGGAAGCCCTGCCTGTCCGATGATTTTTGCAATCTGCTGTTTAATCCCTTTGGACTCAAAATTAATGCTGATTTCATCTTCATTCATATAAACAGCACTGCCGCTGTACTGTGCCATATACAGATTGGCAATGGTCGGCTGCAGCTGGTTATCCAGCATGTATTTCAAAGCACCTTCGTCCAGCCTGTGCAGCTGTTGTGCTTCCTGCAACGCCCGTCTGCAGTCTGTCACATTATCCACGGTAAGCGGAATATCGGCCTTGAGGTCTTTGAGCCTGCCCGAAAGCTCCCTGGCAAGCGCTTCATTTCCAGCCAGCTCTTTCAGCTGGTCAGCACTTAAATCATCGCCAAAATAACTGATGTCAACGCCTGCCTTTGCCAGCTCCATTTTAATTTTATCCGTTACGGTTACAACGGTATGCGCCTGCGTCTGCTGCAGGGAAAACCCTTCTTCTTCCATTTTTTTGCAGTCCGTCGGGGTTGTTGTATTGGAAGCTACCACCATCTGGTTTTTCATCACCGCCGCATCCATGTTTTCCGCCTGCTGCATGACATCTTCCATCGTCCCGGCCTTATTGTCCTGCTGGGGCTTTTGGTATGTAACCTCTGCTGTTTTTTCTCCCCTGGTCAGCTTTTCTGTTTCATTCGGCTGGTCTGTCCCTGCAGAAACAAAACCAAAATCAAACTTT
>CAJTSV010000001.1:118323-131834 GCA_910579075.1 uncultured Eubacterium sp.
GTTCCCGGCTGCCGCCGCTATCCCGTCCAGCAGATTCGAACCATCTATATTCTGCACTCCCTGCATCCGCATTTCCTGCCTTTCTTAACAAACTCATGATATATTCCTGTAAATAGCTGTCAGATAAACCAAAATCATATAAAATATGTCGGTCATATGGGGAGAAAACTTTACAATAGAACATATACTGCGCAAAAGCATTTTTCAAATACATGGAGATTCCAAATATTCCAGCAGTTCCTGACATGTTTTTCTATGGTCTCTTACCAGCTGTCTTTTAAATGCCGCAAATGGGGAACTGTCACTTAACTGCTGCTTTAAAAGATATCCTAAATCCTCTTTTTCGTCGTCTTCTGCTTCCTGGTATTCACGGATATATTCCTTAAATGCAGAAAGCTCTTTTCGTAATAACCGACGCAGTATTACAGACTCCATTTTCTTTTGGGGAGTCGTTCCATAATACACTGCCTGCAGCAGCTTCACCGTATTTTCCGTCTCTATGCTGTTATCCAGTTTATCAAATACCAGCTCCTCGTCTGTCCCAAAATATCCTTTTTTTCGAAATGCAATCTTTTTTTCTATATCTTCCCGGGTACAGTCCAGTATCGGGTCGTATTTTCCAAGTTTTGTATTGTTGCAGTGTGCACAGGCCAGAAAAAGATTATTCCAGTCATACATCAGTTCTTCCTTTTTCCGGTGCGGAACCAAATGCTCTATCTGGTAAGAAATTATCTGCTTATTTTCACAAAGATAACATTTTCCATGAAACAGTTCTTTTAAAGCCGCATTCACTTCTGGCGTATTGTAAGAAGCATGATTTTTCTTTGCCATTTGTAAAGAAGCTGCCGCTTTTTTCGATTTTTCTGTTATTTTCCGTTCAATTTTAATCATATCTGCTGTTCTTTCGCATCATAAAATTTATCCGCTGCTTCCGGCGAAAGTCCCCTTGGTATATTTTTCAGTTCACTCCGCAGCTTTGCTCTTTCTGCACGTTCTTCTTCTGATAGTCCGCTTTTTTCATTCAGAAGCACATACCGTTCCAGCATCTGTTTCAGCTTATCCGAATATTCATCCGCACCGAAATACCCTTCTGCAAGACTGTCCGAAGAATACATGGATAAATCTTCTAATTCCACACGTCTCTCCAAATCAAACACTTTCGCATTCGAAATCGAATTTAAAACATATGGGGAATGTGTTGTCACAATAAACTGGATGCGTGGAAAAAATTCCGTCAGAAACGGCAGAATTTTCTTTTGCAGCTCAATATGCAGATGCGTTTCCACTTCATCAATCAGCACAATTCCTTCGAAATCATATTCACTGAGCCTGTCACTTAACAGCCAGTTTTTATCCATTCTTAAAATCAAATCCGATACAATCTGAACCGCAGCAGAATATCCATCTGAAAGTTCTTCAAAACCAAACGGCTGTCTTCCCGCCTGATGAATTTTAAAATCATAATTTTTATAATCATACACAAGGCTGATGGAACTATCATCCAAAAGAACCCGGAGTGCGTGCTCAAATCGTTCAAACCACTTCTTTATGCGGTTCACAACGGCCATATCGTCTTCATTTCTTGCATAGGACTGCTGCGTTTTTAAATGAACCAGATATTTATGCAAAAGCTCGCCTGGCTTAGAATCAATCCCATAGAAGCTGTCCAGCCGAATATCCTCGACTCCTGAAAACCGGTCAATCTTTACTTTTCTATCTGCCGGAAAATATGATGTGATAAAATTTTTCATATAGATTGCATATGCTGTCCCTTTATAATTATTAAATGCTAAACTCACTCCGTCTGTACACGGCTGACAACCATCCTCCATTAATATTAACCGATATTTCCATTCATCGTTTGAATCTAATTCAATCTGTGAGAGCTTTTCGTCTGCATTCAATATTCTGGATTTGAAATATTTTTGGTTATTGGAAACCATTATATGAGCATCTTGCAAAATTATCTTCAAAGCATCCAGCAAAGACGTCTTTCCAGAACCATTTTTCCCGGTTAATATCAAATGCTGCCTCTGCTCTGGATTTAAAGATATCACAATACCAGACAAATGCCTCAGCCTGCTTATCCTAATTTCCGTAATAAAATGTTCCATATGCTGCTCCTTTTTTGAACCCGGCCTTTTATTTTTCAATATACCCTTTCCTGCATGAATCCAGAGCGTGTCTGAAAAATCATTTCCGCAATCTGCACTCCACACTTTGCGGAAATGAATTTTCAAACACGCTCTGGCAGATACAGGGATATCGAAAAAACCGGAGCCATCACCCCAGCCCCGGTTTTCCCATATTTTATAATCCCTTATCTACACTCTGTAATTAAACTCAAATACCCCGACTCCATACGGTGCCAGCGGATAAGCAAACGAATAATCCCATCCATCGCATTCTGCCTTTACGGTCTTATAGCTGACCGGGCGTGCTTTTCCGGAACCGCCAAAGCGTTCGTCATCACTGTTGAGTATCAGCTTGTAGGTTCCTTTTGTCGGTGCCCCGACGCGGTAGTCTGTCCGTTCCACCGGTGTAAAGTTGATAATAAACAAAAGGTTCTTCTTTCCGTTTTTGCTCTTGCGCACAAAGCTGAATATGCTGCGCTCGCCGTCATTTGCATTAATCCATTCGAAGCCGTCCCAGGAATGGTCAAGCTCATACATCGAAGGATATTTCCGGTAAATACGGAGCAGTTCTTTAAAGTAATCATGCAGCTGCCTGTGTTCTGCTTCTGCCAGCAGGAACCAGTCCAGCTCGCGCTCCTCGCTCCATTCCCGAAGCTGTGCAAAATCCTGTCCCATAAACAGCAGCTTCTTGCCCGGATGACCCATAAAGAAGGTATATCCAGCCATCAGGTTGCGGAATTTATCAATTCCAAGGCCCGGCATTTTATTAAGCATCGAGCATTTCAGATGAACAACCTCATCGTGGGACAGCACGAGAATATATTTCTCTGCGCCGTTATAGCTCATGGCAAAGGTCATCTTATTGTGGCAGCCCTTGCGGAACAGCGGGTCCTGTTTCATATAGTCCAGGAAGTCATGCATCCAGCCCATGTTCCATTTGAAGTTAAAGTTCAGGCCGTCTTCCTCTGCCTTCCCGGTAACATTCGGCCATGCCGTGGATTCTTCTGCAATCATCATGGCACCAGGATTCCTTCCTGTCAGCGATGTATTGATATGCTTGAAGAACTCAATGGCTTCGAGGTTTTTATTATCGCCATATTTATTGGCTACCCACTGGCCATCATTTTTTCCATAATCCAGATACAGCATGGACGCCACTGCGTCCACGCGCAGGCCGTCGACATGGTAATTCTCAATCCACATCAGGGCGCTGCCAATCAGGAAATTCTTTACCTCAGACATTCCATAATTAAAAATCTTTGTGCCCCAGTCAGGATGCTCTCCCATTCTCGGGTCCGGGTACTCATATAACGGCATGCCGTCAAAATCAGCCAGTCCGTGGGCATCTCTTGGGAAATGCGCCGGTACCCAGTCTAAAATAACGCCGATTTTATTCCGGTGCAGGTAATTAATCAGATACGCAAAATCTTCCGGCGTGCCATAACGCGAAGTCGGTGCATAGTAGCCGGTTACCTGATATCCCCAGGAACCCTCGAACGGATATTCGGAAATTCCCATCAGCTCGACATGTGTATATCCCATCTCTTTTACATACGTGGTCAGCGCTTTCGCAAACTCACGGTATGTATAGAGTGCTTCATCTTCTTCACGCGGATGCCGCATCCAGGAGCCCGGATGTACCTCATATATCGCCATTGGTTTTTCATACGGGTCTGTCTGTGCACGTGTTTCCATCCAGGACTGGTCAGTCCATTTAAAATGAGAAATATCATAAACAACAGAAGCCGTCCCCGGTCTCAGTTCTGCATACGTTGCATACGGGTCTGCTTTATAAAGGCGCTTGCCATCCGGTGTTTCAATCAGGTACTTATACATATCCCCGTTTTTCACGCCCGGAATAAACAGCTCATAGATTCCCATTTCTTTTGGCTCTAACCGTTTCATTTCGTGGCTCGTTTCACTCCAGCCATTGAAAGAGCCTGTTACATACACTTTTTCTGCATGTGGTGCCCATACATCAAAAACGGTTCCTTCTTCCTTCCGTGTTTTCATCGGATGTGCGCCCATTTTCCTGTAAATGTCATAATGTGTGCTCTGACCGAATAAATACATATCCAGCTCTGTCATGTTTCTCATTTTATAACCCTCCTGCTACTCTGCTTTGCAGCTGCTTTCCGCTGCGCCATTTACCTGCTTATTCTTCAAAATCCTTCTCTCTCAATATCACGTAATTATCGTCATTCGCCCTTGTTGCTGTCAGTATGCCAAACACTTTCTTGAAAACGCCCTTTTCTGCATTATCAATTGCTTCATCCACAATTTCCTTTACCTCTGTCAGTGTTGTCACATGGTCGAGCTTTTGAATGTTTCCAATCCGCTTATATAAAGCAAGGATTCCCATTTCATCTATTTCATAATTTAAATCATACGCATAAGCCTTTCCGAATGCTGCCAGTTCATCAATTGTAAACAGGGGAATGGATATTTTTTCCGTAAACTTGGCTGCAAAAGAACTGTCCCGCTCCAATGCTTTCTGGATTCCTTCCTCTGTATCTTCCAATATATACAGTGTACCCACATGGTCATTTTCCATGCACCGCGAAAGTTTTACCGCTGTCTCCCTTGTTATTTTTCCTGCTGATTCAATAATCAGGCATCCGCCGCTTATTTTCTCCGTCAGCACATCCATGTCTTTCTGGTTCAGTGCATTTGCATCAATTTTGCCAATTTTGCCGTTCGGACGCTTGATCTCTTTCTGCAGGACCTTGATAATATCCATAATCAGCACGGTCTTGCCGTTTCCGCCGATTCCTTCCACAATTATGTTGCCTGACAAAGCATTTTTATCAAATCTCAAATGTTCTGAAACGCCCTGCAGAAGGTCATATATCTGGACTTCCATGCCAGAAACTGGTACAAAATAAGAAAAGACCTTTTTCTGCTCAGGCGTCAGCTTTTTCAAATCACTATCATCCTGTATCGTTGTCTGCCGCGGCTGTTCATAGAACCCCGCTGCCTGAGCTGCCAAAGCCATATCTTCTTCTGAAATCTCCTCTGTCTGTTGTTTTACCCTATGTACTGCTTTTCTTTCATTCTGAGCCATTCTTTCATATTCAAATGAAGCTTCATATCCAGCTGCCATTCCTGCGATTGAACCCTGCCTTCCATACCCTTCTTCCTGAATCCGCTGTTCATATTCCACAGAAGGCTCTGACGGATTTATGGATTCCCGGAAAGCGGAAACTGCCGGATTCTCCTCTGCCGCTGTATAATCTGGCGGTATTATTTCTGTCTGATAGTAACCTGGATTTGCAGCAGCTTCACCATACGGGAAATCTGCCTGCATTTCCGGCTCTGCTGTTATATTCTCTGCTGAATCGGCCCTCCCTGCTGTAAGATCTCCTGCTATATGTTCCCGCCTTATTCCAAAATTTCCGGCCTGAGTGCCCGTCCCTGCTGTCATGCTTCCGGCCTGAGTGCCCGTCCCTGCTGCTATTTTCCCGGCCTGAGTGCCCTGCACTGCTTCTGATTTTCCTGTCACATTTGCGGCCTGAGCTTCCGGCCTGATACCCATGGCTGGATATTCAGCAATAACTTCCTGTTCCTGATTTGAGCTTTCAGCCAGATATTCTGCTGTAAATCCCTGACTGCCACTTCCAGCTGGGTAGTCCGCTGGTTTGCCCCGTTTCAGGCTTTCCGCTGCATATTCTGCTGATTTTTCCTGATTCATATTTCCAGCTGTTCGTTCTGCTGTTACTCCCTGACTCTGGTTTCCAGCTGCATAGTCCGCTGGTTTGACCTGAACTGCGCTTTCCGCTGTATAGCCGGCTGGTTTGTCCTGGCTAAAGCTTTCCGCTGTATAGCCGGCTGGTTTGCCCTGATTCTGGTTTCCAGCTGTTCGTTCTGCTGTTACTCCCTGATTCGCACCCTGTACAATAAATTCTGCTGGAGTTTTTTCTTCCGCGGCAGGCTCCGCCTGGGCAGATGGCTTTTCTTCCGCGGCAGGCCTGCCCTGTTCAGGCGGCTTTCCTTCTGCAGCAGGAGCTTTTTCAGGAGCTTTCCTGTTCAGGTTCATCATCTGTTTTTCCGCAGCAGATTTCTGGGCAGGATTCATGGCTGAACTTTCCATGCGGACTCTCTGCAAAAGTTCAATTGCTGAGATTTCCGGCTTTTTATCAGGATTATCTGCGCTGCGCGCAGTCTCCTCTGCAATTAGTTTCTCCATTATCGAAACTGCACCCTGACCATCCATAATACTCACATCTCTATTTTCACTTTCATTATCATCTGCTTTCATTTTGTCTATTGCTGCCTGCATGCCATATTCTGCCAGATATTCATCCGGCAGCTTTGGCAGTTCCCGTGTCGGGTCTGACACTCTGTGTACATTTGCTGGCTGGCTTTGTTTTCTGGCTGCCATCAGGCTGTCAATCTGCTCCTGGAGAAGCTTATTCATGCTGGCAACAATCATTCCTGCCTGATTCAGGCTGTTCTGCAGCCCGGGCGGGCGGGATTCCCCCGTCCCAGCATCCTTTACCAGACCATCGTCCTGCGATTCTCCTGATGACATTCCCGCAGAAATCTGCGAGACAATCCCCATCAGGCGTTCCATTAAAACTTCTGCCTCTGACAGCGTTTTCTCCCTGGACATATCAAGCCTGCGGTCAGCTTCTTCCTGCATATCTTCCAGATTCTGGAATCCCTGTGTCAGCATTCCGCGGCCGGAAAAATCCTGCGCTTCATTTACATATGAAGGCCCTTCCTGATTCGAATAGGCCTCACCATTCATCTGCTGAGCTGCATTTGACAGGCTGCCATTTTCCTGATTCAAATAGTCCCGGCCGGGCAGTTCCTGAGATATATACTCCCGTTCATTGCCCCCCTGTTCTGGAAAACCCTGTCCGTTCATCCCCTGAGATGCATTCTCATATGACGGCACTTCCTGTCCAGATAAGCTTTGACCGCTTACCACTTGGGATGCATTCTCATACGACGGCCCTTCCTGATTCGAATAGCCCTGCCCGCTCATCTCCTGAGACACATACCCTGCGCCGCCATTTTCCTGATTCGGAATATCCTGCGGCCGCAGCTGCTGTGCTGCATATGCCCGTTCGGCGTCTTCCCGGCCTGGAAAATCCTGTACAGAAAATTCTTCATGATAGGCTCCGTACCCCCCTTCCTGCGGTACGCGCATTCTTCCAGACTGTGCCGCGGTTTCTGAATCCTGAATTTCCTGTTCTGGCTCTGGCAGCCCGCCGGATTCGTATTCCTCATCGTCCCAGCTGCCCGGCTGCTGCCACACGGATTCCTGGCTGCGGGAGTGCTGCACGGATTCCTCATTTGGGGACTGGCGCACGGCCATTCTCCGTTTTCTGGATTCCTGATTCCGGGATTCGTGCTCCGCTGCTTCCTGCAAAACATTTTGCATCGCAAGCTTTGTCTTTTCCCACTCAGCCTGAATTTCTTCAAAGCTCATGGTACGCGGCGGACTTTCCTCAGGCTCATCCTCTGTTTCTTCATATCCGGCCCCGCCGCCAGATGCCAGGCCTCCTGCTGCATGCATGCCAGCTCCGCTGCCAGATGCCGTGCCTTGTTCTTCCTGTATGCCAGACCCGCCGCCAGATATCATGCCTTGTTCTTCCTGTATGCCGGCCCCGCCGCCAGATGCCGGGTCTGCCGCTCCCCAGAAACCGGAATCGCTTCCAAATACCAGGTCTGCGGTTTCCTGCATTTTCACCAGCCTGCGTATTCTGGCTGCTTTCTGGTTCTGTTCTTTTGGAAAAGACAGATACGGATTTTCCTCTGCCAGCTGCCTCACGCTGCCCTCCATATCCGGCCCGTACTGGGCTGACGAAGCCATCTGCTGGATTCCCTTCGCAATTTCTTCCTGCAGATTTGCTGTATTATACTGTCCGGTATTTGTGCTTACCGCCGGGATTTCCACGATTTCGTTTACAATCTCGCCGGATTCCAGAAAATCATTCGGCCTTACTTCAATTACGCCCGTCCGTTTCTGGCGGAACAGGCGGTATTTGTCTTCCTGCTGTTTCGTCAGCGGCTGGTAATGCATTTTTAATTCCAGTGCCTTTTCTACATAAATGCCATCACCAAACCATAAAATCAATTCATCGCAGGCTTCCACACACTTTTCCGGCTGGCCGTCCCTGTAATACAGGTATGCCAGCTCGTATGCCCATTCTTCCGAATATTCCTGTTCCTTCAGCTCCTCCAGAATCTGAATCTGCTCCTGAAACGAAAGTCCCTGCGCAGCTGTCATCTTATACTTTAAGACATACTTCAGATTGTCATGCGGAGCAATATCCACAAATTCATCGTAATATTCCTGTGCTTCATCAAAATGCTTTGTCTTTATGGCAATTTCTGCCAGCCTGTAGATAATGTTCCTTCCGATTGGAGATTTATCATACGCCATAAGCAGAATTTCCTTGCTTTCCTCATAACGCTCTACCTGCTCAAAAACCTCACCGGCCAGTACAAGTGCATTCAGATTCCGAATCTTGCGCCAGTTAATCGTTTCCGCAATTTCCGCAGCAGCATTATAATTACGCGCACTTACCAGCGCCTTCATCTCGTCAACTTTCAGTTTAAACTCGTATTTATCCACGCTCGCCACCATCTATCTGCAAAGGATGCGAATGCACCCATTTCTATCACATTTAGCATTATAACCCAATGTCAGTTTACCATAGGTAACCGCTCATGTCAAAAAACTCGTTAAATTTTTTTCAAGATGACTTTTCACGCTGTCCGTTTCCAGACTCTGCACCTGCCGCAGGCTCTTTCAGGAATCATCAGAAGGTGCCTGGCTGCCGGATGACTCCTGCTTTTCATCCACATACTTTCCATACCAAAGCTCACGATAGGATGGCTCTACACCAGTTGCTTCTACATATACGTTCGTAGCGGACGGCAGTTTCTTCTTATTTAAACAGAAGTGGACAATTTTCTGCATCAGGTAATAAAATACTGCAAATACCGGACAGCCCAGCAGCATGCCCATCACGCCAAACAAACCGCTGCCAATCAGAATTGCAAACATAACCCAGAACGAAGACAGCCCGGTAGAATCCCCGAGAATCTTCGGCCCGATAATATTTCCGTCCACCTGCTGCAGGATAACTACAAATATTACAAAATACAGCGCATACAGCGGGTCTGCCAGCAGTATTAAAAATGCACTCGGAATTGCCCCGATAAACGGCCCGAAAAACGGAATAATGTTGGTCACCCCGACAATCACGCTGACAAGCAGTGTATATGGCATTTTAATAATGGTCAGCACAATATAACAGATAATGCCGATAATCAGGGAATCCAGCAGTTTTCCTTTGATAAAGCCGCCGAAAATATCGTTGGTCGTATGAAAAAGCTGGATAATCTGGTTGGCTGCACGCGCCGGAAAAAATGCAAACACAATCTTTTTCGACTGTCCCTCAAAATTTTCTTTTTCACACATCACATAAATCGAAACAATCAGTCCGATTACAATATTTTTAAATGCTACAAGCACATTTATCACACCGCTTGTTACCGTTGCCACATAATCCTTCGTCTGCGGCAGCAGTGAATTTTTCAGCCAGTCCTGGAACCAGTCCGCAGCCGTTATCAGATAGTTTTCCAGAATGGCTGTAATCTCAGGATTGCCAAACTCCCAGTCACTCAGATGCACAAGAAACGAATTAATCTGTGCCGGCATCGTGTCTACGAGAATCGATACATTTTCAGACACTTCTGGGATAACCATCGACAGCAGTGTGGCAATCATTAAAATAAATACAAGCACTGCCAGTATACTGGAAACGGTACGGATAAGGCGGCGGAATTTTTTCTTTCCGCCCCTTACATCCGCCAGTTTCAGCAGCCAGCGTTCAAAAAACATCATAATCGGATTCATCAGATACCCGATTGCAAGCCCGTATAAAATCGGCTGTGCAATTCTGGCTAACATGCCAAAGCCGTCTTTCATATCACCAAAACAGAACAAAATGCAGACGACCAGTATACAGCAGCAGAATACAATAAAAAAGGTCAGTCCCATTGCCAGATAAGGACGGATATTCCAGTCTGACCGGGAGTTAAAAAATTTCCGTTCTGTCTGTTTGTCTTCTACTTTCTTCATAACGCTTCCTGTTTTATTTTCTGTTAAAATTAATCAGGCATCCCTTTAAAATAA
Organism: uncultured Eubacterium sp.; assembly: GCA_910579075.1. Classification (GTDB taxonomy): domain Bacteria; phylum Bacillota; class Clostridia; order Lachnospirales; family Lachnospiraceae; genus Eubacterium_J. Next base: position 128,614 of record CAJTSV010000001.1, read on the forward strand.
TTTCACGCTCGTCGTCTGTAAGCTCTCCAAGCGTCATATGGAATTCCTGTAATGCCCCATTCTTCACCGCATATGCTGTAATGTCCGCTGCCTTCTGCTCTACCGCTTCGCGGATTCCAGGCAGGAACAGGTAATCCCCGTTACCAAACGGAAGTTCCCCTTCCGGTATCACAAGCGGAAGCATGCCCCAGTTAATCAGGTTCGAGCGGTATCTCTTGGTCGCATACTCATGTGCAATATTCGCCCATCCGCCGAGTACCTTCTGGCAGGAAGCCGCCTGCTCGCGCGCAGAACCGTCGCCTGGCTTCACTGCAAAAATCGTGCTTCCGATTCCTGTATTGTGTTCATCTGCATCCGGGAATTTCTGCAAAATCACATCTACGGCGTCTTTCAGTTCCGGGAGTGCTTCATACGGCTGTCCGCCTTCTTCCCTTGCTTTTTCCGCTTTCTGCACTTCCTTTGCCCTTTCGACATAAGCCGGGTCTTTTCTGGACAAGGTAAATTCTGCAAGCCCGAGCGGATTGGAGCGGTAAGAAGAAGTCTCGCCCGACGGAATCAGCTCATCTGTCGTAGTAACCGGGTCATGAATCTCTGATACGACTTTCAATACAAGATTGTCAGTCAGGGCGCACATCTTTGGCCAGTCTTTGATATTCGGGCCCATTTTTACCTCTGCGGAAGGGTCTGCCACACCGTGGCTGTCAAATACGCGGTTTTCATAAATCTTTTTATCAAAGAAATATTTCGGCTTTGTAAAATTCACGTCTATATCGCATGCCGAGGTCAGATATCCCTTGTTCGCTGCTGTCGCTGCAATCGAACGCGCATCCATCAGCGCTACCGACGCAATCTGGCCATTCTGTACCTTAGAGCCTTCACGGTTCGGGAAATTCCGGGTCGAATGGCGTATCGAGAATCCATTATTTGCAGGCGTATCGCCAGCACCGAAGCACGGCCCGCAGAATGCTGTCTTCATAACGCCGCCCGCAGCCATGATTTTTGCTGCCGCACCGTTTCGCACCAGTTCCATATATACAGGCATGCTCGCCGGATATACACTGAGTGTAAATTCATCTGCGCCAATGCCTGCGCCGTCCAGAATATCCGCAGCGTCGCAGATATTTTCAAATCCGCCGCCGGCACATCCTGCAATAATTCCCTGGTCTACATACAGCTTTCCGTTACGCACTTTATCCTTCAAGTTTAATTCCACTGCTCCGTTAAAGCTGACCTGCGCCTTCTTATCGCAGTCATCCAGAATATCCATCAGGTTTGCATTCAGTTCTTCAATTGTGTAAGCATTGCTTGGATGGAACGGCATCGCAATCATCGGTTTTACCGTGCTCAAATCCAGCTCAATCATGCAGTCATAATAAGCTGCCTGCCCAGGATTGAGTTCTTTGTAGTCCTCGCTGCGTCCGTGAATCTCATAGAACTCTTTCACCTGCTCATCTGTTTTCCAGATAGAAGAAAGACAGGTTGTTTCTGTTGTCATGACATCAACACCGATTCTGAAATCCACGCTCAGGTTTGCAACGCCAGGTCCTACAAATTCCATAACCTTATTTTTCACAAATCCGGATGCAAACACTTCCTTTATAATAGCAATCGCAACGTCCTGCGGCCCGACGCCCTTTTCCGGCTTTCCGGTCAGGTATACGCCTGCTACCTGCGGCATGTTAATATCATATGTCTGTTCCAGCAGCTGTTTTACAAGCTCCGGCCCGCCCTCGCCCATGGCCATTGTGCCGAGCGCGCCATAACGGGTATGGGAATCCGAGCCAAGAATCATTTTCCCGCCGCCAGCCAGCATTTCCCTTGCAAACTGGTGGATAACGGCCTGATGAGGCGGAACATACATGCCGCCGTATCTTTTGGCACAGGACAGCCCAAACATATGGTCGTCTTCGTTAATGGTACCGCCTACTGCACACAGGCTGTTATGGCAGTTGGTCAGCACATAGGGAATGGGGAACTTCTCCAGCCCCGATGCACGGGCAGTCTGAATGATTCCCACAAATGTGATATCGTGAGAAGTCAGCTTATCGAATTTTATCTGAAGGTGCTCCATATTTCCCGACGTATTATGCTCTTTTAATATCTGATAGGCAATTGTCTGCGTCTTTGCCCTGGCAGGCTCTGCCTCATCCCCTGTCCTGGACTTGATAACCGCAGCTGCATCCGGCGTGTCCTGCACCAGCTCGGTGCCATTTAACAAATATACACCCTTATCATATAATTTCATTTTCATTCCTCCTGTCTGCTATGTTCCATCATTCACTAAAACGTTTTTTTCCTGCCCATCAGTTTATCCAGCAGCGAAACCTTCTCGTGCTGCGGGGGTTTTTCCTGCGTTCCCTGTTCTTCTTTCTTCCATTTAAAGTACTCTGCATCCAGATTCACTTTTACGATATTTTCAGCAGGCTTCTTCGGTTCTTCTCCGCCTTCTTCTGTTCCCAGCCCGGCATCTTGTGAAAAGACTGCCGGTTCTGCCTGCAGCGTGTTTCCAGCTGGCGGCAGCGGCCCCGTATTGCCGGATAACGGACTGCCCGCTGCTGCGCTGGTTTCCGGCTGGATGCTATGGCCAGATGCTGCGTTTTCTGGCGGATTCATGCTGCTGACTGCTGTCATATTTCCTGGCGCATTTATACTTTGGCTGGATGCTATATTTTCCGGCGGATTCATGCTGCTGACTGCTGTCATATTTCCTGGCGCATTCCCACTGCCGTCTGTTGTCATATCTACAGTATATGTCTCTGTTCCTCTGTTCTGACTGGCAGCAGTTCCATTTATCACCGGTTCCGTATTATCTGAAACCCTGCTCTGTAATCCATCCTGTACCGGCTGGGTTCCCTGCCTTTTATCCGTCTCTGGCGGAATACCCAATCCATTACCAGCTGCTGGCTGGCTGCCCAAACCATTACCGGCTGGCGGCTGACTGCCCTGTCCATTACCATACGCTGGCCAATGACCAGAACCTGTACCGGCTGGCGGCTGGCGGCCAGGCGCAATGTCCTGTGCCGGATGCTGGTTCTGCGCCATTCCATTCTGTACACCAGGCATGCGGCCTGCTTCGAACGCTTCATTTCCAGATGCTGCCGCATTTCCTGTTGATACAGCCGCTTCCCCAGAGCTGCCGCCAGATGCTTCGGGATTTCCTTTCTCTGACGGCCGTTCGCCAAACCTGTGCCCTTCTTCCAGGCTGCTGCCGGATGCTTCGG
>CAJTSV010000002.1:0-2322 GCA_910579075.1 uncultured Eubacterium sp.
GAATTTAAGATGGATTTGCGAAGGTTACTGGTCACGGAGTGAACAGTAACACGAAACCGGACACTGCCGGCTGATTTTACAAAAACAGCATTGACTGTCCTGTACTTCCTGTATATAATTCATTTTATAAGGAGAACTGCAAATGAAACAACGGGATTTAATCAAAGCTCTAGAAGACGCCGGTTTTATTTTTGAAAGACATGGGGGCAGCCATGATATTTACAGACGGGGAAGCCAGATAGAAAAAATTCCACGGCATAAAGAAATTAACGAAAACCTCGCTAAAATGATACTGAAAAAATGGAAATAAGAATGGAGGATGATATTTCATGGAACAGGTTTATCCGGTTTTTATCTGCTATATGAATGATGAATCAGAACATCCTTATCTGGCATGTGTGCCAGACATGGATATTCTGACAGAAGGAGACAGCTTTGCAGATGCCATTAAAATGGCAAGGGACGCGATTGGACTGACAGGCATATCCATGGAAGACCATCAGGAAAAGCTGCCAGAGCCTTCCAGCCAGTCTGCCGCAATAGAAAAAGCCCGGCAGAATGCAGGGGAGATTGATTTTTCCAAAGGCACACTGACTTATGTCGATATTGATTTTACCGAATACCGGAAACAAACAGAAACAAAGACTGTGCTTCGAAACGTTTCGCTTCCTGACTGGCTGAGCCATGAAGCAGAACATGCAGGCATCAATATTTCAAAGGTCCTGCAGGATGCACTGGTAAATCTTCTTCATGTAAAACAGAATCTGTAACACAAAAAGCTGCCGCAAAAAGAACGCCTGAATCTGCAATCCTTTCTGCGGCAGCACCTGTTTATCCTGTTTTAGTTTCTGTACCTGTGATTTTTCTTTTTTCAGAATCTCTCACAGAAATCCTGCTTTATGATTCTGATACATCCTTTTCCAGCTTTATTTCCTCAGAGCCCATCCGTTCTACATCCGCAGTGGCATCTGCGCCATCCGTTGCAGCACTGCCATCCTCTGGAAGCGTCTTAACCGTAACCTTGCCGCCGTCTCCCGGCTGCAGCACGTATGTGCTGCCATCATCCTGTTTTTCCAGCCTGTATGTGCCGCCGTCTCCATCTTCCAGCCTGTATACGTCGCCGTCGCTGCCTTCCAGCCTGTATGTGCCGTCGTCTTCACTTACAAACCTGTAAATGCTTGTTTCTCCACTGGCATCCTCTTTTCCGTTTTCTCCGGTGCCGTCCCCGCGGCAGGAAACCGTATAGTCTGCTTTTTCACCAGTTTCACCGTCTGCCATAATGGATTTATCAAACTGTACCTGCAGCTTTTCTGCTGACGAACCTGCGCTGGTTTGAATATTTACAATGCCGTCTTCCCCGGCTGCCGTGCTGACAGAATAACCGGCTGTAACTTCCTGTGTGTCTTTTCCGCCTGTTTCATCCCGTACAATGGCATCCTTTTCCTGAGCCGATGCCGCCTGGCTGGCTGACCCGAATACCGATGCTGCTCCTGCCAGAAGCATAACTGCACACAATACGCCCATTCCTGTTAACTTTCTATATTTCATAACTGCCACAATCCTTTCTTTTACTGGGTTTTCAAAAAACCCGCTGCTAAACAATACGGTTTCCTTTTGTACCTGTGCAAGCGCCAGCAGCGTTGCTGCATACCCCTGCCTGCCGCGGCTTCCATGCATGGATAATACCCGCTCGTCACAGGCCAGCTCCAAATCCCTTGCAAACAGCACATACATCAGCCATACTGCGGGATTAAACCAGTGTATGCACACAGCTGCCGCCGCCAGCAGCTTCCACAGATTGTCATATCCTTTTACATGAACCATTTCATGTATCAGCACATACTGCATCTGTGCCTGTTCCAGCCCTGCCAGCTCTTTGGGAATCACAATCCGCTGTCTGAAAATTCCAAAAACGACTGGCGAGCAGATTCTGTCGTGTACCCAGAGCTGTTCCTGTTTCTTTCGCCGCACTCCGGCCATTCTGCGGGCCGTCCTGCAGGCTTCGGAAATTTTCCGGCTGTCTGCCCCGCCCGCTTCTGTCATGCTTTCCAGCCGCATGGCCTGTGCCAGCAGCCGGTGCTCCTTCCAGAACAAAACTGCGAAATAAATGCCGGCCGCCGCCATTCCTGCAATCCATAACAGCCATGCTGCATGAATTACGATACCGTCTTCCAGCCCCGTGCCAGCCACTGGCATCTGCTGCAAGACCCCGGACACCGTTTCTTTCCCTGCGCCATGTCCGGTTTCCATTCTCAGCCGGTCACGCATTCCCTCCATTATCCGCGCCGGCGCTGCTGCCCATCCCGGCACAGGCAGGCTGAA
>CAJTSV010000002.1:2332-29920 GCA_910579075.1 uncultured Eubacterium sp.
CCTGGCCAGCACAATCAGCCAGAGCAGCCGGACGGTCCGTTTTGACAGATGCAGAAATCCTGCAGCACGAACTGCTGCTGCAAGCAGAATCAATACTCCCGCAGAAATGCTCATTTCCAGTAATCCCATGCTCCCATCCTCACTCGGTGCTGCCGGACAGCCCGTCAACCATTTCTTTCAGCTGCGCAAGCTCCTGCTCTGTCAGTTTTCCATTGGATAAAAATGCTGCAAAAAACTTCTGCTTTGAACCGTCAAACATTTTGTCTATCAGTTCTCCTGTTTCATAATTCTGCACCTGTTTTTTTGTCACAAGCGCATGACACATAAATTTCGGTTCCCTGCGTTCCACCGCCCCCTTTGCAATGCATTTCTTGATTACGGTATACGTCGTATTGCGGTTCCAGCCAGTCTCGTCTTTCAAAATCCCGGCAATCTGGCCGGCAGATAAATCCCTGCCCGCATTCCACAGCGTCTCCATAACCTTTAACTCAGAATCAAACAGTTTCATTTCCATAACTTCATCTCCTCCAAAAATGACTATTGCAATAGTGTTTTCATAAGGTATACTATCACGATAGTCATTATTTGTCAACTGCTATTTTTATTTTTCCAAATATCGGACAAAAGGGCACAAAAAAAGAAGCCGCCCTTTGACAGCTTCCCATTCTTAATCTTCATAATGCCCCTTACATGATATAATTCTGATATCCTGTGCTTCATCAATACTATATACAAGGCGGTTTGCTTCGTCTATCCGTCTGCTGTACAGCCCTGATTTATCATGTTTAAGCAGTTCCGGTTTTCCTATGCCCTGCATTGCCCCGTTTCGCTTTATATCTTCCAATACCATGCCTTTTTTCAAATTCTAAGACTTTTTCGGTTGGTTTCCAGTCCTCGGATTCCATTGCCTTTAATTCATCCATAGTAAAAGAAATGGTATCGCCCTTTTCGTGGTTCTCTATGCTTGCATTTATTTTCGCTAAATATTCAGCATTTCGCTTTGCTTTCTGCAATGCATTATATTCAGCTTCGTTTATCATGTAGATATTTTCATTTCGTGGTCTTGAAATAACAACGGTTTCACCCATGCTGATTTTATCACACCATTCTTTGAAGTTATCCCGGACATTTACAGATTTTACCGCTAACATAGCTTCATGCCCCCTTTAAAAAATGAACGCTTTTTTGTATTCGTTTCTGTATTTCTATTATATGCGAAAGCATGTCCTGGTGTCAAATAGAAATACTCAGGTTCTGGAACACCTTTTTTCTGTACTGCTTCAAGTACTGCTGATATTTTCCATTGCCTGTCCGGTGGCAGCAGCATCTGCTTTTGAAAAAAACGCCTATTCCAGTTCTGCCAGAACCCTTTGAATATGCATGGCCAGATAACCGGTTTCTACCCGGCCAACCGGCTGTTTCAGATACCGTTCCATATGCCCGCAGACGGTTTCTGCCAGCTGAAACGCATCTGGAAAATTTTCGGATATATAGTCATTCATATCCAGCTTGAGTTCTTCGCCTTTGATAATACGCGCCGCCATATACCGGACATGGTTCATCAGCCTGTTATACGTCAGGGACATGACATCAATCGTCTTTCCTGTCTTTTCCTCCACCAGCTGGATGCACTCCCGCACGGTTCCGGCAATCCGCATGGACAGCGCCACATTCTCATTTTCAATCGCAGAATGAATATGCAGCGCCACATAGCCGATTTCATGCTCGTCAATTTCCACGCCGAGCCTTTCTGCCAGAATCGGGCGGATGCATTCTGCTGTACGGTATTCCATATGAAACAGCGCACGGATGTCTCCCGTCAGGGGGTTGCTGATCTGCTCCTGATTGCGGATGCGCTTTACCGCAAACGCAATATGGTCAGCCATTGGAAAGAGTATGCTCCAGTCAATCCGGCCAAAAACCTGCTCGCTTTCCCGCAATACCTGTTCTGCAATTTCCAGAAATACCGGATCCATTCCTTTTACAAGCTCCATGGCACTCCCGCGCTCCGTATACTCGCAAAGAGAATAAATCATGCATCCTTCGGGCGCTTCAATTCTCTGGCTGATTTTTTTTCCAAATCCGATTCCTTTTCCAATCAGGAGATACTCCTGGCTGTCTGCGCCTATTGCAATTACCGTATTGTTATTTAAAGCCTTCTTTACTCTGAACATACCCTTCTCCCCAAAAGCCCTTCCTTCGTTCCCGGCCTATTCTTCGTAAGTATCGATTGCAAACAAATCTTCCCCAGCCTTGATGCTGCCGCTTTTTATCAGGCGTATTTTCTGGTTGTCAGAAAGCTCCGTACAAAGCACCGGGGAAGCAAGCGACGGCGCATTTGCCGTTAAATATGCCAGGTCGAGCTGCATCAGCAGGTCACCTTTTTTCACCTTATCCCCGTCTTTTACAAATACCTCAAATCCCTGTCCGCCCAGCTTTACGGTATCAATGCCCATATGCAGCAGCAGCTCTGTGCCGGATGCCGTCGTAAAGCCAATGGCATGCTTTGTCTCAAATACAAAATTCACTTCCCCGTCTTCCGGTGCAAATACCTTCGGCTCCTTTGGCGTCACAATGGCCCCGTCACCCATCATGCGGCCTGCAAACGCCTCGTCCGGTGCTTCGGATAAATCCGCTGCCACGCCGTTTACCGGGCTTGCAATCATCTCTGTTTTTATCAGCTTTCCTTCTGCCTTTTTATCATCCGCAGCCGATGCTGCCCGGGACTGCTGTTTTTCTTCTGCCTTCGGCTCATACAGCTCATCCGGTGCCGTTTCCAGGTAATCTTCCAGATTGGATTTCACAACCGTAACACGCGGCCCGTAAATAATCTGCACGCCATTGCCTTTATGCACTACCCCGGATGCCCCGGTCGCCCTGAGCATATCATCGCTTACAAGGCTCGAATTATGAACGGTGCAGCGCAGCCTTGTTGCACAGCAGTCTACATCCGAAATGTTTTTCTTTCCGCCAAGCCCATGGCAGATAGCCTCAGACAGTGCATCCTCCTGCGATGCTGCTGCGCCCTGTGCAGCGCCGCCGCTTTTTCTGGCATCCACATCGCTTCTGCGGTACAGCTTGACTTCTTCGTTATCATCCCTTCCCGGTGTCTTCAAATCCATTTTGGTAATTAAAAACGAAAACAGGAAGAAATATGCTGCAAAATAAACGATTCCGACAACTACAATCCATACCCAGCTTGTTTTTGCATTGCCCTGCAGAATACCAAACAGGAACATATCAATCAGTCCGCCGGAAAACGTCATGCCCACGCCGACATTAAATACATGCATCAGCATATATGCCAGCCCGGCAAATACACAGTGAATTGCATACAGCAGAGGTGCCACAAACAGGAACGTAAATTCCAGCGGCTCTGTAATACCGGTCAGCATCGAAGTCAGTGCCGCGGACATCAGAAGTCCGGCTGCTGCTTCCCTTTTTTCCGGCTTCGCAGTCTTATACATCGCAAGTGCTGCTCCCGGAAGGCCGAAAATCATTAACGGGAACTTGCCTGTCATAAACCTGGTTGCTGATACTGCAAAGTGCTCCACACTCGGGTCTGCCAGCTGTGCAAAGAAAATGTTCTGCGCGCCTTCCACGACACGTCCGGCTACTTCCATCGTGCCGCCGAGCGCTGTCTGCCAGAATGGAAGGTAAAATACATGGTGCAGCCCGAACGGAATGAGCGCACGCTCCATCAGGCCGTATACCCATGTTCCGGCATAACCGGATTCCAGCACAACGCCGCCGACTGCATAAATTCCCTGCTGAATAACCGGCCATACAAAAAACATCAGGATTCCGACTACCGTATAAGCAAGGCCACTGACAATCGGCACAAACCGTGTGCCGCCGAAAAACGACAGCACCTGCGGCAGCTCAATCTTGTAAAACTTATTGTGCAGTGCTGCCACGCCAAGCCCGACAATAATACCGCCGAATACACCCATCTGCAGGGATGTAATGCCGACTACAGACGTTGTCGCGCCTTCCAGCATTGCTTCCGGGCCGCCATTGTTCTTAATCATGGCCCCGATGGATGCGTGCATAATGAAAAACGCAATGGCTGCGGATAAGGCTGCCACGTCCTTTTCCTTTTTTGCCATGCCGATGGCAACGCCCATGGCAAAAATAATCGGAAGGTTTCCAAATACGATGTCTCCGGCAGCACTCATAACCTGCAGGATTGCGTTGAATACCGTTCCAGGCCCCATGATTCCCATCAGCCCGTATGTATTCAGCATCGTTTCATTGGTAAAAGAACCGCCTACGCCAAGCAGAAGGCCTGCGACTGGCAGAATTGCGATTGGCAGCATGAAGGAACGGCCCACACGCTGCAATACCCCAAAAATTTTGTCTTTCATGACAAATCCTCCTTTTTCCGGGTGTATTTATGCACACAAAAAGGCACTAAAATATGCATAAATACCCCTTATCTTATGCATAGTTAATGCCTGCCGAACAGTTACACGCTATATCATCTGATTAAAAAGTAACATGATTACGGGGATTTGTCAAGGAAAAAAATGATAACACCCGAAAAAAATACCACAGGTTTCGATAAGGCAAACGCTGCCTAATCGAATTCTGTCATATATTTACGAAACCGCAGCGGCAGCATATTTCTCTGCAGCCCCGGGTTTCTTCTTTCATGAATGGCAATGGACTGGCAGAAATGCCGGTAAAGCATCTGATACTGCTGTTCTTTTTGTGTATACGATTCCTCCCCCTCTGAAAAAGGCAGTTCCCCGCGCACCAGATACCACTGTTTTCCTTTTGGATGCACGGCATAATATTTCCTGCCCTCGTCGTACACTGCAAAATCCTCATTCGGCAGGCGGTCTGCAAAATGCGGCATTATCATGGCCGTAATATCATTTTTCGGGCTGTACCTTGCAAGCAGCGCCCCGCCCCTGAGCTCCCGGAAGCGCAGAAACCCGAGCAGGTGGTGGATTTCGATTCCCGTATTGCGGCTTAACTGAAATACCTTATTCACATAGCGGCTGCTTAAATGGTCCATCAGCTTTCCGCGGTACTGCCCGGATATCCCGGCCACTATCGTGTGGTACACTGCATCCGCCTTTTGGGGGTCATAAGATACCATTGCCTGGCACAGCTGTGTATATGCTTCTTCCCCAAATCTCCGGTAAACCGTGCGCAGCACTTTGCGGCTCTTTTCTTCGTCTGTTTTTACGTCCCGGTATTCGGCAAACAGGCGGTAATTTTCCGCTTCTCCTGTCTGAAGGCGGATTGTCTCATGGTCACGGTGCAGCTCATATGCCTGATATACGCCTGATAAAATACCCTCTATCGAATCCTCACACAATAAAATCAGTTCTTCCATGGCCGAATCCTTTCCTTTGCGGGTCCTTTCTTTTACGAAACCATGCCGGTATCAAACAGCGACAGCTGGCGGTACGTCATTCCGTCTTTGGAAAACGGAAAATTTTCTTTTTCGTCCACCAGGTTGCGCACAATATAGTCTTCTTCCAGCTTTGTCCGGTACATCATCCGTCCGCTGCAGGTAATAAAATACAGCGCCCTTTTTAAGACCACGCCTATCTTTTTCAAATCTTCAAAGCCAAGTGCCGCGCTGCGCCTTGCCCCTACAATCCTGCGGGCGCTTTTGACGCCGATTCCCGGCACGCGCAGCAGCGTCTGGTAGTCGGCACGGTTGATTTCCACCGGAAACTGCTCCAGATGTCGCACGGCCCAGTCGCATTTCGGGTCTAAAAAGACATTAAAATGCGGACGCTGCTCGCTTAAGAGCTCTGCTGCGGCAAACCCATAATACCGGAGCAGGAAATCCGCCTGATACAGCCTGTGCTCGCGTAAAAGCGGCGGCCCTCCCGGCAGAGCCGGCAGCATCGCATCATCATTGACCCGCACAAAAGCGGAATAAAACACCCGTTTCAAATCAAACTTCTGGTACAGGCTCTCCGCGACGGACATAATCTGAAAATCATTCTCCGGCGTTGCGCCGATAATCATCTGCGTAGACTGTCCGGCTGGCACAAACTTCGGCGCATGGCGGTACAGCATCAATTCATTCTGGTTTTCATCCCTTGCATTCTGAATCAGGCGCATCGGAGCCAGGATATTTTTGCGGTTCTTATTCGGAGCCAGCATCCGCAGCCCTTCTGCCGTCGGCAGTTCCAGGTTGACACTCATGCGGTCTGCATACAGCCCGGCCTTCCAGATAAGCTGCGGGTCTGCACCCGGTATGGCCTTGATATGGATATATCCCTGAAATCGGTGCTGCGTGCGCAGCTTATAGACCGTCTGGCCAATCAGCTCCATCGTATAATCCGGGCTGTATAAAATCCCGGAGCTTAAAAACAGCCCTTCGATATAATTCCTGCGGTAAAACTGCATCGTAAGCTCACAGATTTCGTCCGGCGTAAACGATGCGCGCGGCACATCATTCGAACGCCTGTTCAGACAGTAGCGGCAGTCAAAAATACACTCATTGGTAAATAAAATTTTCAGCAGGGAAATACAGCGCCCGTCCGATGAAAAGCTATGGCAGATTCCGGCCAGCTTTGTATTGCCCATTCCCGTGCCGTCCCCGCCGCGGTCAATGCCGCTGGACGTACAGGCGACATCATACTTTGCCGCATCGGTCAGTATTTCCAGCTTCTGGTTTATCGTCATCTGTGAACACATCCGCAGTTCCATATCCGGCACCCCCTGTCCCTGCATTCCGGCTGAAAAACAGCCTGCTTTTAATATCTGTTCTGATTATAAACCGAACATGTGTTCCTGTCAAGGCAGTCTTTCGATTTTCATAAAAATAAAAACTCTGAAAAACAGTCATGCCCGGGATAGCTTTATGAAAAAATGTCAGGCACAGCCAGTCCGGAAATTATTTGTGGAACCAGAAAGAATGTGCTATACTGATTGTAACAGATTCTGGCAGAGCTCCCGGTTCTATTTTCCATTCTGCCAGGCAGACTCACAGGGTGCATGTTCATTGATTCGGAGCAGGCTTTTACCAGGGCGTGTTTGAAAAATGCTTTTCGCGGGCGGAAATGATTTTTCAGGCACACGCCAGAAAAGCCGGCATCCAGTTCCGGGAAGGTTTCCTTTGCAACTGCACAGGATGCCATCGATGCTGTAAAGCAGGAGCTTGCGGACACTGGCTTTTCTGAGCCGGACCTGCAGTTTGAAGCCTATCCATTAAACCATCAGAACCTGGCCGAGCTGGAAGAACAGGTCGTGCAGCTCGGCCACATTACCGCAGACAGGCGCAAAGCTTCCTGGACAGAGGAAGACGACGCTTATCTGGTCTATGCATACCAGCTGCATAACGGGATTCCGATTCTCCACCAGTGGATGAGCATTTACCGGGTTATGGCACAGGACACGCCAGACAACGCTCCCGTAACCGCTGTATATTCTGGCAGGGGCATTGAAAAACTGCTGATATCCACGGTGTATCAAATCGAAGATACGCAGAAAACGCTTGCACTCAGGGATTTTGACGAAATTGCAGGAGTCGTGGAAGAAAAGCACGAAAATATTTTAAACGATGCCAGCTATACCGTCACGCGTGCAAAGCTGTTCCAAATGGTGCACCTGAATGAAAAGCAGGAGTATGCTGTAGACCCGGTCTGGTATTTTGAAGTCATGGAAGACGGAAAAAGCAGCTCGGTTACACTGGTAAATGCGGTTACCGGAAAAGAAAAATATTTGCAGTAGGCCGCAGGCTGCTGAAAAGAACAGGGGATGCATCATGAAATACGGTTATTTTCGGACGGAAGCCAGACGGCTGCTGAAGGGCTGCGGGCTGTATGCAGCCATCCCCGGCGTGACAGCTTCCATGTTTTTTTCCTTAGAAAAATTCGGGCTGATAAACGGCAATGTGCTGTATACGTTTTTTCACGCGGCAAATATGTCCGGCATGCGGATGGTTTTTATCTTCTGTGCCCTGCCATATGCGGCATCGTTCTGTGATGACCTGGAATACGGATATGTACGCTTCCAGGCTGTCCGGGGCAGCCTGAAACACTATGTGGCAGCCAAGGCCGGCGTCATTTACCTGTCCTCGATTGCCACGCTGCTGCCCGGAAGCCTGATTTTTGTGCTGCTGTGCCGCACCCTTGGCCCATGGACGCTGCCGGATACCGCAAGCGGCGGCATTATCGCTTTTGAAGGCCTGATAGAGAGCGGGCATTATATCTGGTACTGCATGCTGTGTTCCCTGCAGCTGGGACTTCTGGCAGGAATTTTTTCTGTCATGTCTGCCCTGTTCTCCCTTTATATTACAAACAAAGCCATGGTGTCTGTGCTGCCCGTCCTGATTCACCAGATTCTCGGCGAAACCAGGCTGCATTCTGCCGTGTACCTGTTTTATGGATATGGCCAGTCTGGCAATGACTGGCACAACCTTCTGTACATGGTATTTATCAGCGCCGGGTCAGCGGCAGCCATGACATTTGGCATTTACCGGAAATTAAGGACAAGGATGTGAGCGGATGGCATGAAACAGCTTCAATATATATGGAAAGCTTCCCTTTTAAAGCTTTTAAACGGCAAAACCACGGCTTTTGCATGTATCATGCTCGCCATGTGCTGGGATTTTAACCGCCCCATGAACCGGTATATCGATGCGGTGGATTACCCGGTGTCGTGGTGCGTGTTCCCGTTTCTGATGGCCAGAAATGTCTTTTTGTTTATGTTCTGTCTTGGGATTATTTATATCAATTCAGACGTTCCGTTTATGCAGCATGTGAACATGTATCATCTGATACGGACTGGCAGGCGCAGGTGGGCAGTGGGACAGATGGGCGGTATTTTCGTCCGGTCTTTTGCGGCCGTCCTTTATACAGCTGCATGCACGGTGCTCCCCCTGTTGCCACGGGTAGAATTTACAAACGAATGGGGAAAACTGCTCCATTCCGCGGCCGTTACCGACGCCGCCACGGCATACGGCTTTGAATATTTTGTATACTATGAAATATTCAGCGAATACACGCCCCTGCAGCTGATGGGCATCTGCATTGCTTTGTGCACGTTCATTTCCGGCTTTCTGGGAATGCTTATGTTTCTGGCCAGCCTGTATGCCGGGAAAGCAGCAGCCGTGGCCCTGGCCTTCGCTGTGTCCGTCCTGTTATTTTTTGTGGAAAATGTCCACCCCGATTACCAGTATAAAATGGCACTGTTTGTGCCGGCCATCTGGGAACAGGCAGCCAAAAGCGCTACCCCGCGCCTGGGATATTACTGGATGCCGCCGCTGCCGTATATGTCTGCCTTTCTGGCTGTCAGCACCGCAGTTATGGCCGTGCTGATTTTGCACAAAATAAAAACAGCAGAATTTGACTGGGAAAACGAAGACATATAAGGAGGCCCTGGCCATGAAAACAGATAAAAACACTGCAAAAGCATATATTGAAATCAGTCACGTTTTTAAATCTTTTAAAGATATGACCAGGGCGAAATCCGGGCTGGCGGAAAAATCATGGGAAAAGAGACGGACATGCTGGAAAAAACCGGGCTGGAGCCGGGGCTGCGCAGGCCTGTTGGCAGATATTCCCTCGGAATGAAGCAGCGGCTGGCCATTGCCCAGGCAATTATGGAAAATCCTGATATCCTGATTCTGGATGAACCCATGAACGGCCTGGACAAACAGGGGGTGAAAGACATGCGGGAACTGTTTTTGGAAATGAAATCCGAAGGAAAGCTGATTCTTCTGGCAAGCCACAGCAGGGAAGATATTGACATCCTCTGTGATGAAGTGTATGAAATGGAAAACGGACAGATAACCCTGCTAAAAAAACGCTGAATCTGCCTGCGGTGTTAAATTCCAAGCAGCACCGCTCCCCATGCTTCTTTCAGCCGCCCGAAAGACCAGGCCGCATTTGCCGGGCTGGTAGATGGGAGTTTTTGTGCCTTTATCCCGGTCACAGGCAGCTGATGCTTTTCATATAATTCGTATGCCTTTGCCCCGTTTGCAATTACCGTATGAATCCCGCTGTTTTGCAGCAGCCCTTTTAAGTCTGACGGAACCACATTGCGGATGCTGCTGTCTGACGAGCCGATAATGTCGCACTGGCTGATTACATCCCACACCGCCAGATGGTGCCTTAACACAAGCGCCTTTTTTTCATCTATCGTTTCCGGCACCGCTTCTTCATAAATGCCTGCCAGAAGCTTCCAGAACCGGTTCTGCGGATGGCCGTAATAAAAACAGTTCTCCCTCGATTTTACGGAAGGAAACGTCCCCAGAATCAGGATTTTGGAATCACTGTCCCATACAGGCTCAAACGTATGCCGGATGGTATGATATTCTTCCATAGCCTTTTCTCCTCTCCTGCAAAGCTCTTATTTATGAATAACGAAAACTGCCTGAAAAACATCCTGCACACAGCAGGGAATATTTTTCAGGCAGCATTTCAAATCAGATATTCCATTGTCTCAGACAAATCTGACAGCAGTTCCGTATGCCATAACCTCCGCAGCGCCTGCCATGACTGCTGCCGATGCAAACCGGACATTCACAACCGCATCTGCCCCGAGTGCCTCTGCTTCTTCCACCATGCGCCTTGTAGCAAGCGCCCTTGCTTCGTTCATCATTTCGGTATAAGATTTCAGCTCCCCGCCTACGAGTGTCTTAAATCCCTGCCCGATATCATGCCCGATATTTTTACTCTGAATGGTACTTCCCTTTACCATACCAAGCATTTCAAGCTCTTTTCCAGAAATATAATCTGTATTTACAATAACCATATTCCAATTCCTCCTTTTCCAAAACAACAGAATGCCCCAGGGAAGCAGCATTCTGCCCGCCGTTTATAAAAATGCATACTTGAGTATAAACAGGATTGCAAGCACATACATCAGCGGCGTAATTTTCCTTGTCTTTTTGCAGCACAGATTAATCACGACATAAGAAATGACTCCCATTGCAATTCCTTCAGAAATGCTGTACATAAGCGGCATTGCCAGAAGGCACAGGTAAGCCGGGACTGCTTCTGTCAGGTCGTCAAAATCAATGTGCACCACAGCGCCTAACATCAAAAATCCGACAAAAATCAAAGCCGGAGCGGTTGCAAAGCCCGGAATTGCCGTAAAGACCGGTGCAAAGAAAATCGCAGCCAGGAATAAAAATCCGGTTACGACCGAAGCCAGCCCCGTTCTTGCTCCTGCGCCGACACCGGCAGAGCTTTCCACAAACGTGGTCGTCGTGGAAGTACCGAATACGGCTCCGGCTGTTGTTGCCACAGCGTCTGCCAGCAGCGCCTGCTTGATTCTCGGAAGCTTGTCGTTTTCGTCCAGCATATCTGCCTTGGTCGCAACGCCGACCAGCGTTCCAATCGTGTCAAACATATCCACAAACAGAAATGCAAACAGCACGACAATAAAGTTCGTCAGGCTCACGCCCGAAAAATCTGCACGGAATACCTGCCCGAACGTTTCGCCGATTTTGGTAAAATCCGTAATCTGCAAAGACGGATAAAGTGAATAGAATCCATTTTCTGCATCAATCACATACAGCCCCATTGCCTGTGCCAGCATTCCGAGCACCCAGGTCGCCGCGATTCCAATCAGAATCGAGCCTTTGATTCCCTGATAATAAAGCACTGCGATAATAAAAATGCCGATAATCGCCAGAATCGCGCAGATTCCCTGTGTATGGAAGCTTCCGGCAAAATCCACGTAGCTGATTAATGTGGAATCATTGTTTACGACAATATGCCCATTCTGCAAGCCGATAAATGCAATAAACAGGCCGATTCCGGCACTGACGCCTTTTTTCAGCGTGCCCGGAATGGCATTGAAAATCGCTTCGCGGACATTTGTCAGTGACAGTACAATAAAAATCAGGCCCTCAATCGCAACGGCTGCCAGCGCCACCCGCCAGTCATATCCCATATTTCCGCAGACCGTATAGGCAAAATACGCATTCAGCCCCATGCCCGGTGCCAGCGCAAACGGATAATTCGCCAACAGCGCCATGCAGATGGTTCCGACAAACGATGCCAGGCAGGTCGCAATCAGCACTGCCGTCGCATCCATGCCTGCTGCTGCAAGCATGTTTGGATTTACGGCAAGAATATATGCCATTGTCATAAACGTCGTAATTCCGGCAATGACTTCTGTCCGTACCGTTGTATCATTTTCTTCTAACCGAAACATTTTTTCTAACATTTTTCTTTTCCTTATCCGATGTGCTAATTTCCTTCGTATGTAATAACCGATGCCACTTCATATCCGTCCAGTTTCTCCCGTCCCTTTAATCCGGCAAGCTCCATTAACAGGATGACTTTCACCACTTTTCCGCCAAGCTGCTCTATGAGCTGGATGCTTGCTGCAAGCGTGCCGCCTGTCGCAATCAAATCATCGACCAGCACGACCTTCTGGCCCGGCTTTATCGCATCTTTGTGCATTTCGATTTCCGCAGAGCCGTATTCCAGGTCATATTTCGCGCAAACCGTTTCACATGGAAGCTTTCCTTTTTTGCGTACCGGTACAAATCCTTTGCCAAGCTGGTATGCAATCGGAACCCCGAACATAAACCCGCGGGATTCGGTTCCTGCAATAACGTCAAATTCGACCCCGTCCAGCAGCCCCATCATGGAATCAATTGCCAGCTTCAGCCCGTCCGGGTCCTGCAGAACACTTGTAACATCCCGGAATATAATGCCTGGTTCCGGAAAATCAGGGATTGCCCTTACATATTCTTCCATTTTTTTCATCTGTGGTCATCTCCTTTTCGCAATTTAGAAATTTCTCCCATTCCAGCCCCAGTCGCTGACTCCGGCATATGTAACATATACTTTATCCTGCGGCACGCCAAGCTGCTGCTCGTAAATACGGCAGATTTCGCCCGTCATCTTCTCATAGGCCGCACTGGATGCATTTCCAAACAGGCTGACCGATACAAAGACGCCTTTTTCCAGCTGCTTTCCTCCCATATACAGGCAGTATTCATCGTCAAATCCCACCATCAGGAAGCTTTCCGGCTTGCCTAAAATCGAAACTGCCTGACCGAGTTCTGATTTAATGGCCTCTTTCTTCTCCGCAGATACTTTCATCGTGATTTTTGAATCAATAAATGGCATAGTGTCTTCTCCCTTTTTTTATTTGCCTGCATATCCAGGCATGTCTATCATAGCACTTTTATGGCCTGCTGACTACCTAAATCTGTTTGTTTCTGAATATTTTTACAAAACAGGATGATTGGCAGAATCTGCTAAAAATCCGTCGTTTCCCGCTTCACGATATTGCACGGCGTGCAGACCCTTGATTCCGTCTGTTTGCCGGAAAGCACATCCATCAGCATTTTCACGGCCAGCACGGTAATCGTTTTCACCCGGCTGTCTATCGAAGTCAGCTCCGGTTCCGTACACTCGCCCAGGTTTGAATTGTTATACCCGATAATATCCAAATCCCCCGGTATCGAAAGCCCCCTGTCCTTTGCATATTTCACTGCTGATACCGCGAATGTATCTTCTGCGGAAAGCACGCTGTCAAACACAATTCCCTGCTTATCCAGCTCGTGCAGCACCTCTCTTGCCCTGCTGATGCTGTTTTCCACAAGGACAATATACGCATCACGCGGCTGGATTCCCCGTTCTTCCAGCGCAGCCTTGTACCCGCTCATCTTCTGGATGCCGCTGTAGGAATAGGCCCGGTACAGGTAAAGGATATTCCTGCGTCCTTTATCCAAAAGCGCCCGGGTCACCTCATAGGTCGCATGGTAATCATCACAGTAAGAGCAGTAAATATTGTCTCCGGTCAGATACCCGTTTACCACTGCCACCGGCACTTCCTTTGCGGCATCCCGGATATAATCCATATCTGCCGTTTTATGCTCGATATATGACGAGCTGATTAAAAGCACTGCATCCACGCGTTTTGAAAGCAGCAGCTTCAAAGACTTTTTTTTGTTTTCCAGCTCATACCCGCTGCAGATTAACAGCGTATCATACCCGAACGCCCGCAAATTCTGTTCTGCATAATACACGCTGTTTGCGGTATAGGCATCGGACACATCCGGGCACATAATTCCAATTGTCCGCATCGAATTCAACCCCATGCCCCTTGCAAATACATTTGGCGTATAATCTGTTTCATTCATGACCGCCAGTACCTTCTGCTTTGTCGCTTCCCTGACTTTATCACTCCCGTTCAGCACACGGGAAACCGTTGCAATCGATACACCGGCTTTTCTGGATATATCATAAATATTCATACTGCCGTCCTTCCCAGCTTCTGCAGAAACCCCTGCCTGCTAAATAAATGTGTACAATTTCATGGGGCCGCCGCACTAAGCAAAACATATACAAAATATAGGATAAAAGAACGATTCAAACCAGCTATATCCTGTATCAATTTGCTTAATGCGACAGCCCCATTTCTGTTTCCTGCATGTATTTTTCTGCTACGCCACATGCTCCAGCACAAACCGCTGTGCATTTTTCCAGAATATTTTTTCTGTCACATCCCTGCCAAACTGCTCCTGCTCCAGAATTTTTTTCAGATGCGGCATGGACTGCACGCCGTTTATTCCCTGCGGGAACGCGTCGCCGCAGCCGTCAAAATCCGCGCCGAGTGCCAGGATATCTTCCCCGCCCAGCTCCAGTATGGCATCAATATGCCGGAGCAGGTCAGGCAGCTGCTGCTTCCCGCCGATAAACAGACGGTAAAGGTTTATGCCCATCAGCCCTTTTCTGCGGATGAATTCCTGGATATGTTCTTTTTTCAGATTGCGCGGATGAGCGCAGATATCCCTGGCATTGGAATGCGACGCCATAACCGGGCGCTCCGTCAGCTGGAAGATATCCTCTGCCCCCTGGTCGGATAAATGGGAAATATCCAGAACCAGGTTCTGCGCAAGCAGATGCTTTGCAAGGCTTAAGCCCTGCGCCGTCAGCCCCCTGTGCTGGCCGGACACGGCCCCGCAGGCAAGGCTGTTTTCATAGTTCCAGGAAAGCATCGCAAACCGGAACCCGTATTCCCTGGCCCTGGGTGCCAGGCTTCCCATAATGGAAATGTCTTCGATTGATAAAAAAGCAGCAGCCAGCCCCTGCGCATGGGCGTTTTGCATATCCCGGGCGCTGCGGCAGAAAGCAATGTGCTCCTTCTGGGCTTCCAGCAGCCGTATGGCCCTTTCATACAGTGCCTGGAACGCTTCTTCCGGCTGCTGCGGCATTGCGGCGCGGTCCTGCCAGATGGCAAAAATCTGGGTATACCTGTCTGCAAATGCACGGACCCGCGCCAGGTCAAGACAGCAGGAATTGTGCATCAGCGTCCCGGAATCCGGGATTTCCGTCAGGGTATCTGCATGGCAGTCAAAATAATACATCCATAAAATCCTTTCTGTACGGTTGTTTCACCTTACCAGCATTTTATCATAATCTCCACAGGCTGCGGCACGAAATCTGTCTGAATCACCGGCATTTATACAATGCTGCCCGCCGGCTGTTCCTGTGGCTGAATTTTTCCGGCTTTAAGCACTGCTGCCCGCCGGCACGGTTCCTGCAGCTGAATTTCCGGCTTTAAGCACTGTCTCCTGCCCCGCACGGTTCCTACAGCTGGAATTTTGACACCTGGCTTTTGAGCATTGCCGCCTGCCCGGACATTTTTTCGCTGACTGCCACGGAATCCCTGACAGCTTCGCTGTTGCTGCTGACGACATCCGAAATACACCGCAGCTCCTCCGAAATGCGGCTGAGTGCGCCGGACTGGCCGTCTGCTGCTTCAAAAATAGAATCCACGGCTTCCGATACATTGTTCGCGCTTGCAACAACTTCTTCCAGCGCCTGGTTTGCAATGCCAGAAATCCGGCTGCCTGTTTCCACCGCCGCTACCGTCTCCCCTATCAGGACTGCCGTGCTCCTGGCTGCTTCCGCAGACTGTCCTGCCAGCGTGCGCACCTGTTCAGCCACTACCGCAAATCCCTTGCCGGCTTCGCCGGAACGCGCAGCCTCAATTGCCGCATTCAGCGAGAGGATATTTGTCTGGGATGCAATATCTTCGATTGTTTTTACAACCTTTATAATCTCCTTGGATTTTTCATCAATGGTCTGCATGGCTCTCATCAGGCTGAGCATATCACTGCTGCAGGTTTCAATCCGCTCGTGGGTCAGCCTGTTTTCTTCTTTTGCACGCCCTGCAAACTGTGCCGTAGAATCTGCCTGCTGTTCGATATTGCTGACCGCGGCCCCAAGTGCCTGTACCGATACAGTCTGTTCCTCTGCGCCATGCGAAAGCGATTCGGCCCTGGACAGCACCTGCCCTGCTTCCTCATTGACCTGGCTGGAAACCTGCGAAATTTCTTTCAGCATTTTCGTAAGCTTGGACTGGATTGCCCGCAGGCTGCCCGTCAGCATGTTCAGGCCGCCGATATAATACGATTCATTTTTCCGGATATCCACAGACAGGTTTCCGTCTGCTATCTCGCTTAATATCCGGCCAATATCTTCGATTGCTGCGCGCAGATGCGTACACATATTATGTGTGGCTTCCGCAATCAGGCCGATTTCATCTTTTCGCCCATAAAATACTTCCAGCCCCTCGTCCGCAGAAAGATTAAATTCACTCAGTCCCGCAATTGCCTTTTCCACCGCCATCAGCTCTTTTCCGGTCTTCTTTAAAATTGCAATCGACACCAGCATAATCAGGACCGCTACGACGGCACAGGCGGCTCCCATCAGGATGCGCACCCGTGAAACTGAGCTGTAAACCTTGCTGTAATCAGCCTGAACCATAAATATCCAGCCCCTGTTTTCCAGATACTTATAAACTGCAAGCTGCTTCCTGCCGTTTGCATCCTGGTATTCATAGGTTTCTGCCGCGGTACCGCCGCCCTTCTGGACGTTTTTGATAATATCCAGGTGCCCTTTATCCTGAATTTCCGTATTCAGCAGGGAATCATCCTCATGGTAAAGATAGACGCCTGTCTGTGCATTTAAAAACACATACCTGCTTTCCGGCAGGCCTTTCAGCTTCAGGTCTAAAAGCGCATCCATAATACGGTCTGCGTATACCCCGGCACCCACATACCCGATGCACGTCTCTCCTTCATAAACCGGGCAGTACATGGAAATAACCATCTTTCCCGTGCCCGGCGACTGCATAATGCCGAGGTTTGTAAGCTCCTTCGTGGCCAGGATGGTCTCCTGAAAGGTTTTCAGGGAATCTCCCTCACGGGTCGTAATCCCGACCGCTTCCGGTGCCGTATGTGTCAGCACATATGTATCAGGCGCAGCAATATACAGCCCTTCAAAAATCCCCTTGACAGCGGCAAAATCATTCGTGTACTGTCCTGCCCGTTCCAGCAGCTGCACATTATCCGGGTCTTTCAGCAGGCCGCGCACCTCACCGCTCAGGGCAAACGCTTTCAGGTATTCTTCGGCCGAGGTTACATAATCGTCGATAATCATGGCCCTGGATTCCGCTGCATTTGCCATCTGGCTGGTAATATGGTCTTTTACCATGGATTCGGTGTTGTATGCAATCACAATCCACAGCAGCAGCATGCCGGACAGTGTAATGATTGTTGTAAAAATACTGATTTTTGAAGCAAGTTTCTGGTTTTTCATAACACGATGATTCCTTCCTGCCATATCATCCAGGCTTTTTTTCATATAATCTGCAATGAACGAAAATGATGATACACAGCTTCACTCCAGCAGCTCTGCCAGCTGTTTTTTTCCTGCTTTCTGTTTCGCCTTTCTGCTGCTTTCCAGCGCTTTTCCTGAATTTTCCATACAGCCTTTTCCTTTTCACTTCCCTTTCCATTTCCATTTCCTATTCCTATTCCTAATCTGGCATTCCTTACCAAAGCCTCTGATTTCCAGACAGCCATCTGTTAAAATTTTATCATATCCGCCTTATATTTTCAATATACCGAAATTGAAATATACGTTACTGGTCACGCAGTGAACAGTAACCAATATACAGCAAGGGCACCCGCCGCCCGGATGCCCGTGGCGCAGATGCCCCTGTTCAGATTCCGGCCTGCAAATCTGCCGGAAAACATTCTTTATTTTTTAATAAGCAGGGATTCCCCTGTCATTTCTGCCGGTTTTTCCATGCCCATCATTTCAATCATGGTCGGCACGATATCCGCCAGGCGGCCGCCTTCTTTTAAGGTATAAGCCGGGTCATAGTTAATCAGGATAAACGGAACCGGATTTGTTGTATGTGCGGTAAACGGCACGCCTGTTTCGTAGTCAATCAGCTGTTCCACATTGCCATGGTCAGCACAGAGGAACATCTGTCCATCCACTTCCAGAAGCGCTTCCACCGCCCTGCCGACACAGGCATCTACGGCTTCCACCGCTTTGACTGCCGCATCCATCACGCCTGTATGGCCGACCATATCCGGATTTGCAAAATTAATAATAATCACATCATATTTCCGGGAACGGATTGCTTCACACAGCTTGTCACACACTGCCGGAGCGCTCATTTCCGGCTGCAGGTCATAGGTTGCAACCTTCGGGGATTTTACAAGAATCCTGTCCTCGCCCTCGTTTGGCTCCTCTACGCCGCCGTTAAAGAAAAAGGTAACATGCGCATATTTCTCTGTTTCTGCAATCCTCGCCTGTGTCTTTCCGTGTGCCGCAAGATACTGCCCGAACGTATTATCCAGCTCTACTTTCTTAAATGCGATTTCCTTATTTGGAATCGTTACATCGTATTCTGTAAAGCATACATATTTCACCTGCTTTCTCGGCCCGCGGTCAAACCCGTCAAAGTCGTCACAGCAGAATACCCTTGTCATCTCCCTTGCACGGTCCGGCCGGAAATTAAAGAAAATAACCGAATCCCCGTCTTTTACGACTGCTGCCGGATGGCCGTCTTTTTCGATAACCGTCGGAAGCACAAACTCATCTGTCTTTTCGTCATCATACGATGCCTGCATGGCTTCAACAGGGTCGGACGCTTTTACGCCCTCGCCTTCTGTCAGCGCCAGGTAAGCCTTCTGCACCCTGTCCCAGCGGTTATCGCGGTCCATGGCATAATAACGCCCGGAAATCGTGGCAATCTGTCCAACGCCGAGTTCCTTCATTTTATCTGCCAGTTCCTGAATAAAGCCTTTTCCGGATTCCGGAGCCGTGTCACGCCCGTCCATAAAGCAGTGTACATACACGTTCGACAGCCCTTCCCGCTTTGCCAGCTCTAACAGGCCGTAAATATGCGTGTTGTGGCTGTGCACGCCGCCGTCTGATACAAGCCCGAACAGATGCAGGTCCGAACCGTTCTTTTTGCAGTTTTCCACTGCTGCCAGAAGTGCTTCATTTTTGAAAAATATGCCGTCCTCGATTTCTTTTGAAATCCTGGTCAGCTCCTGGTATACAATGCGCCCGGCCCCCATATTCAGGTGCCCGACCTCGGAATTGCCCATCTGTCCGTCCGGAAGCCCGACTGCAAGGCCGCTCGCATAGCCCTTAACAAACGGATAATCCCGTTTCAGCCCGTCAATAACCGGTGTCTGTGCCGTCATGGCTGCATTGCCCTTCGTCTCGTCATTTAAGCCAAATCCGTCTAAAATCATCAATACCGTTGGTTTTTTGCTCATGTGTTTTCTTTTCCTTCCCTTTCCTTCTTATAATTATTACAATTCCAGAATTAAAACTCGCCTGCACCAGTCCGGCCGTGTTATTCACGCAAAGGCTGCTGCATTCTTCTATCTAATAAAATAGCACGAATCGGTGTATTTCTCAACTCTATTTTTATATTTATTCCCTTACGCTGCCTTATGCGGGCTTTTCCTGTTTTTTTAAGCTGCCCATTTCCCGCAGCAGCATTGCCCCGGCAATTAAAAATGCCACAAAATCTGCTGCCGGAGCCGCATACATCGCCCCGTCCAGCCCGAAGAAGCGCGGCAGTAAAACCAGCAGCGGCAGCAGGAACAGAATCTGCCTGGTCAGTGACATCAGCGCTCCGGCGGCTGCTTTCCCAATGGATGTATACATGTTGGCAACAATCGGCTGGAACTGGTTTGCAAAAGTAAAAAACATATAAATACGGAAATACCGTTCTGCAAACTGGAAATATTCCTCGCTTGCCTGCCCGAATACCCCGATAATCTGCCTTGGAAATATCTGAAAGCACAAAAACGCGAGAACGGAAATCACCGTCGCACACGCAATCGACTTCCAGACAGCTTCCCGCACGCGGCCAAACTGCTCTGCGCCGTAATTAAAGCTCACAATCGGCTGCATTCCCTGGGAAATCCCGATGACTATCGAAAAAAACAGCATCCCGACCTTGGAAATAATGCCTGCACAGGCCAGCGGGATATCGCTGCCGTACTGGGACTGTTCCCCGTAAAACGTCAGCACGTTGTTCATGACAATCTGCACCGCCATCATCGCCAGCTGGTTAATGCAGGGCGACATGCCAAGCTTTGCGATATTTCCCCATAAGGCTGCGTCCGGCCTAAAGCATGCCCGCTCCAGGCGCACGGTTTTGTACCGTGTTAAGTAAAATGCCACAAGCACTGCTGATACAGCCTGTCCAATCACCGTCGCCAGCGCGGCTCCCGCAATGCCCATATCAAATACTATTAAAAACAGCGCATCCAGCACGGTATTGACCGCCGCGCCAGCCAGCGTGCAGAGCATGGAAAAACGCGGGCTCCCGTCCGCCCTTACCAGATTCGAGCCCCCGGTTGTAAAAATCAGAAACGGAAACCCGAACGATGTAATGCCCGTATACGTCAGCGAATAGGCAAGCGTCTGGTCTGTCGCCCCGAACGCTTCCATCATCGGCCTTAAAAACAGCCTTGTCGCAATGCAGAGCAAAATGCCGATTACCACGCACATTGAAACGGCGTTTCCCGCATATTTTGCGGCCTTTTGCGTATTCCCGCGCCCCATGTTCAGGTTGAAATTGGCAGCACCGCCGATGCCGCACAGCAGTGAAATTGCCGTACAGCTGATTGTCAGCGGAAATGCCACATTTGTCGCCGCATTTCCGAGCATCCCGACAGAATGCCCGATAAAAAACTGGTCCACAATATTATACAGGGCGCTGACCAGCATCGCAATGATGCTTGGAATTGCAAATTCTGCCAGCAGCACGCTTACCGGCTTGACACCGAGCGGATTTGCTTCCTGTTTTATCATCTGTGGTTTCATTGCTCCTCCTTCACAAATACCTGTGCCGTGCACAAAAAAATCCCGGCAAAAATAAATAAGTCTGCCAGGTTAAACACGAGCCTGCGAAAACGCTGCGGCCCGAATCCAAAGCTGACATAATCAATCACATGCCCGTGGCGCAGACGGTCATGCAGGTTGCTGAGTCCGCCCCCTGCAAGAAACGAAAGGCCTGTTTTAGCCAGAGCGGCATGTTTTTTTGGCAGCATCCACAGCAGCCCTGCCGATACAGCCGCAAGCGCAGCCGCATGGATGCGCCTGATACAGCCCGGGCGGCTGCTCAGGAAATTACCGGCAGAGCCCCTGTTGTAATGCTTTTTCAGGATAATGCGGCCTTTTGCAAGCGAATGCTGCATACCAGGCGCAAGCGTTCTGTCCATGTAATTTTTCATAACATATTCAAACATAAAAATAAATCCAGCCGGAAACATGAATCGCATGATGGAAATCTCCTTTTTAAGGATATATTATACACCATATGATTCATTTTTTTCCAGCGGATTTTAAAAAAAATCTTATTCCATATTTTTTATCAGAATTTTTTATCAGAATTTCTTATTCCATATTTTTTATTCAAAATTCTTATTTAAAATTTCTTTTCGGAATTTCTTATCAGACTCGAATCCAGAAAGGCCCTGTATAAAGTCCTGCCTGGCTGCACAGCAGTCCGTGCAGCGGAGCATCCTTCCAGGCATAGCGCACAGCCTGTACGTTTTTCGCATCTTTCAGCTGTGTTTCCTTGAGAAGAAGCCTCACTGCATCCTTTTGAACAATTGCAGGAACCGGGAAAAACGCCCCGTCGCTGCCTGCCGCCTCAAACTGCTGCGGCTGCGTGCCATTCCACACACACAGCCCTTTTCCGTCCTTTGTATCAAATTGAAGCAAAAGGCTGTCTTGCTGCTTTTCATAACCGCAAAGCTGCGGCCCCTGCCAGACCACATCCTTTCCATATACCAGATGCTCTGCAGCCAGAAAAGCCCGCCTGGCTGCATCCTTTTTGTTCAGCGGATGCAGGTCATAATATTCGCCCAGGTCAAGATTTACCGTTACTGCCACATCCGGCAGCTGCGCTGCCTGCTGCTGTGCCTGGCGGATTTTTGCCCACGCCCCGCCGCCTGCCGTATCGACGCCGCAGGCCGGCAGCTGGACTACGACAAACGGAAGCTTTTCCTGGCCCCAGCGGCTGCGCCAGTTTTGTATCATTCCTTTCAGCAGCGATTCATAAGCATCCGGGCCGCGGTCATTGGACTCGCCCTGATACCAGATAACACCCTTTACCGATGCCGGAAGGCAGGGTGCTGTCATGCCCTGAAACAGACCGGAAGGCCTGCGGATAACCGGATCCCATTCCGGTGCCGGGCCGCAGCAGCCTTTTGCCTGATACTGCCAGGTTCCTTTTAAATCTATTTTTTTTCCGGATGCCATTACGATTTCATACGGCTTGCCCGGCGTGGCGCGGCCCTGCGGGCTGCCGCATACAAGCCGGATTCGGATTTCATTTTCTCCTTCTTTTAACATTCCCTCCGAAAGCTCATACCTTCTGGGCGGATAGCTGTAGCCGGTTTCCCCGGCAAACCTGCCGTTGATGTACGTCCGGTCAGCCCCGTTCAGCGTCCCGAGCCGCAGCAGCGCCCTCTGGGCTGCATCCTCTTTTTCTGCCTGGAACGTGCGTTTCAGCCAGAGCACTCCGCAGTACCCTTCCAGCCCCTGCTCCGCAAAATATCCCGGAACCTGCAGCTGCTTCCACTCCGGCCCCGGCCCGCCGGCCAGCTCCCGTTCCTGCAGCTCCTGCCCATGAGCCTGTTCCTTCTTCTGCAGCTGCTGCTCCCAGGCCGCGGCGGCTGCTTCCTGCTGCCTGCATACTTCCTGCAGGCATGCATCATCTTCCAGCCGTTTTTTAATTTTTATAAGCTCCGGATGCGCGGCAAGCCCTTCTTCGCCTGTCCATGCTTCCACCGGAGTCCCGCCCCGGCTGATGTTAATAATCCCGGCCGGAACCTTGTGCGCATGGTTTAAAAAGCACCCCAAAAAATAAGAAAAGGCCGAAACCTCCGCAAGACCGTTTCCGGTACAGCTTACCCAGGCTGCATTTTCATGGTCATCCTTCTCACAGGCGAACGACGCACACTCCGGCACCTTGTAAACATGCACCTGTGCATTGCCGCGCATCTTCACCGGCATGCCCGTAAACAATTCATATGCCAGCATCCATGGCTCTGCCACATGCGCTTTGCCGCACTCTCCAGCCCCTCCTGAATTGCCTGGACAGAAAAATTCTTCCGGATAGCGCTCTTTTACCCGCTCCATCGGCAGCTCCATATTTGACTGTCCCGCACATACAAACACATCCCCGGCATAAACCTCTTTGCGGATAACATGTGCCCCGCCGTCCCCGTAAAGCTCCAGCACAAACGGCCCGCCTGCCCGGACATCCTTTAAAAACAGCTCAAAACGCCCGTCCGGCTGCACGCCTGCCTCATAAGTATTTCCCTGAAACAAAGCCGTAATCCGGCTGCCGCCTTCCTGCCAGCCCCAGATTCTCGTCCGCTCCCCGCGCTGCAGGACACATCCTTCCCCCAAAAGGTGCGGCAGCCGGATACCGGACACTGCATGATTCTGATTGTCTTTGTAACTGTTCTCCATACTGCAATTCCCCATTTCTGATTTTTCGTTTTCTGACTTTCCTTTTCTGATGTTCCTTTTTCTGCTTATAGTGATTTCTTATTTCTGGTTTTCATTTCCTGTTTTTATTACCTGATTTTCGAATGAATGGTTTCCACTTTTACGGATTACTGTAATTCCGTTTTCTGGTTTTCATTTCCTGTTTTTTGTTTCTAATAATGTGATTTTAACATTTCTGCATGGAAATGCTGCCGAAATCTTGCTGTATTCTGCGCAGTTTCTGCAGCAAGCGCAAAGTCCCTGGCTGAACCGAATTGTATTTTCGCTTGCTTTCCAGTTCAGAATCCGATATACTTACTCTAATAGTAACTGGCTGACTTAAAATGCTTTTACAGGAGTGAACGGCTATGTATCGTACAGAAATCGAAATCAAAAAAAATATTACAGGTGATGCTTTAAACAAATTGCGCCAGTTAGCAGAAAAAGCCTTTTCTAATCGTGCTGGAAGTGTAAAGAACTCCAGCAGCAATCCGTACAAACTGATTTTTCAGGGTGAAGAAAAGGATTATGGATGCCTTGATTTGGGTGTTGTGAACCTTGGAGACGCGGAAGGCTTTCTCCGGCAGGTGAACTCCTGGAAATGGATTGACGAAGAAGACCCAAATGAAAACTGTGATGTGCTTGAAGCTTTTGCCATGCCAGTGAGATAATTGTATGGCTAACAGCAGAAAACAGGTCACATTCGATTTGGATACCAAAGCACTGGAAAAATATTACCCATCAAAAAGCTGGCATAATGCTTACGAAGTTATAAAGAAACATATGATAAAGAATGGCTTTGAATGGCTGCAGGAGTCTGTATATATAACTAAAAAACCGGTGAGTCAGACCAGGGTATCAATCGTGCTGAAAGACCTTGTCAAGAAAAATCCGTGGCTGAATCTATGCATGCGTGATTGCCGCGAAACAAATATTGGCAGAGAACACAGCAAGAATCACCTGTTTGATAAAAATGCAGATGTGCCAGAATCCATTTAACTATGCAGGAATATCTGTCTGGATGCCAGCAGCAGGGCACAGCAGAAATGGGCCGTGCTGCTGAATCATTCCAAAGCATTTTCGGCCACATGACAGCTGCCCCGGCCCCGCTTCCATCACCCGCACCATTACTGTCTCAGGTTAAAGCCCGACGAGCACTTGCTGCGGTACGTGCTCGGGGAATAGCCCTTGACTGTTTTAAATGTCCGGTTAAACGCACTGATGGAAGAAAATCCCGAATTCAGTGCAATCTCCGTAATGCTCTGCCCGGTTGTACTCAGCAGTTCTTCTGCCTTTACAATCCGCTTGTGGTTCAGGTATTCATGAAACGTCATGTTCATGCACTGCTTGAAAATCCGTGTAAAATGGTACCTGGAAAATCCGCTCACCCTGGCAATCTCATCCAGGGAAATCGGCTCCTGGTAACGCTGGTTGACATAGTTGCACGCATTCATAATGATTTCCATATATTCCTTCTTTTTAGCCGGGTCGCTTTTACCCCCCCCCTTGCATTTCAGGCAGCCCCTGCGCGTGCTCCAGGTCGCGCCGCGTCCGAGAAACACAAAAATCTCTATCAGGCGGGCGTAAATCGCAGCCTGGAAAAACGTCTTTTCCTGTCCGTATTCGACAACAATCGCATCCATCTGGCGTTTTACAAATCCATACAGTCTCTGCGGGTCGTCTTCCTGTGTTAAATAAATCACCTGCGGCAGAAGCGTCAGCAGCGTTTCCATTTCTTTCAGGGAATACAGCAGGTAATCGCCAAACTGCAGGATAATCCGTTCCCCAAACGGCGGAGCTTCCAGCGAATGAAGCACACCGGAATTGATAATAATAATATCTCCTTCCTTCAGATGATACCTGCGCGTCCCGATTTCCACGTCATATCCCTGGTTCAGCGGCATAATGATTTCAATCGACGTATGCCAGTGCTCCGGGAAATTTTCGTCCTCTTTGTTATGAAACAGCCGGACACCGAGGGAATTTCCATAATTGATTGTTTCGTGTTCTCCATTCAGACTCTCTATCATAGTTTCACCTTTTGTACGATTTATGTCCAAATATACCATAATCTGAATGTGTGTTCAAGCCAGTTTCTTTATGCAGATATTGCTTATTTTTCTGCAATTTTTTAACAGTAACTGCAGGCAGTTTGTGGTATGCTGGTTCGACAGTAAGATTACAGAAAGGAAGCGCCAAATGCGAAACGATACATTTCAAAATCCGGTACTCACTGGTTTTTACCCGGACCCTTCCATCGTAAGGGTAAACGAAGACTACTATCTGGCAGCATCTTCGTTCGCTTATTTTCCGGGACTGCCCATCTTCCACAGCCGCGACCTCGTGCACTGGGAGCAGTCCGGCTATGGCATATCCCGGCCGCAGCAGCTGGATTACCAAAACTGCGAAACCTCGCTCGGCCTCTGGGCACCGACGATTCGTTACCACGAGGGCCTGTTTTATATCATCAATACGTTCGTATCACAGGGGCGGGAAGCACGCCGGGACAATTTTATTATTACCGCAAAAGACCCGGCCGGGCCATGGAGCGATGCACGGTTTATCGAAGGCGCAGACGGCATTGACCCGAGCCTCTTTTTTGACCGGGACGGACGCATGTGGTATACCGGAAATTATATCAGCTCCCCGCAAAGCTATGAAGGACATCACGGGATTTATCTGTGTGAGCTGGACCGTGAAACTTTTCAGATAAAAGGAGAACGCAAGATTATCTGGGACGGAGCAAAGACCGGCAGCCGGTGGCTGGAAGCCCCGCACTTATATTATGAAAACGGCTATTATTACCTGATTGCAGCCGAGGGCGGCACCTTTAAGCACCACAGCGTTGTTATGGCACGCTGCAGGACGATAGACGGGGATTATGAATTCTATCCGGGAAACCCGGTGCTGACCCACCGCCACCTTTCCCCGGAGCATGAAATATCCGTAACCGGGCACGCTGACCTTGTACAGACCCAGCACGGGGAATGGTGGATGGTGCTGCTTGGCGTGCGCCCGTACCGGGACGGGCACTTCAACCTCGGACGCGAAACCTTTCTCGTCCCGGTACGCTGGGATGCAGACGGGTGGCTGCACGCAGACAATGACGACGGGCTCGTGCATGCACGGGAACGCCTGCCAGGCCTTGCGTATTTCCATACCGCCCCGGCTTTTTCCAGTGACAATTTCGACAGTGCCAGGCTGTCTTTGTTATGGAACAGCATTCATCCATGCCCGGAGCACTATTTTTCCCTTACCGCGCGTCCCGGATTCCTGCGCCTGTGCCTGCAGCCGCAGGTACTGCACGAAATCTGCACGCCTGCGTTTCTGGGCCGCAGGCAGCAGCACAGCAGCTTTCAGATGCAGGCAGCCATGGAATTTACGCCGGCCTGCGAAGCCGAAGAAGCCGGCATTGCCCTTGTACAGGATGACCGCTTCCACTACACTGCCACCGTGTCCATGGAAGACGGACAGCCTGTCATCCGCGCAGCTTGTGTAAAAAACAGCGTCCGCACCACGCTTGCCAGACAGCCCCTGCACAGGGCCGGTCGGCTGTATCTGACCGTTTCTGCCGATAAGGCCGGCTATCATTTTTATTACGGATATGAGCCGCAGCAGATGACTGCGCTGGTAACGGGCGCTGACCCGGTGCTCCTTAGTTCCGTAACCAATGCGGGCTTTACCGGCACATACCTTGGCATGTATGCTTCCTCAAACGGGCAGGAATCCGAAAACCATGCGGATTTTGACTGGTTTTTATATGAAGGAAGCACAGGCTGAACATGCCTTGCCAGTACAGCCGTTTACT
>CAJTSV010000002.1:29988-30244 GCA_910579075.1 uncultured Eubacterium sp.
CAGCCAGCAGTCCCAGCAGCAGCGGAACTATCCACACTGCCATGCCGGCTGCGGCTGCAAGAAGCAGCATCACTGCCGGAACGGCATACTTTCTTGGATGATGCCATAAATCGCTTTCTATCTTCCACGACCGGATTGGACAGAACCATTCCAGCAGCACGGAGCCAGCCGCACCCTGCAGGGAAAAGAAAACTGCCGCAGCCGCCATCCAGGCCGCGTCCAGCACGCCCTCCTGGGTGGATGCGGACCTCTTTCA
>CAJTSV010000002.1:30254-30993 GCA_910579075.1 uncultured Eubacterium sp.
TGCCAGCCGCAGGGAAAGCCCTCTCCTGCAGACACTGCCTGCCAGCTGCAGAGAAAGATAATATCCGCAGACAGGCTGCACACGAACAGAAACAGGCAGTATGGCACGCAGAACGCTTTTTTCTGTCCCGGCAGGAACCGGACTGCCTGTTCCAGTGCCCGGTCGCACGAAAGCAGAATACCTGCAGGCGTATTGAAGGAAAGAACTGCCAGGCCGATTGGAACGGCATGCACGCCGCCCGCCTGTTTTAAAAAAAACGGCAGTACCACTGCCACGCACCACAGGATAACGGTGTTCAGCAGGTAATTTTTGTGTGCGCTTAAATACCGTGCCAGATAACGCCATACCAGAAGCTGGCGGCAGGCAGGATTTCCTGCAAGCCCGTGTCTCCCGTCCGGAAAATCCGTACCGCTTTGCAGATGCCTGCGGCTGCTTGCGGCTCTTTCCTGACAGAAGGCGTATGCATCCGTATCATACAGCACAATTCCCGCAGCCAGCGTGCTTCCTGACACAGCCAGCCAGAACCACGGGCTGCTGTCCGAAAGAAATAAAAACCGCAGAGCCGCTGCAATCCATGCGCTGCCGGAAATCCAGTATTTTTTCCCGCAGCTTTTGTGCGAATACAGGCAGGCCGGCAGCAGCACCGCATGCACGCCGCAGAGAAGGCACGCCGCCAGCTGCCTGGCGTTCCAGCCTGACACAGCCAGAACCACGGACAGCAGCACGGCCGTTTTCGACG
>CAJTSV010000002.1:31005-33477 GCA_910579075.1 uncultured Eubacterium sp.
TACGCCCAGAGCCGCCGTATACGAAAATACCAGCTGCCTGCTGTCAAACGGAAGCATAAACAGGTTCTGCATACCGGCTGCATTTTCATCCGAAGAAAAGGACTGCCACATCGTTGCGGCTGTAAACGTGCTCACCATCAGATACAGGACAGACGGTGAAATCCTGACCCGAATCCCGCTGCCGGAAAGCCCCAGATACAGAACGAAGCAGATAAAAAGCGTCCGGGCCAGCCGCTCGCAGGAGACGCCGGCCAGTTTTTTGAAAAAAGCCTGAAACATATTATTCATAACAAAGCGCCTCCCTGATATGTGCTGCATTTACCTGCCCCTGTTCAAACGTCCGGCTGATTTTCCCGTGCTCCAGCACAAGCACCCGGTCAGCCGTTTCGGTAATGCTTTCCAGAATGTGCGAAGCAAACAGCACGGTTCCATGCTCCTTATACCCGGCAATCTGCCGGTACAGGTATTCCGTGCCTTCAAAATCCAGCCCGTTTACCGGCTCATCCAGCATCAGAAGCTTTGGCTTTAAAGCAAACGCCGTAATCAGGAATGCCTTCCTGCGGTTTCCCTGTGACAGGTTTTTAAACAGGACATCGGTAAATTGTTCAAAATGAAATCCCTGCACCAGCTGCGGTACGTCTGAAAGCTGCCTGCCATAAGCGCCGGACACATACGAAAGATATTCCCGGAAGGTAAAATACGCAAACGAATTGTCCTCGGCAAATACCGTATAACGGCTTTCCTTAAACGCGCGGTCCCGAAGGCGCACGGGACAGCCTTCCAATGCAAGGCTGTCTGCCTGATAAGACGTGGCGAGGCCGGATAAGATTTTCAGAAACGTCGTTTTTCCGGCTCCGTTTAATCCAATCAGCCCGACGGCTTCCTGTCGGAAAAGATCCAGGGAAAGGCCGGACAGCACCGGTTTTTTCTTATCATACCAGGCATTCAGATTTTTGACTTCCAAAAGAGGACGGTTCATATTACATGCCCCCTTTGCCGTTTCTGCTGTCTGTATTACCGGTTCCTTTTTTCCATTCCGCATACGCGGTATAAGCAAACAGCGCACCCATCAGGCAGTAAAGCCCGCACAATTCCACTCTCCCGGATATGCCGCTGACTGCTGCAGCCCCTAACCAGATTACTGCCAGAATCCCACGAATAAACACCTTGCGCATCTTTTTTTCCTCCTTATTTATATGCTGTGAATTTAACTGCTGTTTTTTCATGGCTTTATCATAGCGGAAAAAAGGAGCCTGTGCGCAAGTGTCCGCAATCGGAAGGTTTTTGACCGTGTATGGTATTGTTTTTAATCAGATTGTGTTTTGACCCCCTCAAAAGACAGCGTGGCAACCGCCCGGAAGACATTGCCCGAACAGGATGCCTGTATCATGCCGTCATATTTTTCGGCTGCGGCCTGGGCGCTTTTTAATCCCCAGCCATGCAGCCCGCCTTTGTCCTTCGTCGTTTTCAGCTGTCCCTGTTCCCGGACAGGCTGGACAAAAAAACTATTCTCGGCCTTAATGACTATCATCTGGTGAATGCGGCGGACAGCCAGCCGGACAAACCGCTGCTGCGGATCGGGCACCTGCCTGGCTGCTTCTATCGCATTATCCAGAAGGTTTCCGAGTATGGCACATAAATCCGCGCTGCGGATACTGGCATTGCGCGGGTATTCTGCCTCTACCTGCATCTGGATTCCGTCTGCCCTGGCCTGTGCCGCTTTGCTGTTAATCAGATAGTCTGCGGTCTCGTCGCC
Source organism: uncultured Eubacterium sp. (assembly GCA_910579075.1). GTDB lineage: Bacteria > Bacillota > Clostridia > Lachnospirales > Lachnospiraceae > Eubacterium_J. The sequence goes on from CAJTSV010000002.1 coordinate 32,762, forward strand.
CGTCCAGGCTGTGTCTGCCATTTCCCTTGCCGGCGCTTGCAAGGCGTCCAGATACTGTACGGCTTTTTCGTATTTCTGCTGTGACAGGTACTGGCGCAGCACGCCGATGTGATTGTGGAAATCGTGGAACAGCCTTGCATTCAGTGCATAGGCGTTGTTCAGGGCCGTATAATCGCGCTCAAGCAGCTCAGCCTGGGCAGTTTTCAGGGCTGCCAGCTCTTTTTCCGCCTCATACTGCCGGTTCATGTTCAGCACGAGGACTGACATCATCAGCACGACAGACAGCACCGTCCACATCTGCAGGGTATCATCTGCAGCCGCCGGCACATCCTGCCCGGACAGCGTAATGACTGCGATAAACCCCGCCACTGCCGCCGCAGAAGCAGCCCGGAACGCTTCCCTGCCCGTAATATCTGCATGGCGGCTGGCATACACGGCCAGGCAGGCCAGAAACAGGGAAACCAGCCATGGAGCAGCCTGGCCCGCAGGCTGTGTGCAATCGGTAAACGCCTGGCTGTGAAACAGCACGCCCAGCCAGGAAGCTGCTAAAAACTCCCAGAAGGAAACAGCCATCTCATAAAAAATGCCTGCAAACAGGCTCATTCTCGTATCTGCCTGCTGCAGGCGGCTGGCACAGGCCGTAATCCAGACGGCTTCCAGCACGATGCGGTACACATCCGAAAGCCCCGCAAATGCCACCCCCGCCGATATGGCAG
>CAJTSV010000002.1:33514-86938 GCA_910579075.1 uncultured Eubacterium sp.
TCCCGGCTTCCTGCAGGACAGCAGCCGCCGCACAAGCACCAGAAAGGCCGCCACACGCACAGCCGCGCACACGGCGGGCGTCACACACATCATATATGCATCCCCCAGTAACGGTTAATCTGTTCTTTGACTTGCGCCAGATGGGAACGGCTTACCGGCAGCTGAACGCCGTTTTTCAAAACGGCCATGCCGTCTTTTACCTGCATGATATGTATCAGGTTCACAATGCAGCCGCGGTCAATATAAATAAATTCTTCCGCGTCCAGCTCCTCATACACCTGCTGCAGGCTTCTGCGCACCCTGGACACGCCTCTTTGTGCCGTAATGCTGGCATTTTTCCCATCGCGCTCGATATAAAAAATCTCTTTGTACGGAATTTTTTCCAGGCGGTTTTTCGCCTGAATGGTATAGGCTTTTCCTTCTTCCAGCTCAATCAGCCTTACCGCATCGCATACCGCCCCGGACAGGCGTGCTTCGATATCCTGTTTGGGAACATAACGGAACACAGACAGCTCAAAGGCGTCTATGGCGTATTCGATATGGGATGTAATAAAAATAATCTTTACATCCGGCAGGCAGGGCTTAATCTGTGCAGCCGTCTCCATGCCGGAGCTGCCCGGCATCTCAATATCCAGCAGCACCAGGTCATAAAAAAAACCGTCCTGCACAATATCATATAAAAGGCTGTCACTGTCTGTATACACCGAAATATCCCCGGCACTGCCGCACTGTTTCAGGCATTGCTGCGCGATTTCCTTATGCAAACATGCCGCTTGCTTCTCATCGTCGCAAACCGCTATCCGCAGCATAAAATCACCTCTCTTTTCCAGATTTTATCATAATCTGATTCGTATTATACTGCAAGAGAGCCTGCTTTTCAATCCTGTCACCTTCTCTTTCACGGATGACGAGATCCTGTTCCGTTTTATGAAATTTTTACAGTTTTCTCAATTTTTTTTGTAACTATTTTACAATTAATAATCATGTACATCTTTCCCATATTATGGTATATTTTAATAACCCGCAGGAAAAGCTGCGGCTGATTATTTCTATGAGAAAGGAAGTGTCAGACCAGATTATCTTTTGAAGAAAATATGCCCGCGCTCCAGTACCCGTTTGATTCCACCATCAAAGCAAACATTTTTGACGATTTATATATCCATTTTGCCGATATCATAAAACAGCTGGACAGCTGAACAGGAGGTTCCCTTATGTCTTCCCCTATTCCTAACGACCCGGCCATGCTTTTAAGCTTTCTCAATACACGCCTGCGCGACGAGTACCCTTCCCTGGAAGAATTATGCGCCGCTTTGGATTTAGACCGGGACGCCCTGACACAGAAACTGGCGGCCATTGACTATGCTTATGACGGCAGCCGCAACCAGTTCCTGTAACTATTCCGATATTTCAAACTACAAATACAGTCGTAAAGCTTTCCATTGCAAAACACTTCCAATCTGTATTATAATAATAGCAAATAACATAATGTACCTGCCCGGGAACACACGTGGCAGCTTAGGAGGGTTACAATGAAATACAAAATACTATTCATGGGCAACAGCAAAGCTACCATTGATGATATGTTTCAGCATGCAAGCGATTTATTTGAAATGCAGTGCACTTCCAGCCGCTTTGATGACATTGCCTGCCACTTGAAATTTTTTCAGCCCCATGCACTTGTATACTGCATGCACAATGAAACCCGTGAAACGATGTCACAGCTTTCGATTATCAAGCACGAAAAACTGCTGCGCAGGACTGCGTTTTTTATTGTCGCATCCCAGGAAGACTGCGATGAGCTGCGCAAAATTTCCGCCGATATTTCAGATGCAGACCTGGTAAAGCCGATTACTGCATTACAGATTGCCGAACGGATTACCGCTTACATAAAACGCAATTTCAGCACAGCCGAATTACAGGCCGCAAATGAAGGCCCTGTTTCTGACCGGCCGCTGCCGTCTGCCGAAGCGCAGAAAACGCAGGCGCTGCTTGACGATATTGATTCCCTGTTTACAAATGCTTCTGTAAACAGCCGCAAGCATATCCTGGTTGTTGACGATGATTTCCGCATGCTGAAGCTGATTAAACGGTATCTGGATGATACCTATGACGTCGCTACCGCCATTAACGGCAAGGTTGCGCTGAAATTTTTAGAATCCAAAATGACAAACCTGATTCTGCTGGATTACGAAATGCCGGAAGAAAACGGCCCGGCTGTCCTGGAAAAGCTGCGGGCAAATCCTGTAACGAGCCATATCCCGGTGATTTTCCTGACAGGCATTAACGACCGCAAAAAAATCCAGCAGGTGCTTGCTTTAAAGCCGCAGGGATATCTTTTAAAACCAGTAGACCATGGAAAATTAATTGAAGCAATCCAGAATACACTTCAATAAATATGCAAAAGGTGGCCATATAATGGATGAAATGTTATTTCTTACGGATTTAATCGATATTTCAATTTTACAGGAAATGCAGGATTCGTTTTCGAAAATGACCGGCATCGCTGCCTACATTACCGATGCGCACGGCAATTACGTGACGGAAACATCCCGCCAGAGCGATTTCTGCACGGTTTATACAAGAACCTCAGAAGAAGGCGCCAGACGCTGCAAGACATGCGACTACAACAGCTCCAGGCTTGCTTTTACAAACAGCCAGACCATTACCTATCACTGCCATGCAGGACTGCGCAATTTTGCAGCACCGATTATCGTCGAAGGCCGTCTGGCCGGATGCTTCTTTGCCGGACAGTTTCTGGATGCACCGCCGGACGACTCCAAAATCCGAAGGCTGGCGGAAGAAATCGGCACAGACCCGGCAGAATATGCCAGGGCATACCAGCGCATCCCGCTGATTACCAGGGACAAAATGAAACGGGCGTCGCTGTTTCTGCGCACGATTACGACGGCACTGTCCAGCATTGCCTACCACAATTTTGTCATTTTACAGGAAAATGCAAAAATCAAACGGGCTACCAGCTTAAAATCGGACTTTCTCGCAAATATGAGCCATGAAATCCGCACGCCGATGAACGCTATTATCGGCATGGCAGAAATGACCCTGCGTGAAGAACTGCCTCTGGCCGCACAGGATTATGTCAGCCAGATTAAAAGCTCCGGCAAAAACCTTTTGATGATTATCAATGATATCCTGGATTTTTCCAAAATCGAATCCGGAAAAATGGAAATCACAATGGGCGACTACCAGCCAATGTCCATGATTAACGATGTTTCGAATATCATCGTATCGCACATCGGTGATAAGCCGGTCGAGCTGATACTGGATATTTCGCCGGATATCCCGCATGAGCTGCTCGGAGACAGCCTGCGCATCAAGCAGATATTTGTAAATCTGTGCAATAACGCAGTCAAATTTACAAACAGCGGCTACATTACGCTGACCTGTGAGCCGCTTGCACGAAATGAAAACGAGGTCATTATGCAGGCCGTTATCCAGGACACCGGAATCGGCATCAAAAAAGCGGACCTGAAAAAGCTGTTCCAGTCCTTCCAGCAGCTGGACAGCAAGCGAAACCGCAACCTGGAAGGCACCGGGCTCGGCCTTGCCATCAGCCAGAGGCTGGTACACCTGATGATGGGCTCCATTGATGTGGAAAGCGAGTTCGGCAAAGGCTCCCGTTTTTCCTTCAAGCTGCCGCAGCGCATTACACGCGATATTCCTGCCATTACCCTGAAGCATCCGCCCAATGCTGCTGCCGGGCTGATTGCAGACGGCGTTGTACACGAGCAGCTGGAAAAAGACATCCGCAGGCTGCATGTCAGCTATCATGCCCTCAAATCAGAAACATACCTTTCTGACCTCGACCATTTTAAAGTTGAATTCTTTTTTATTGAAAATCCTCTGTATACCGAAACTGTGGAAGCATTTGTAGACAGCCACCCGGATATTACTGCCGTCGTGATTATCGGCTTTTACGATGCATACCCGGCTCATAAGCCAAACCTGGTCATCGTCAAAAAGCCGGTATATTCCCTGAACCTCGCAATGATTTTCAATGGAGAAAATATTGACAGCAGCTACAATAACGTCACGGATGAGGATTATGAATTTATCGCACCGGAAGCGCAGATATTAATCGTGGATGACAATTCGGTCAACCTGACAGTTGCGGAAGGACTTTTAAAACCGCTGCTGCTGCAGATTGACACCGCACCCAGCGGCAAAGAAGCCATTAAAATGATTTCCATCAAGCATTACGACCTGATATTCATGGATCATATGATGTCGGATTTAAACGGCATCGAAACCACGCATATTATCCGCCGTTTCCACAAAGAATACGAAACCGTCCCAATCATAGCATTTTCTGCCAATTCTTCCACCGAAATGGAGATGATGTTTTTAAATGAAGGGCTCAACGATTCGGTCGGAAAGCCTTTCGAGCTGCGGATGCTGATTTCAAAGCTGAAACGGTGGCTTCCAAAAGAAAAAATGCAGAAAATCAGCGATCATCATTCCCCTGCTCCGGCCGAAGCCGAAGCGGAACCGCAGCCATCCATCCAGATTGAAGGACTGGACACAGCAGCTGCCTTAAAGCTGATTGGCAGTGAAAAACTGCTGTGGGATGTACTGAGGGATTATTACCGCGTTATCCGCAAAAAAGCAGAAAAAATCCACGCCCTGGAACAGCAGGAGGACTGGAAAAACTACACCATTGAAGTACATGCCCTCAAAAGCACTTCCCGCCAGATTGGCGCAAACGACCTGGCTGACCTGGCGTCTGATATGGAAAAAGCCGGAAATGCGGAAAATGCAAAGCTTATCCACCAGTATACCGGGTCGATGCTGGAACAGTATCTGCATTATGACCATATTTTAGCCCCATATTTCATGGAGCAGCATGAACCGTCTGATACAGCCAGTGCAGCTTCACCGGAAATGCTGCGTTCTGCATTCGCCGGCCTTCGGAAGGCTATGGGCGAGCTGGATATGGACCAGATGGAAGCGGTTATCCAAAAGCTGTCACTCTGCCGCTATAACAGCTGGCAGCTGGAATATTTCAAGCAGCTGAGAAATGCTGCCGAGGAGCTGGACGTAGATTCGTGCGAATCCATTCTTGCTGACTGGGAAAAGAAAGAGGCCGAACATGGAAAATGAATTAAGCTTAATTGATTTAATCGATGCCGATACCCTGCACACCATTCAGCAGGCCTTCTGCGACATGACGGAAATGGCCGCTGGCATTTCAGACCCGCAGGGCATCCGCGTGACTGCGCACTGCAATGAAAATAAATTCTGCCAGCTTGTCAAAAGCTCCGTGTCCGGCCGCAGCCGCTGCGAGCAGTGCGACAGGCAGGGCGTGCTGATGGCCAAAGAAAAACAGGCCGCCGTATTTTACATATGCCATGCCGGCCTGGTTGATTTCGCAGCCCCGATTCTCATCCATAACCACATGCTGGGCTGCTTTGTCGGCGGCCAGGTATTGCTGGATGGCGCGGATGAGGAAGCCATTGTCCGGCTTGCACACGAACTGGACGAAGACCCGCAGGAATACCTGTCCGCGCTTCGCCGCATTCCGTCTTTTACCAGGCAGCAGATTAACGATGCCGCTGAATTTTTGAGCACGCTTTCCGGTATTATTGCGCGTATCGGAAGCAGCCGTTTCAAAATCCTGCAGGCAAACATTGAGCTGGAACAGGCGACGCAGTCAAAATCGGATTTCCTTGCCAATATGAGCCACGAAATCCGCACGCCGATGAACGCCATTATCGGCATGTCCGAAATGGCGATGCGTGAGCCGCTTCCCCTGGCTGCCAAAGAATATATCAATCAGATTAAAGCTGCCGGACAGACGCTTTTAACCATAATCAACGATATCCTGGATTTTTCCAAAATCGAATCGGGCACCGTAGACATCCACCCGGCAGAATATACGCCGATGCTGCTCGTAGACGATATTGTAAATGCAATTATTACAAGAATCGGGACAAAGGATATTGAATTCATCGTCGATATCGTGCCGGACCTGCCGCAGGTACTTTATGGCGACCATATCCGGATGAACCAGATTATTTTAAACCTGACGAACAATGCGGTCAAATTTACGCGCCACGGACAGATTAAGCTGAAAATTTTCTATACCATGTCCGATGCGGACAGCATGATGCTGCAGGTATTTGTTATCGATACGGGAACCGGCATACGCAAGGAAGAAATGAACCGGCTGTTTGATGCGTTCCAGCGGGCGGATATTCTCAGAACGAGACAGATAGAAGGCAGCGGCCTCGGCCTGGCAATTACCAGGCAGCTGCTGGAGCGCATGGACGGCAGCCTGGACGTTGTAAGCGAATACGGAAAAGGCAGCTGCTTTTCCTTTGCCGTTCCGCAAAAGATTATAAACAGCGAGCCGGGCGTTACGGTTCCGAACGCAAAATCCATCTGCGCCGCAGGGCTGACCAGCTCCGTGTATGTGGCTGAACAGCTGCAGACAGATATCGAACGGCTGGGCATATCCTATATGCCACTGGAATCCGAGCAGGAGCTGGCACACCTGTCCGAATGGTACGACGTCAATTACCTGTTTATCGAACATGCCATGTTTTCGGATGAGGTCGAACACTTTGTACGCAGCAGCCCTGACATTACCGCCGTTTTAATCGTAAACTACCAGACCATCCTGGAATACGATATTCCGAACATGGTAATTGTCAAAAAACCGCTTTATATCCTGAACATTGCCGAAATTTTTAACAATGAGCTGTACCAGAACAAGCCGCAGGAAAATCCTGCACTGTTTGACTTTATTGCACCAGACGCCACGATTCTGATTGTAGATGACAACGCCGTCAACCTGACCGTAGCCGCAGGCCTTTTAGAGCCGCTGAATATGCAGATTGATACCGCGCTCAGCGCACAGGACGCCATTGAAAAAGTAGCGCGCCATGCCTACGACCTGATTTTCATGGACCATATGATGCCGGAAGTAGACGGCGTGGAAGCGACGCATATTATCCGCCGATTTTATACCAATTATGACAATGTGCCAATCATTGCGCTGTCTGCCAATGCCGTTGACGGTGCCGAAAAGCTGTTTCTGCGGGAAGGCATGAACGATTTTGTTCCAAAGCCGATTGAGCTGAAGGTCATCCTGTCTGCCTTGCGCCGCTGGCTGCCGAAAGAGAAAATACAGCCTGTCACCCCGCACGCCGGTTCTGCCGAAGCGGAAAACGGCATGCCCGAAATTGAAGGGCTGGACACGCAGGCGGCATTGAGCCTGCTTGGAACGGAAAAACTGTTCTGGGAAGTATTAAAAGACTATTACCAGGTTATCCGGAAAAAAGCTGCGCTGATTGAACAGCTGGAACAAAAAGAAGACCTGAAAAACTATACGATTGAGGTACACGCCTTAAAAAGCGCTTCCAGGCAGATTGGCGCCACGCAGCTGGCCGATACCGCCGCACGGCTGGAACAGGCCGGAAACGAAGGCGATGCCGCGCTTATCCACACGATGACTCCGGAAATGCTGGACTGCTATCTTCATTATGACAGCATCCTGCAGGAATATTTCCAGAAAGAGGAGCAAGATGTGTCAATTAAACCCGTCGCGACATCCAAGGACCTGCGGCAGTTTTTTGCAATGCTGCGCTTTGCATTTGAAAACCTGGATATGGACCAGATGGAAGATGCCATCGAAACCATGAAACAGTATTCTTATGAACAGAGCCAGCAGAAGCTGTTTGAGCATCTGTGCGGGGCTGTATCAGAAATTGATACGGATGCAAGCGAAGATATTATCAAAATGTGGGAAACAAAACTAAATTAACGCAAAAACGGAAGCGGTGACAGGCCAGACGCCATATCACCGCTTCCATTTATTCTGCTGCCTGATATACATCCTGCATCACTCAGCGGAACTCCTGCGGTACCTGGTCAATCGTCTTCCACTTCGCCATTGCCTGCTCCATGGACATGCCCTTTGCAATGGCATCCTTGCGGACTGCATTGACCGCCTGGATTTCTTTCATCTTATCCCCGGTCAGTATATACCCTTTCATTGCCAGCAGCGTTGCTGCCCATGCTGCCATTGGAATCACGCAGAACAGGATAATGACAACCGTATTCATGCCCGGCACGAACGGATCGTCCGCGCCCGGAAGCGCCTGTGAGAATCCAATCGCCGCAGCTGCAAAAGCGACGACCGTAGAACTTAACGAAGACACCAGCTTATCTACCAGTGAAAACAGCGTGCCGATAATACCCGGTACATATTTGCCGGAACGGTAAGTCTCGTAGTCCGAGCAGTCTGCTACCATTGGAATCGGCATATCTGCCGTCGCATAATAAGCGCCGTACCCGATGCCAAAGAACAGGATAAACAGCACTGTATACAGGTTCAGTGTCAGATGGAACCCGTTTTCCGTACTATACAGCGACAGCGTAAATGCATCGCCGCGCCCCCATAAAAGCAGCAGTACCATAACGCCGATATAGCACACCAGCGCCACGCCTACATACCGCATCAGGGAAGCCTTCTGCCCCTGTTTCTGGGATGTCCGTATCGTCAGATAGAAAAACGGCGCGGAAAATACATAACCGAGCACCATCATTGGCAGGTACAGATTGTCATAATCGCCCATCATGCCGCCGTAAAGCATCGCCAGCACTGCCGTATTCGTCGCAATGGCCAGCGCCAGCTTGCATCCGCCGCCTGCTATCATCAGCCGCTGCAGCGGCCCGTTTGCCTTAATCAGCGCAATATACTCTGAAACCTTTACCTTCTCCTGGACATCGCCGCCCATGCCGAAATATTTCGGCTGGTCTTTTTCCCAGATACCGATAACGCCCAGCACCGTCAGCCCCGCCGAAACAATAATCGCTGCCGGAATCAGAACGTTAAAAAAGCTCTGTGTCGTATAATCCCCAAAATTTGCACGGATAATCGGGGCACAGAACTGAATGGCGCCCATGCCGAGCATGCTTGCCACAAGGTTAAAAATGGTAAACATCGGCCGCTGCTTCGGGTCGTTTGTCAGAACTGTCTGCCCGGAACGGGTAACCGAGGTCTGGAATGTATAACCGATAACATAGATTGCATAGAAAAATACATAAAGCACGTAACGCATCGGCATCATGCTTGTCGGAACCAGCTGGGTACAAAAATAAAGCAGAATCGACGAAACTGCCATAATTACGTTGCCCAGCACCATAAACGGCCGGAATTTTCCAAATTTTCCATTCGTCTTATCGATTAATGCCCCGATAACAGGGTCTGTGACAGCGTCAAACAGACGCATGACAGTTACCATCGTGCCAGCAAATACCGTTAACAGTCCCAGCACGCCGCCATAATAAGCAATGTACGAGGATGTCAGAATATAATAGACATTCGTCGCGCCATTATTAAACGGAAACAGCACAAGCTGGTAAGGCTTGGCCCGGTTCATGGTAACAGAAGCAGTATTTTCTTTGCTCATAAAATCCCCCCTTTTTACAAAGCTGCTGCATGCACTCCCCATGCAGCAGCCTGTTTCCCATCCGGCAGGAAGCCTGTCATTCCGGCCGGATGAAGCGTCCTGTATCTAAAATATACATACCTGCATATGCGCCTATTATAACGAATCCCAGGTAAAATTACAATATCTGCTGCCGCCTGTTATGCTGATTTTTTCTTGCGGATGCTTAATACCAGCTTAATCACGCTTCCTGCAAATGCAAGTGCAATGACCACGTTCAGTGCCGTTAAGGCTGTCTTCCACCATGGTGTAATCACTTCCAGCTTATCATTTTCAGACAGTCCGTTCATGGCATTGGAATTCACAACCGTATAAAGGATATTGTGCATCGCACCCCGCATGGCTGATACAACATTCGGGTCATTTTCATACTCGCTTGTCTTTGCCTTTGTTGTATGTATCGTCGGGTCCGGGCTGTCCCAGATATCAGAGCCAGCCTGCATGCCGTCAATCAGGTCCATATAAGCACTGCTGCCGGAATAGTCGGTAATGCTCATGCCGCGCATGCCAAGCTCGCCGCGCAGGTAATCGGTCTGCAGTGCTTTATAAGCGCCGCACCAGGTCGTGCCCCAGCGGTTAAATCCGCTCATCGTGCACCATGCCCCGCCGTCCACGACAGCCTTGTCTGCAACCTCCAGGTAAATTTCGCGGGCTGTCTGCTCGTTCAGCCATGTATTTACGCCGCGCCGGCTGGACTCGGAATCGTTCAAAGCCACATGCTTTAAATATACATAAACACCCTTGGACTGGATGCCCTTTGTCTCTGCTGCACAGATAACGCCGGATATATACGGGTCTTCGGAATAATACTCAAAATTACGGCCGGAATACGGCGTGCGGTGCATATTGACGCCCGGCCCGTACAGCCCGGAATAACCCCATGCAAGGCAGTCCTCGCCAATGCAGCGTCCCAGGTCTTCCATCAGCTCGGTATTAAACGTTGCCGCCATAACGTCCTCAGACGTATAGCACATGGCAGATGCGCCGCCGGTCAGGGCTGCTGTCAGTCCCTGCGGGCCGTTTTCATCCTTTGTTGCAGCCTTTCCAATGGACTCACAGGCTGCGGTATTATGAAAGCCTAATGTAATGGTATTGACCATTTCTTCATAGGTCAGCTGGTCGAGCAGCTGTTCCCACTGCGGGTCGTCGTATTCTTTGCCAATCATCGAAGCCAGAATCAGGCCGTTGTCTGCGCCAAGCACCGGCATTTCTGCTTTCTCAGCTTCGTCTTTGTTATAACGGGTAATGGCAAGTGCTGCCACCATCGCTTCGTTTGCATCCAGTGCAGCTGCCTTTTCCGGAAACGTGCCTGTCCAGTCAGAGCGTGAAAGCCATACAACATTTCCCGGAGATGTGCTGCTCTTGTTCGGGTCTGCTTCGTCAAACAGGTTTGTAATAGCTGTACCTGTCGCATCGGAGGAAGCAAACATGCTGGTGTCCAGTGCGGAATTAGTCCATTTCCAGGTTACGGAAGTATCGCCTTTTGCATCGGTTTCTTCAAAGCCCTTTGCAGCAAGGATATTATTTACTGCTTCATGGGCACCGTTGCCAATCGTAAAGTAATAATCGCCTTCGTCTAAAATATAAGTCTTTGCGTTATTGGCATCATAAGTACGCAGCTCTTTCTTCGGCACATGTATCGTCACATCCTCAGAAGCGCCTGGTTCCAGCACGTCTGTCTTTGCAAAGCCGCAGAGTTCGACGCTTGCCTTTTCAATGCCGTTTTCCTTATCATAATCTGTATAAGGAGACTGGAAATAAATCTGTACGGTTTTCTTTCCGGCATAATCACCGGTATTTTTTACCTTTACGGAAATGTCAAAGCCATCGCCGTTTTCAGCTGCCTGAAAACCGCTGTATTCAAAATCCGTATAGGAAATGCCATAGCCAAACGGATATGCAACTTCTTTGTTATAATCAAAATCCCCGGCATTGCCTGTACCCATAACCGCATCCTCATAGCGTGTCTCATAATAGCGGTAGCCAAGGTAAATGCCTTCCTGGTAAACACTGTACATGCCCTGCACGTCTGCGCCATCCACATTCAGCTTTAAGGACTCCGCTGCCGGGTACTGAATCGAATAAAAATTGCGCATTGCCGGATTTGTCATATTATCATAGCAGAAAGTATCAACAATGCTGCCAGAAGGAGACAGCGCGCCGGAAAGCAGCTGGCCGACGCCGTTAATGCCGGTCTGGCCGACATCGCCAATCCACATGCAGGCATCAATGCCGTAATCCGTGCCGCAGATTTCAGGATTCAGGAAATCCAGTTCAATCGCATTCGAAGAATTTAACAACACGATAATGCTCTTAAAAGTCCCGTCATCCTTCAGTGCTTTTAATCCCGCAAGCAGCTCCAGTTCTTCCTTGGACAGCGCCAGGTAATTTCCGTCGCCTTCCTGTCCGAAGCTGTAATCAATGCCATTTCCCGTATCGCCGCACGGAAGGTCTGCACCTTCCCCGCCGGAACGTGCGAGCACGACAATCGCTGCATCGCCATAACCGGAGAACGAGCCTGCAGCATCTTTTTCAATGACAGACCACGGTGCCTCATTGACTGCATACTGGGTATTTGCCTCTAAGGTATCGGAAATCGCATCCGGCGTCTTGCGCGTATAGTCCTTTGCAGCGCCTGTTGTATAGACATCCCACAATGTCTGGTTAATTTCAATCCCCTGTGCTTCCAGCGCGTCTTTTAAGGTCGGTGCATTTTCCGTGGAAACGCCGCCGGAGCCTGTGCCGCCATACATCAGGTCAACCGAGCCGCGCGCAAACAGGCTGACCTTCGCGCCGGAGCTTAACGGCAGCGCTTTGTTTTCGTTTTTCAAAAGCGCGGCGCCTTCGGATTCCACCCTTGCACAAAGTTCTTCTTCGTACTGCACCCGTTCTTCATCGGAAGCAAAATCACTTTTAAAATATTCCGTATCACCGGAATTTTCCCCTTTGATAATTTTGGTCGTCTCAATGCCGAGCGCGACATTGATTGTGGTCGTATACCGGTTCGCATAAAATGTCCCGATAATTACCGCCACCAGCAGTATGGCTGTGATGCCGCTTAAAACACTCCACAGCTTTACGCCGGTTCCTTTCTTTTTCATGCCTTTTTCCTCCTTTTCTTTCATGCATCCCTGCCAGGAAACTCCCGTCCTGCTGGAATATACATTTATTATTTTACGCAGCTGCTTTTCCATGCCAGATGCTGCTCTGTGCTGCAATACACAAAATCATCACAGGCACCCCTCATACCCGCTAAACCGCCCTGCGGCCTTATACCCAGTTCGCGCTGTTGCTGCTCTTAACGGACAGCTTATAAGATGGATTCGGCCTGTCTGTTTTCTGAAAAACAGCCTTGTCGCGCAGGTCTCCGGAAACCGCCTCTATCACATGCTTTCCGCTGACTGGTACCTGGAATGACAAAATATGCCCGCCTTTTTTCGAACTTATCTCTTTTCCGTCGCAAAGCAGCGTCACGGAATCCTGGTTTGTATATACTTTTACCGTAATGGTATCTTCTGTCCTGTCCTGAAACCGCTTTGAACAGATATGCACAAACGGCTCGCTGCTCCAGTACGCTTTATATAAGTAAAAACTGTCTTTTTTTGTTTTCCGGTCAAAGGTCACAAGCCCCTTGTGGTTCATGCCGGGCTCCCCGCCCTGGTCTCTTGCATCCGCTGCAAAATCAAACATATTCCAGACATGCGTGGCCCACAGATACGGATTTTTTTCAAAAAACTGCACCATATATTCATGATAGACCGCCTGGTATTCCTCGGTATGATCGCCGCGCCTTGGCTTTGCGGAATGCAGGTTCGGCATTCCTTCCGCGCCGTACTCCGAATAGCCGATGCACCGGTTCGGATAAACCTTATGGAAAAATCCCATCCACAAATCGTTTAAAAACAGGCCCGGCACATACCAGCCCAGATACAGGTTCCAGCTGACTACATCCGTAATGTGCGCGCTTTTGTTAAACGGGCCGCACATCGCATAACAGGCCAGCGTTGTAAACCTCGACGGATCCAGCTCGTGGCACAGGTCGTTGAGCACGCGGTGGTTGTCCAGCATATCTGCCTTGTCCTTTGTGCTGATGGTAATTTCATTCGATACACCCCAGCAGACAATGGATGCATGGTTATAATTCTGGAAAATCAGCTCTTTCATCTGGCTTATCGTATTTTCCCTGCCGTCCGGCATATGCTCCGAAATATACGGGATTTCTGCCCATACGACCATGCCCGTGCGGTCACACAGGTCATAAAAATACTGGTCATGCTGGTAATGCGCCAGCCGGATGGTATTGGCGCCCATTTCACGAATCAGCTCCATGTCTTTGTCATGATGCTCTGTCGTAATCGCATTTCCGATGCCCTTCCAGTCCTGATGCCTGGACACGCCGCGCAGCGGGTATGGCTTCCCGTTCAGGAAAAATCCCTCTTTCGGGTCCACGCGGAATGTGCGCACGCCAAACGGGATATGTAATTCGTCCTGCACGCTTCCGTCCAGGATAAGCTGTATGTCCGCTGTATATAAATAAGGGTCTTTTACGCCGTTCCATAAATGCGCATCCGGCACAGACAGCGTTACGTCCTGCCCGTCTCCTTCGGCTGCCAGCCTTCCTTCCCGGTCCGAAATGGACACATGCACGCTGGCGCCAGGTACTTTATGGCTGCTTTGAACCCGCACCTTTGCATCCTTTCCTTCAACGCCCGGCGTAATGCGGATGCCTTCCGCGCCGTATTCATCCATCTCAAAATGGTGCACCGGCACAATCCGAAACAGCACATCCCGGTAAATGCCGCCATAAAACGTAAAATCCGCTTTCTGCGGGTATACCGTTTTGTTCACGCTGTTATCCACCGACACCGTCAGCAGATTCTGCTTCTCAAGGCTGTCCGTCACATCTGCGCGGAATGTGGAATAACCGCCGTCATGGTGTATCACCTTCCTGCCATTGAGTTCCACGTCCGCAGAAGCGTTGACCCCTCGGAATTCCAGATAAACGCGTTCCCCTGCAGCGTCATATTCCGGCATGGCAAACTGTGTCCGGTACCGGCAGGTCCCGCGGTAATAATCATTCCCGCCATCCTGCCCGTCCAGGGCATTCCATGTATGAGGCAGCTTGACAGCCTTTTCCACGCCGTCCGGCCCTTTGAATTTCCATTCGCCGTCCAGCTTTTTTTCTTTCCTCATCGTCCATTTCCCCCAAAAATTTTCCCCTGAAATACATCTTTTTTATTTGTTATTTCCATAACCGCTTCGAAGCAGTATTATTATATCAGTGATTTTTCACAAATTCAATTCGTTTTGAACAAACGGTTCATTTTTGTGTATAAGTGGCACATCCGTGCGGATATCTTCCCTCCCATGAAGTGGCATCAGCACTATGAGGTAAAAGCATCCCTGCTTGATTTCAGCTGTCAAAAAGCCGCCATATTTTTGTGCAATATGCTGCATGCTTTTTACCCCGAAGCCGTGATACCCGTTTTTTACCTTCGTGCTGACCGGGATTCCGTCACGAAACCGCACCTTGTGGCTGACCGGATTAATAATCTGGAGCACGGCAAATCCCCGTTTTTCAAAGAGCATAATATCAATCACGCGTTCGTTTTCCTTCGGAACCATGCGCAGCGCTTCCATTGCATTATCCAGCGCATTTCCAAGCAGTGCATATAAATCCACCGGTTCCATAAACGAAAGCAGCGAGCCGTCTGCCACGCAGCTGACATGTATGCCGTCCTTGCTGCAGAACAGGCTTTTTTCCGTCAGTATCACATCTAAGATTTCATTTCCGGTATGCACAATCGCATCATATATCTGAACGGACTGTTCGATTTCCTTTAAATATGCATCGCGCTCTTTTTCTCCCTCAATGGTGCGCATCGCCCGTACCTGGTGTTTTAAATCATGGCACTTGCGGTTGATTAAATCTATCGTTTCTTTCGATATCTGATACTGCTCCTTCTGCTGGTACAAAAGCAGCTGTATCATATCCAGCTCTTTTTGAATGCTGCTTTTGCGAAACAGCGTATTTTGCAGGTACAAAACGGTAATGCAGTAAAACTGGAGCAGGAACGTCACGCCCGGCTGCCCGTTTCCATGAATCGCGTTTAAAAACAGCAGTCCAAACATCGTATACACCATTCCGGCCAGAAGCATCTGCCTCGGGCCGATATCATAATGCCCGTCCTTTGGCATCCAGCGCGCGGCTGTCTGCGTAATCGCGGTAAAAACGGCCGCGGCAAGCAGAATCTGCCCGGCATACCACTTCCACGGGGTATTAAAATCTGCCCACGCCTTCAGCAGGAATGCACTGCCCTGCAGCACGCAGAGATTTGTCATCGAAGCCCATATGCCGCAGTACCATGCTTCTGCTCCCCGGACATCTGCGCAGATTGCGGTCACTGCCACGGCACAGAAATAGTCAAAGACCGGAATATGCCACGCCGTCCACTCTGCCCCGCCCGTTTTTGCCCGCACCAGGTAAAAGAATGCCGGAAGAACAGCTGCCCCGACACCCAGAAGTGCCGAAACAGCCATTCTGGCCGGCAGGTTTGATTTCTTTTTCAATGGATAAACATAGGTCATGCAGGCAATCCACAGGCTGACGCCTTCATATAAAACAATTTGTTCCGAACTGATTTCAGGCAAAACAACAGCCTCCTTTTTCATACATTATTTCAGCAGCTCCCCATATAATCCGCAACGGCAGCCAGAAACGCGTTCCGGCTGCGCCTGCTGATTTCGAGTTCTTCTCCTGCTACGACAGCGGAACCCTTACGGATTTCCATCACGTGATACAGATTCACAAGATAACACTGATTGCATTTCACAAAATGATACGGCTCCAGTTTTTTCTGCACATCCTTTAATGCGGCACGCACGCTGAATACGCCTTCCGATGTATGGTAATACAAAAGGCGGCTGCGTGTTTCCACATAATAAATCTCACGGATATCCATCCATTTGACGCAGTCTGACAGCTGCAGGCCGACCCTTCGGACTGCCCGTTCCTGCACACGGTTTAACGCCCGCTCAAACCGCATGCAGAACATGCTGTAGTCCAGCGGCTTGATAATAAAGTCCAGTGCATCGACCTCATAGCCTTTGATTGCATACCGGGCCAGGTTGGTGATAAAAACAATCACGGCCTCCTTATCCCGCTCCCGGATTTTTTCAGCTGCTTTCATGCCGTCCAGATTGGGCATTTCAATATCCAGAAGCAGCAGGTCAAATCTGCCGGGCGCTTCCAGCAGCTCCTGCCCGTCCGCAAACACGGACGTTTCTATCTGTTTGTGAAATTCCCGGGCATAGTCCTGAATCATGTCCCGTATCTGCTCCCGGCATTCCGGCTCATCTTCTACCACTGCTGCGCGAATCATGACATTTTCCCTTTCCAATGTAATATGCTGTTTTGAATAGTTCTATTGTAGCATATCACTGCCTGTTTGTCATATAGATTCTCACTGTTCCAGGCGTCCCTTCCTGTCCTGTCCGTCAAATCCGGCCCCGTCTATCATACGCTGTGCCGCCTTGCCATAGACAAGCACATTCAGCCCGTCTTCCGCAAACAGATACTGCTTATCATCCGCCCATACCTGCAATTTCCCGTCCAGGCACCGGATTACCAGATTCATGCCATCCAGCTCCAGATACCGCTCATAGTCCTGTTCAGCTGTCCCCTGAAAAATGCATTCGCCGCTTTCGTATACCGATACTTCCCCGTCCGGCTCCCAGCAGACCGCCGCATCCAGGCACGCATGCTCCTCAATGGCGTCAAGATATGCATCCCTGGTTTCTATCTGGCTTAACATCCTTCCTTTCAATTCCAGATGCCAGAACTGCTCGCCTGCTTCTTCCCACGCCCAGTAGCGGATATCGCCGCGCCGGTCAGGCAGGGCAGCGCTTTCCTGCAGCCATTCTGCCAGATACTGCGTATATTTCACACTGCCGTAATAATTTAAATGCGAAGCATCCACCAGGTCTGTTGCAAAATCAATCTGCATTTCTTCCACATAATCATTGCCTTCCAGCATGGGAATGCCGTGCCCTGCTGCCAGGGATGCGACATAATTGGCCGTTTCGCGCTTTTCCAGAGACTGGTTTGCAAATGGCGAGTTTACAAATACAAGCGGAATTTCATTTTCCTCACATAACTGAATCATTTTCAGCAGGTATTCCCCGCTGCGTTCTGCAAGAGGCTGTTTTTTTTCCGAATCCGGCTTTTTCCGGTTCTCCCATTTCGACAGCTCGCTTTCGGATATCACGCCAAAATCCGGCTTATATCCATGATAGCGCACAAGTTCAAGATTGCGGTAATCCTGCTCGCCAAGTGAGAGAAACCGCGAATGATAATACGGAAACGAAAAAAATGCCGCAGCCATATCCAGCACTTCCCCGTAGCGGTTGACGGCCTTTAACGCGTTCCATTTGGTCAGCGAGGGCTTCATGCTGATAAGCGTCTCCCATGAATATGCCCCGAAATCATCCTCTTTTTGAAACAGCGTCCCGGTATCATACAAAACCATCTCCGGCTCCTGTGTCTTCAGGGCTTCTTCCAGCAGATAATAGCTGATCCACACCGGCTGTCCCGGCGAAGCCAAAAGATAGCTGGCAATCCCGTAATCTTCAAACAAAAGGCATGTATTAATGCCGTAATACACATGGCTGCTCCCAATGCACAAAAGGTCTGCCCGGTTTTCTTCCAGGCCGTAAAAATCATGCAGCTGGATGCAGCCCTCGCTGCTGCGGTTTAAAGTCAGGTGGTTCAGCGTCACGATAAGTACTGCCATCAATCCTGCAAACAATATCGCCCGGCATGCTTTTTTCATGGTTTGTGCAACTCCTTTCTTCCCTTCTTTTCTTCCTTATCATTCTTAAATTCCGGCTGCGCTTTAAAACTGAAAGTAAATAAACTGGCTCGCGTCATATTCCGGCCCGTACATGCCGAACAGGAAAATGCCGGAAAACAGCCCTGCAATCACCAGCCACCGGAACCAGGTGCCCTGCCGCCCCAGAAATACATCCAGCGTTTCCTGTTTCCAGTACCGGATTATGCTGACCGACAGCAGTACAGCCAGCGCAGCGCACAGTACATGCAGCTGCGCCATTTCCAGCCCGAGCGTATAAAGCGTCCCGTCTGTCAGCACCCACGGGTCCGGCTCAGTAAAAATCTTGCGGATGCATCCGAATGCCTGTGATAAAGACCCGGCACGGAAAAAAACAAGCGTAAACAGCGTCAGCAGATAAGTCACTGCTATCTGCCCGAGCCGGAAGCTGAACGAGCTGCGGTCCATACCGGCCTGCTCTGCCAGCTTCTTTCGGAACGCTTCCGTCTGCGCGCCGATAACCTGAAACAGCCCGTGCAGCGTGCCCCATGCCACATAATGCCAGGCCGCCCCATGCCACAGCCCGCTGGCAGCAAAGATTATCATCGTATTCAGATACCGCCGCAGCCTGCCACAGCGGCTGCCGCCCAGCGGGATATACAGATAATCCCGAAACCAGGTGCCGAGCGAAATATGCCACCTGCGCCAGAATTCGCGCATGCTACCGGAAAAATACGGCGTATTGAAATTTTCCATCAGGGAAAAGCCCATGACCCTGGCCGCGCCCTGCGCAATAACCGAATAGCTGGCAAAATCGCAGTAAATCTGAATGGAAAATGCAGCCACAGCCAGCACAAGCTCCACGGCCCCGTAAAAATACCAGGAATCAAATACCGTATCAGACAGCACGGCAATCCGGTCTGCGATAACCATTTTCTGGAAATACCCCCACAGCATCAAAATCAGCCCGCCCGCGATGCGCTCATAGTCAAACAGCTGGCGAAAGCCCATTTGAGGAATCCGCCGTACCTGCCCGAGCAGGTTTTTCGAGCGCTCAATCGGCCCGGCCACAAGCTGCGGAAAAAACGAAACAAACAGTGCATAGGACAGGATATTTTTTTCCGGCTCCGTGTCCCCGCGGTACACATCAATCAGATACCCGACGGCCTGAAAGGTAAAAAACGAAAGCCCCGCCGGCAGCAGCACGTCAAACGGCTTGTCCAGCAGCGGCATGCCGGCCTTTTGGAATAATACGTTCAGATTGTCAAGCGCAAAATCAAAGTATTTATAAAAGAATAAAATGCCCATATTCACCATGCAGCAGGCAGCCAGCACAAGCTTCCTGCCCAGCCTGCGCCCGTCGTCTGCCGGCTTTCCCATCAAAAGCCCGCCTGCCCACGAAACAGCCGTTGAAACGGCTATCAGCACCGCATGCCGCACATTCCAGCACATATAAAAATAATAGCTTGCCGCCAGCAGCCAGACGGTTTTCAGTTTCTTTGGAATCAGGAAAAATCCAAGTACCGTTGCCGGAAAAAACAGGAGAAATTCAACAGAATTAAACAACATGTCACATTCACGCTTTCTAAACAGATTTTATTTACCAGCTTTTTCATTTGCAGACAGCTGCGCCGGTTCGTTCCATGCAGCTTTCCCAAGCCGTAAACAGTGAATGTATCATAATATGCACAGATTATAATTTCATTAATTTATCCGCCTTCGTGATATGCGGACAGACAACACAAAAAAAGACTGCCGCATTCAGAAACATGATATCCGCTATACCCTGTACCATGTTCCGAAATGCGGCAGCCCCGCAGCTTTTTAAATCAGCCCTGCTATCTTCAGCCTTTTGCGTATTTCCCGGCCTGCAAGCTCCGAAAATATAATTTTCGCTAAATCCCCAATGATAAACGGCGTCACGCATGCAGAGACTGCGTAGCCGATATCACATTTCATCATAATCACAAACCAGACTGTCCCAAATACATACAAAACTGCCGTGCCTGCAATCATCCCGATAATGCACCATATCATTTTATACGATGACTTCTCCATAAACAGCCCGCACACAAGCGCTAGGAAAATATAGCCGGCCAGATAACCGCCGGTCGGCCCAAGCAGCTTTGCCGCGCCCCCGGTATAGTTCGAAAACACCGGCAGGCCGGCAAAACCAAGCATCAGATAAACTGCGCAGCTGACAGTCCCCATTTTTGTTCCAAGCAGATATACAGATAAGTAAATAACCAGCGTTGCGGCCGAAATCGGCACTGACCCAATTGGAATGGACAATGGCGCAATCACACACATAACCGCCGACATCATCGCCATCATGCACAGCTGGCGAACCCCCGAAACCGTCTGTTCTTTCATAACAAATGCCTCCTCATTCTTTTGTTTTCTATTACTATTATAACCGCATGAGGCAAATTGTCAATGTTTTTTGTATATTTGTTAACATTTATGCATGGCTTTGCCCTCTGCACCTGCTTTGGAACTTCCTGCCTGTTATCCGGCTTTTTCAATTTCCGGCTCCTGCAGGACTCCCCGGCGCTCCACCGCAGTGGAATAGACAATCTGTGTCTTTGTCTTTCCATATCTCTGGATTTTTGCCACAAACTGCTCCAGTGCTTCCGTACACGGATAAACCACTTCCAGCAGCATCGCATAGTCTCCCGTAATGCAGCTGCATTCGATAACATTCCTGCACTGGCGCATATAATCCAGAAATTCATCCCTGAGCGGAGCCTTCACTGCAATCGTGATAAAAGCCTTAATATGATAGCCCATCAGCGCATGGTTAATACTGGCGTGAAACCCGGTAATGTACCCTTCCCGCTCCAGCTTATCCATCCTGGCGGATGCTGCCGGAGACGATAAATATACCCGGGATGCAATATCCTTGAGTGACATCCTGGCATTCTCCTGCAGTAATCCGATAATCTGGCGGTCAATAAAATCTAATTTTTTCTTCATCGTAGTTTCCTCCTCTAGAGCTCCATCCGGTCAGAAATCATGCTTCTAAACTGCCTGGCATGCTCCATTTCATCGTTAAAAATTCCAGCCGGTACGCCCATTTTTTGTCATATAGGAAATCTGGAACAGCTTCTTATATGACAAAAAGGCGCTCTGCACCCTGTGCAAAACGCCTTCGTTTTTCAATCATTTTTATTTCATTCTTTATTTTCTTAGATTTTACCTGTTTTTACCGGATTTGTCCAGTACTTTTTTCCAAAAATCCTTATTTTTTACCGCCCCTTTTTTTCTTTCCCGCCGTCAGGTCATAGCTTTCACAGATCATGCGTTTCACATCTGCCTGCGGCACGCTCCCGTCCAGGATAATCGAATTCCAGTGCTCTTTATTCAAATGGTACGCCGGAATTACCGATGCAAAAGCCTGTCTCCAGACGTCGCGCCACTGCGGGT
This sequence comes from uncultured Eubacterium sp., assembly GCA_910579075.1. Lineage (GTDB taxonomy): Bacteria > Bacillota > Clostridia > Lachnospirales > Lachnospiraceae > Eubacterium_J. The sequence continues at coordinate 55,242 of CAJTSV010000002.1, forward strand.
CGCACTTCACATTAACCCAGACCAGCCCGTCCTTATTAAAAATCCATGCAAACACCTTTCTGCTGTCCTGGTGGCGGATGACACACCAGTTCGGGTCGTGAAAGGGATAGTCCTCAAAAACCCCGTCCAGTGTCAGGCAGTAATCAATGGCTTCTCTGCGTGTTGTCATTTCCATATCCTCCTGCTGCGCAGACGCATGCATTCAGAAACGTTACGCCTGGCTGCAATAAGCCTGTATCGCTTCGCCTGCAAACTCTGCCGTGCCTTCGCCGCCTGCAGCGTTAATATTCTGCGTCATGCTGCCCCCGCCGGCATACATGCCGCCAAGCGATGCCAGAATCTCATTCGAACAGCGGTAATAATGCTCCGAAATATACGCCTGCAGCTTCCTTACCTGTTCCTGAACCATGCTGTCCGAAGGGCTGCGGTCCTTAAGAGTGCCAAATTCTGCAAGGACTGCCATCAGCCCGGTTCCAAGGCGCTGTTCTTCTTCCTTCGTCCGTCCTTTGGACTTTTCCTCAAATTCGCGGTATTCCGCCGTCGTGCCCCAGGACGCCTTTGCCTGCGCCGCATATTCATCTATCTTTTTTGTATCAAATGCTTTAAAATCCAATGATTTCACTCCCATCATTTTTATTCCACGGGCGAGGTCAATCAGGTTTTCCAGATGCTCTTTTTTCATTTGAAGAAGCGTAATCTGCTGCTCGAGCGCTTTATCGCGTGCAAACCAGGGACTGTCCAGAATGCTTCTGATTTCCTTTAATGGAAACTGCAGCTCTTTAAACAGCAGGATATGCTGCAGGCGTTCCAGGGCTGTATCGTCATACAGCCGGTAACCCGCCTGCGTTACTTCTGCCGGATGCAGCAGGCCAATCCGGTCATAATGATGGAGAGCGCGTATACTCACTCCCGTCATCCGGCTTACTTCATGAACTGTCATCATAAACTCCACCTCCCTCGTGTGCCTTTATCATAAACCCTGACGTTAGGTCAGAGTCAAGCAAAAAATGAAAAAAATTGAAATCATAACCGCAAATCATAGAAAACCGCCAGGCGTAACACGTCTGCTGCGCCTGGCGGTTTTTTATGTACTCTATGTACTCCCGGGATTCTTATTTCCCAAGTTCATCCTTTAAAGCAGCTGTCAGTGCCGGAACAATCTTGTTCAGATCGCCCACGATGCCGTAATCAGCTACATCAAAAATAGGAGCATCTTCGTCTTTGTTGATTGCAATAATAATATCTGCTTCTTCCATGCCTGCTACATGCTGGATAGCGCCGGAAATACCGATTGCAAAATATACATTTGGACGCACGGTTTTACCGGTCTGTCCTACCTGGCAGTCAACCGGCTTCCAGCCGTTTTCAACAACTGCACGGGAACAGCTTACCATGCCTCCCATAACATCTGCCAAATCCTGCAAAATCTTGAAATTCTCTGCAGAGCCTACGCCACGGCCGCCAGATACAAGAATCTTGGCATCCATAATGTTTTCTGCGCTCTTTGCCTGCTTGATAATATTCAGGATTTCCACATATTTATGGTTTACTTCAAAGCCCGGATTGTACTCAATCACATTTGCTTTCGCGCCTGCAACCGGATCCAGCTTCTGCATAACACCCGGACGTACCGTTGCCATCTGCGGACGGTTATCCGGGCATGCAATGGTAGCAATCGTATTGCCGCCAAATGCAGGACGTGTCATTAACAGCTGGTTGTGCTTCTGCTCTTTCCCTTCTACGGCTTTCAGAGGGAAATCACCGATTTCAAGCTGTGTACAGTCTGCGGTCAGGCCGGTTGCAACTCTTGCAGATACCGTAGGGCCTAAGTCCCTTCCGATTGCGGTAGCGCCAACCAGCATGATTTCCGGTTTGTATTCGTTGATAACAGAAGATAATGCATGTGCATATGGTTCTGTCTTATATACTTCCAGTGCCGGGTCATCCACAACGATAACCTTATCTGCACCATATTCAGCCAGCTTGTCAGCCAGGCCCTTTACATTGTAGCCAAGAAGAACGGCTGTAACGTCTGTATTTAAATCTTTTGCTAAGTCTTTCGCTTTTCCGATTAACTCAAAGGCAATACTGCTTAATTCATTATCTACCTGCTGTGCGTAGATATATACGCCCTTATATTCTTCTAAACCCATTTTTTTCACCACTTTCCTTCATCTTATTAGATTACATGTTTCTCTTTTAACTTACCCATGATATATGTCACGGATTCAGCTGCATCCAGTGTAACCTTCTCGCCGGCACCCTTGCGTACTTTATCGGATGCTTTGGCAATCTTTGTAGGAGAACCATTCAGGCCGATGTTTGCATCATCCAGGTCTTTTAAGTCCTTCCTTCCCCATACAGTTACTTCTTTCTCATCATATGCATCAAAAATTCCGCCTGGTGTCATGTAACGAGGAACATTTAATTCAGAAAGTGCGGTAACAAGACATGGCATCTTTACTTTCAGTTCATGATATCTGTCTTCGTACTGTCTTTTTACAATCACGCTGTCGCCGTCGATTTTCAGTTCTTCCGCATAGGAAATAACCGGAAGGTCGAGATGCTCTGCAATCTGCGGGCCAACCTGTGCGGTATCGCCGTCGATAGCCTGGCGTCCTGTAATAATCAAATCATAGTCAATATTTCTTAATGCTCCGGCAATTGTAGAAGATGTAGCCCATGTATCAGCGCCGCCTAATACCCTGTCTGTAACAAGGATGGCTTTGTCAGCGCCCATAGCCATTGCTTCGCGGAGCACGTCATCTGCTTTTGGAAGTCCCATGGTAAGCACGGTCACTTCTGCGCCGGTTTCATCTTTAATCCTAAGTGCTGCTTCCAGTCCTGCCTTGTCATCCGGATTCATGATAGCAAGCATGGCTGCCCTATCCAGTGTACCGTCTGGGTTGAATTTCACGCCGCCTTTGGTATCTGGTACCTGTTTTATACATACAACGATTTTCACGGTAGTTTCACTCCTTATACTCTATTTAAAATTTACCTGCTATTTTAATAATGCACCAGAAATTACCATACGCTGAACTTCTGATGTTCCTTCATAAATCTCTGTAATCTTAGCATCACGCATCATGCGCTCTACATCGTATTCCCTGATGTAGCCATATCCGCCGAACAGCTGTACGACTTCTGTTGTTACCGCCATAGCAGTCTCTGCTGCAAACAGTTTTGCTTTTGCTGCTTCTACCGAGTATACTCTCTGTGTAGCCTTTGCTACAGCTGCGCGGTATACCAGGAATTTTGCAGCATCAATCCTTGCTGCCATATCAGCCAGCTTAAACTGTGTATTCTGCTGCTGTGCAATCGAACGGCCAAACTGTTTTCTTTCTTTTGTATATTCAACTGCACGCTCTAATGCGCCCTCTGCAATACCGAGTGCCTGAGCAGCAATACCGATACGGCCGCCGTCTAAGGTATGCATGGCAATCGGGAAGCCTTTGCCTTCCGGTCCTAAGAGTGCATCCTTCGGAATCCTGCAGTCTTCGAAAATCAGCTCATAAGTAGAGGAACCGCGAATACCCATTTTCTTTTCCTTCGTACCAAATGAGAATCCCGGTGTGCCTTTTTCTACGATAAACGCAGAGAAGTTTTTCTTCTTTCTGCCTCTCTTGTCTTCGGTAATGCTTGTGATTGCGATAACAATGTAAACATCGCCCACTTCGCCGTTTGTAATAAAGCATTTAGAGCCATTGAGTACCCATTCATCGCCGTCTAAAACAGCCTTTGTCTGGCAGCCCTGCGCATCTGTACCAGCGCCCGGCTCTGTCAGGCCGAATGCGCCAAGCTTTTCACCTTTTGCAAGCGGTACGACATATTTCTTCTTCTGTTCTTCTGTACCATAAGTCAGAATCGGGTCAATGCAAAGGGAAGTATGTGCAGATACAATAACGCCTGTTGTACCGCACACTTTGGATAATTCTTCTACGCACATTGTATATGTAAGCGGGTCACATCCCTGTCCGCCGTATTCCTTCGGAACCGGAATCCCCATAAAACCGGCTTTTGCCATTTTTTTCACGGTATCAGCCGGGAAATGTTCTGTCTCATCTACCTCCTGGGCAAGAGGCTTTACTTCTGTTTCAGCGAAATCTTTAAATAAAGTTCTCGCCATTTCATGTTTCTTATCTAAAGAAAACTCCATGATACTTACTCCTCCATTTACTTATTGCACAGGCTGCCTGGTTCCGCAGCCTGTGCCCTATTCTTTTTATTTACTGATTGCAGCCCGACGCTGCGTTTTCCTGCGGCAGGTTTGCTTCTGGCACAAATCTGCGCACGGTTCATGCAGCCTGCAATTATCTGCTGTAATCGTAGAAGCCTTTGCCTGTCTTCATGCCAAGCTTGCCTGCACGTACCATTTTCTTTAATAATGGATGCGGACGGTATTTCGGGTCGCCTGTTTCGTCATATAATACATTCATAATCGCAAGGCAGATATCAAGGCCGACAAGGTCGCCTAATGCAAGAGGTCCCATCGGATGATTTGCACCAAGCTTCATAGCTGTATCAATGCCTTCTACCGATGCAACGCCGTCAGCGTAAATGCCGATTGCTTCGTTAATCATCGGGATTAAAATCCTGTTTACAACAAAGCCCGGAGCTTCTTTTACTTCTACCGGAGTCTTGCCGATTGCTTTGGAAATTTCTACGATTTTATCTCTCATTTCATCCGGAGTATTTTCGCCCTGAATAACCTCAATCAGTTTCATAACAGGAGCCGGATTGAAGAAATGCATGCCGATAACCGGCCTGTCAAGTCCTGCTGCAATTTCTGTAACAGATAAAGAAGATGTGTTTGTTGCAAACATGCAGTCTGCTTTTACGATGTCCTGCAGCTCTTTGAAGGTCTGTTTTTTCACATCCATAACTTCCAGTGCTGCTTCTACAATCAGGTCGCAGTCTGTGCAGATATCTTTTACGCCAGTTGTAATTTTTGCTAAAATCTTGTCAGCATCTTCCTGAGCCATTTTGCCCTTTGCAACTCTTTTTTCAAAGCCTTTTGCAATTTTGTTTTTGCCGTTTGCAGCAAATTCTTCATTGATGTCGCATAAGCACACTTCATAGCCTTCTGTCTGTGCAAATGCCTGTGCGATTCCAGAACCCATGGTTCCTGCGCCGATAACTCCTACTTTCATTGTAGTTCCTCCTTAAATATTTTAGCCTGTATTGGGAATGCGGATGCCTGCTCCGCTCATTTTAAATATGTAACGCATACAGCACGTTTACCCGAGAGCATAAAAGCTGCCCGGGTAACATACTCCATACAGTCCGTGCCACGGGACGAACCATTCTGTTTTCAGCCCATGGCACCGACGGAAAATTTCCTGTTAGTCTCTTTCAACGATTGTTGAGCAGCCCATGCCGCCGCCGATACAAAGAGTAGCAAGACCCCTCTTTGCGTCTCTTTTCTGCATTTCATGTAACAAAGTAACAAGAATACGGCATCCGGATGCCCCTACCGGATGTCCGAGCGCGATAGCGCCGCCGTTTACATTTACCTTATCCATGTTGAATTTCAGGTCTTTTGCAACTGCTACAGACTGTGCTGCAAATGCTTCGTTTGCTTCGATTAAATCCATATCATCAATGGAAAGTCCTGTCTGTGCGAGCACCTTGTTTGTAGAAGCAACCGGGCCGATACCCATAACTTCCGGCCTTACGCCGCCAAGTGCGCCTGCTACCCAGGAAGCCATCGGTGTTACGCCGAGTTCTTTTGCCTTTTCTTCACTCATTACTACCACTGCAGCTGCACCGTCGTTGATGCCGGATGCATTTCCTGCTGTAATCAGGCCGCCCTGTTTGCCGGAGCAGCATTTTAAAGCTGCAAGGCTTTCTGCTGTTGTGCCTGCGCGCGGGCCTTCATCCTTCTTGAATTCTACGATTTCTTTCTTAACCTTAACCGGTACCGGAACGATTTCATCGTCAAATTTACCTTCTGCGATAGCCTTTTCACATTTCTGCTGGCTGTTTGCGGCAAATGCATCCAGTTCTTCTCTTGTAAGGCCGTATTCGTCACAGATGTTTTCTGCTGTAATCATCATGTGGTAATGGTTAAATGCATCTGTCAGTGCATCGTTAACCATGGTATCAATAATTGTCGCATTGTTCATGCGGTAGCCAAAACGAGCTTTCGTCATAGCATATGGCGCCATTGACATATTTTCCATGCCGCCTGCAACAACAATGTCAGCCTGTCCGGAAAGAATCTGTGCTGCTGCTTCGTTTACACACTTTAAGCCGGAACCGCATACGACATTCAATGTAACTGCCGGAACCTCATTCGGAAGGCCTGCTTTAATGGAAGCCTGGCGTGCAACGTTCTGTCCCTGTGCTGCCTGGATAACGCATCCCATTAATACTTCATCCACCTGCTCCGGCTTTACGCCTGCGCGGTTTAATGCTTCCTTAATTACGATTGCTCCTAAATCTGCTGCCGGGGTATTGCTTAAAGCTCCTCCCATTCTGCCAATTGCGGTACGGCATGCGCCTGCTAAAACTACTTTGTTTGCCATTTTCTCGTCTCCTTTACAAACTTGTCTTAAAGCTGTTAAATTTTTAACAAACTTTTCAAAAAAAATAAAACGTCTTAATATGTAAGACTCAGCTGTTGAAATCAGAATACCACAAACAACGGCTTTTGGCAACCAAAATTTTCAAATAATTCTGTTTTTTAATCAATGCATGTTTGAAAATTATTACGGCCTGTGCGGTTTAATAAAATACGTGGTCTCCGATGACAATTCCGTCAATCAGCCCGTTATCTGCACGGAAATACAGGCAGGAAACATTCCGGGTTCCGTTTAAGACGGCCTGCGCCGCTGCCTGGCATGTCCTTCCAGACCCGTCTGCAAGCGCCCGTGCAAACCGTCCGCTCGCAACAGGCGAAAACTGGCCGCGCTGGTATATCACGCCGCTGATGCTGTTCGGAAAGCTGCTGCTGTCCACGCGGTTCATAATAACGCTGCCGACTGCAATCTGTCCCTCGTATGGCTGGCTGCCAGCCTCACAGTAAATAATCGCCGAGAGAAGCTCCAGATTGCTGCGGCTTTCTGCTGTGCTGCCGCTGCCGGAATTGTTACTGCCCGTACTGCCGCCGGAATTGCTGCTGGCGTCTGTACTGCCACTGGAATTGCCCCTGCCGTTTGTGCTGTCACCGGAATTCCCGCTGCCGTTTGTGCTGCCGCCGCTGGAACTGCTGCTGTTCGTATTTCCGCTGCCATTTGAACTGCCGCTGCTGCCGCCGGAATTCCCGCTGCCATTTGAGCTGCCGCCCTGCTGTGCTTCCCTGCGCTCGCGCTCCAGCTGTTCTTCCTGGCGCCTGACTTCTTCTGCCCGGCGCAGATCCTCCTCAGCCTTCTGACGCTCCAGCTCCTGTTCGTATGCAATCTGTCTTTCCAAATCCTGCTGATAGCGCTGGCGCAGCTCCTTTGACTGCTGAATCTGGGAAATCCTGCTGGCCAGCCTTGTTTTCATGCCGGATAATGTGCTGTCTATTTCTTCCAGCTTCTCCTGCTGCTTTTCTTCCAGCTGTACCTGCTTTTCCTTTTCGGAAAGAAGGTCTGCTTCGGCCTTTTTTATGCTGCGGATAACTGCCTTATACTCATCCATTTTTTCCTGGTCATAAGCAGCCACTTCTTCAAAATAGCGGATGCGGCGCAGCGCCTCGGGCATGGACTGCGCCTGCAGCACGCATTCCAGCATGCTTGCTGTGCCGTTTTGATACATAAACCGGGCAAGCTGCTTCATCTGGGCATACTTTTCTTTCTGTTCCTTTTTTGCCTGCTCCAGTGTTTCCTGCGTCTGAATAATCCTGTCCTTCGTATTGCTGATGTCTGCCCTTGTTTCATCCAGCTGCGCGGATAAACGGCTGATTTTTTCCTGTGCCTGAAAAATATCCTGCTCTAATTCCTTCTGTTCTCTTTCGTATGCGCTGATGATTTTGTCCGTTTCATTTACGGATTCTTCCAGCTGATTGATTTTTTCCCCGGCCCTGTCAATCTGCTCCTGGACCGCATCTGCCTGTACCCTTCCGCTGCACAGGATGCAGATGCATGCAAGCAGTGACATCCGGCCTGCTCTTTTCTTCTGTCCCATATGCTGTCCCCTCCTGCACAGATACAGGGATATTATAAATAAAATCTGCCAAAATAGCAAGAGGCCGTACAGCTATGACTATCTGTAGTTACTGTTCCATGACAGCGTATTGAAATTTCCCAGTCTGTACCGTATAATAAAACCACCTCAGCTTTGCTTACGCAGGAAAGGAAAAAGCCTATGGCAAAAACATTTAATACCACAGCCGACTGCAAGCCCCATCTTCATTATATGGTCGATTTAACCTCACGGCTGATACAGATTCAGCAAATGATAGACAAGGGAGAATATTTTACAATCAGCCGTGCAAGGCAGTACGGAAAAACAACAACCCTTCGTTCCCTGAAGCGTTTTCTTGGCTCAGAATACCTGACTGCAAGCCTGGACTTTCAAAGAATCGGAACTGCCCGTTTTGAAAATGAACATCTTTTTTCTACGGCTTTTACAAGACTGTTTATACAGGCCGTGCACCAGCAGGTTATTCTCGAAGACGCAGCTTTACAGCATGCTGTACAAATGCTGGAAAATGCCGCCAGTGACAATCCTGAATTCGGCCTGCTGGAGCTGTTCGGGCATCTTGGCAGAATTTGCGGGGATTGTGAAAAACCCATCGTCTTGATGATTGACGAAACAGACCATGCAGCCAGTCATCCGGTTTTTCTGGATTTTCTGTCCCAGCTGCGTGCCTGCTACATTGACCGGGACCTGGCCCCTGCATTCCAGTCTGTCATCCTGGCCGGGGTGTATGATATCAAAAACCTGAAACGGAAAATACGCCTTGAACAGGAACACCAGCAGAACAGTCCCTGGAATATTGCAGCTGATTTTAAAATAGACATGGATTTTTCCCAGTCTGATGTAGAAGGAATGCTTGCAGAATATGAACAGGATTTTCATACAGGAATGAATATTCCGAAAATTGCAGGTCTTTTATGCGAGTATACTTCCGGCTATCCATTTCTGGTATCACGTCTGTGCCAGATTATGGACGAAACAGTCACCGGAAGCCAGTATTTTGCAGACAGGGCTGCTGCTTTTACAAAAGAAGGGTTTCTGGAAGCTGTAAAACAGATTCTGCTGGAAAAAAATACGCTTTTTGAATCACTGGCTGATAAACTCTACAGCTATCCATCCTTAAAGGAGCTGCTGCATGCAGCCCTGTTTTCCGGAGACCGGATTTCGTTTAATCCTGACAATGAAATCATCGGCCTTGTTTCCATGTTTGGATTTGTTAAAAATACAGATGGAAACCTGGCCGTCGCAAACCGGATATTTGAAACGCGCCTGTACAACCTGTTTTTATCCGAAGAAGAAATAAACAGCCGCCTATATGCTGCCGCAGGCATGGATAAAAACCAGTTTGTCCAAAACGGCATGCTGGATATGGACCTGATACTGGAAAAATTTATGCACTGCTGGGCAGAGCTTTACAGTCATTCCGATGAAAAATTTATAGAAGACAATGGCAGGAAATTTTTTCTGTTATACCTGAAGCCTATCATAAACGGAACTGGAAATTATTATATTGAATCCAGGACACGGGATAACGGACGGACAGATATCATTGTAGATTACCATGGAAAACAGTATATTATTGAAATAAAAATATGGCGCGGAAATGAGTACCAGAAGCGCGGCATCCGCCAGCTTGCAGAATACCTGCATGCTTATCATGCAAAAAAAGGCTATCTGCTCAGCTTTGATTTTAACAAATACAAAAAAACCGGAATCAGGGAAATCCGGTACGGTGACTTGTGTATTCTGGAAGCTGTCGTATAAATCCCAGGCAGCTTCGGGCTGAAATTTCACAGGTGCCGCAAGCTGCTTCAACAGATTTTTGGAGCGCTCAATCGGGCCGGCGACCAGCTGCGGGAAAAATGAAACAAACAGCGCATAGCGCACAAAATTTTTTTCCGCATAAATATCCCCGCGGTAAACATCTATCGCATATCCAAGCGCCTGAAACGTATAAAAGGAAATACCGGCTGGCAGCAGAAAATCAAATGCCGGAAGCGCCAGCTGGATATGTATTTTCTGAAACAGCAGCGATGCCACGCGTACTGCAAAGCCGCTGTATTTAAATAAAAACAGCACGCCCAGGTATGCGAAAAGGCTTGCAGCCAGGCATGCTTGAGCTTTCCCGGCACGGCATAATACAAAACCGTTACAATTGGAAAAAATATCAGAAACTGCGCCGAATGAAACAGCATATCAGCCCCTCCTTTCCTGATTCCTACGCAATCATAGCATACCATTTTGCTATTTTCAATAGCATTTTATAAAATATGCTATATTTTCTAGCCTTTAAATTGCCGGTTTTGCATATAATTCATCTAAAAAGGCGGTGACTGTTATGAATACACAGCTTGGAAGCTATTTGAAGAAATTGAGAAAATCACATAAATATACGCAGGAATATGTAGCTTCCTATCTGGATGTTATCCGCCAGTCCTATTCCCATTATGAAACCGGACGCACCACGCCAGGCATTGAAACGCTCAATAAATTAGCAAATCTGTACCAGATACCGTTAAACGAACTGCTTGCACTGCAGCTGGAGCATGACGTTTGCGCCAGCACCTCCTGTTCGCCCGTATCTGGCATTTCACCCCGGGAATTAATCCTGCTCAATTCCTTCCGCCTGCTGCCAGACCAGGACCAGCAGGATATCCTGGATTTTATCCAGATTAAGGCAGCACGGCATACAAAGGCACGCTGATGCACGGCATCTGCATGCCTGGATATCCATTATCCGTGGCATGGCCGTTACAGGGAACAGAAATGGAACTGAGGGCAGATGTAAAAGAATTTAAGGAAAGATGTAGAAAAAAGGAAAAAACAGCTCACCGAAAAGAGCGAGAAAACCCCCGGAGCAGCACCTCCGGGGGTTTTCGCTGTGTTGCATGATTACGAAAAATTTCCTAGCCGTTTTTCTTTAGACTCTAAGTCCGCATTTATTATAGCATACATAAATCCTGATTGCAATAATCTGAATAAATTTCCCAGCCATTCCTTACAAAATTCCCGCTATCTTTTCTGCTCTTTTTTGTGCATACCGGTACACGGCGTACAGTACTGCCAGCACCGCCGCAATTGTCACCACAAGCATCCCAAGCGCCTGGATTTCTGTGCGGACGATTTTTCCGTCATTAAAATAGTCCATGACAACCGAAAACAAAAACCCGAGCCCGCACCCGGCTGCTGCCGGATATTTGAAAATCTTTGCGAGCTGTTTTTTCAGCATTGTTCTCTGATACGTTTTGTCTGCGCCAAGCTTCGCCAGGCTTTCAAACAACGCCCGGTTATCCTCTGCCACGGAAATGCTGCGCACGTAGCTCATCACGCTGACTGCGGATATGGAAATAATAAAAATATACACACTGAGCATCACATAGACGCTGATAAGCTGCATCCGGTCCTGTACCGTCAGAATATGAAACTGCGGGGCAAATTTCCAGTCATCCAGCAGCATGTTATTATCCATGGAAAGATTTACCGAACCGCTGTAGCCGTATTCTTCACCGGCTGCATCCGCGCATTTCTGTTCCCAGATATTCCACCCGGCCATATGGTCAGACAGGCTGCTGCATCGGGACACATACTGCCCCAGCAGGTCTTTTGCAAACGCATAGGAGCTTTCCACATCCGATACATGAAACGACACCATATGCTCTTTATATTCCGCGTCCAGGCCATCCGTCATTGTCTCGTAACCGGCATCGTCCAGCACATATAAAAACGGCCTGCTTATCTGAGACAGCGTATGATTCTCCAGCGTCCCGCCAAATTCCAGCTGCCAGCTTTCTTTTGTGTCCGGGTTCATGACCTCTTTCAGGCCGTCCGCAAAATCAAAAAATTCATGAAAATCAGGCTGCAAAACCGTCTTGTATGTGCCGGGCTCCACCCGGATATCCTGATAGCAGAACCGGTTATAATCCGACTGTTTCATAAAAAGCGCCGACTTCTCCTTGTCACTGTACAAATCCAGGTAACGTGTGCCTTCTTCATTAAAATCACGGTGGTTATAAGAAATCACCAGGTTTGCCATGTCATTTTCCATAAAATCCACCAGCTCCAGCTGGTATTTTTGTGCCGTGCTGCGGATTTCTTCCAGGCCGGCCTGGGATTCCTTAAGCGGGTAATGCATGGAAAACGTCCGTCCGCTTTCCTCATTTAACATCTCTGGCGGCATGGCATACTGCATCCCGTAAAAAGCCGAAAAGCAGCAGGAAAACAGCAGCAGGGCAATCACGCACATATTGCGCGTCGCAGCTTTTGCCGTAAAACGCATCAGGCTGATGGACACCAGGTTTTCATAATATTTCTTCTTATTTCGTTTTGCCCGGCTCTGCGCCACAATCGACAGCAGAACCAGATAAATACCCGCCAGGGACAAAAGATACGTCAGGCTGAATGCGGAAGGCAGGTTTACATCCAGTACATTTGCTGCAAGCTGCGGCAGCCCGCTTCCGATAAGAATGCCCGACACCGTCAGGATAATCCCTGCCGGAAACGTCCAGGCACCGATTTCCCGTACCATTTCGGATTTCTGTCCCGCGCGCAGGATTTCCATAATATCCGAACGCCGGATAAATTTTCCCCCGGCAATGCCCAGGGACACCGCAAGCACGATGCCAAATAAAATCCCCGGCACAAATCCGGCTGCGCCAAAGCGGTATGTCATCTGCTGATTTGAAATAACGGACAGCTCAAACAGCTTCCATATCGCAAACGAAAGCGGCAGGGCACAGGCAAGCCCGGCCAGGCCGGATGCCGCCGTGACAGCTGACAGCTCCCGAAACAGCATGGCCCGCAGCATTTTCTTCGGCGTGCCAAGCGCCATGAAAATACCATATTCCCTTGATTTATTGCGGAAAAACAGGCTGGATGCATACATCGTAAATAAAAAGCATCCGGCAGCCGTAACGGCCAGCAGCAGGCCCGCCATTTTGCGCGTATCACCGCCTTCGGGCAGAAATTCCTGTACCGTCGGGCCAAAATACATCAGGGAAAACGACGACAGCAGCAGCACAGACAGAAAAATACAAAATCCCAGCAGTGCATACTGTCCCCTGCTTTTTCCACGCAGCTTCTGAAATACCTTATGCATGGTCACTGCCATCACCTCCCAGCCCGCGCAGAATATCTAACAGCGCATCCATAAACTGGCGCTGTGAACCTGTCCTGACAGCTTCTTTATAAACCGCGCCATCTTTTAATACAATAACCCGGTCGCAGAACGAAGCCGCATAGCTGTCATGGGTCACCATAAAAATGGTTGCATTGACCTGCTCCTTTGCCTGCAGGAATGTATAAATAACCGCCTTGCAGGACCGGCTGTCCAGGTTTCCGGTCGGCTCATCCGCCAGAATCACGTACGGCTGGTTCATCAAAGACCTGGCTACGGCTGTCCGCTGCTTTTCGCCGCCCGATATTTCCGCCGGGTATTTATCCATGATTTTTGCAATGCCAAACAGCTGGCAGAACTTTTCTGCCTTTGCTTCCATCTGTGCAATCGGTTTTTTGGCTATAATCTGCGGCAGGCAGATATTTTCGCGTACCGTCAGACCGTCCAGCAGCATAAAATCCTGAAACACAAAGCCCAGCTTTTCATTGCGGACTCTGGCCAGCTGGTTTTCCTGCAGCCCCGATAAATCCTGCCCGCCCAGGCAGATGCTGCTGCTTTCATGCGGAATAAAGCAGGAAATGCAGTTTAAAAGCGTTGTCTTCCCGCTTCCCGACGGCCCCATAACCGCCACAAATTCCCCTTTCTTTATATGAAACGACACATCCTTTAAAACCGGATAAGTATTTACGCCGTTTGTGTAGCTTTTACTCAGATGACTGACCTGTAACATGCTGTATTCCTCCCTGTCCGGGGGCTGGGTGAACGGTAACTGTTTCCTGCCGCACCTTTTGGCCCCCTGTTTTGTATATGGAAATTGTACTGCGCTGCATGTAAAATTTCTGCCCGGAAAATGACAAATTTGACATGGATTTTGTAAAGTTTGCATGTTAAAATAAATGCTGAATCGCAGCTATTCTATTTCAGGAGTATACATACATGAAAATTGCAATTTGTGATGATGACAAAAGACTGCGCAGGCAGCTGCGCCAGTTTCTGGAAACAAACCTCGCCCTGACGGGAATCCCGTCTGATATTATCGAATATGAATCCGGAAGCGCCCTGTTAAGCCTCACACCGCAGAATGCCCCGGACATGCTGTTTCTGGATATTGAAATGCCCGGCACCGGCGGCATGGACACGGCAAGGGCGCTGCGGCGGGCCGGACACCGGATGCTTCTTATTTTTGTGACGGCTTATCCCGATTATGTGTTCGAAGGATATGAGGTGCAGGCATTTCATTATATTTTAAAGCCCTATCAGGAATCCAGGCTGAAAGAAGTGCTGGAAAAAGCCATCGGGGAACTTTCATCCCGCACGGAGCAGTATTATGCCGTTGATACAAAATCCGGCACGCTGCGCATCGACCTGCGGCAGACCTGCTATTTTAAAAGCGACCGCAGAAAAATCTATGCAGTTGACCGGACTGGCGCGGAAACCGTTTTTTACCGCAGGCTGGATGAAGTCGAACAGGAAGTACCCGGTTTTTTCAAGCGCGTACACAACCGCTACCTGGTAAACCTGAACTATATTTCCAGGCTCGGGCCCGCAAACTGTATGTGCGGCCAGCAGGAAATTCCCGTCAGCCGCACGTATAAGCAGGGGCTTGCAGTCACTTATGCGCAGATGCTGCTAAAATAAGGGGCTGCCAGAACAGCCCCTTTCTGCCTTATCCTTTTTTCTGCTGCGACATCCACTCCCACAAATCTGTCCCGTTTTCGTCCACGCATTCCCGGTTGAAAACATATATCCACGACCAGTGTCCCTGATACGGATAGCTCTCCCCGTTTCCGTCCTTATAACGGCCGGATGTGTCATGAACGTCGGCAAATTCCGAAACATGGATATTTCCTGCCCCGCCGTCCCGCAGTCTCTGGATAATCGGAACCGAAGATATAGCAGGGTCGACGACCGTATCGTTTCTGGCATAGGTAAACCAGACTGGCAGGTTTTTGATATCCTGTATCTGTGCATCGGTTATAAATTCACTGCCGTAAGCCGCGCAGACCGGATAGGCCGCAGCAAAATAATCCGGGTGCCTTAAAATCAGGTTTACCGTCATAAATCCCCCATTCGAACAGCCGCCAATGATAATCCGGTTTGTATCAATATCCTCGTTTCTGTGCACATAGCCGTCTATCATCTCAAACAGGCTTTCTGTATAAATAGATTCCTGTCCGCCCCAGCTCAGGCCGCCGTTTCCGTCATCCATCCACATCGTCGGGCACTGCGGAATCAGCACATAGGCCCCGCCAAACAATTCCTGAAATTCACTTCCCGCAAGCGCTGTCACTTTATTGCCAAAATAAGCCACGGACGGGTCTGTGCCGCCTTCCCCGAGTCCATGCAGCCATATGACAAGCGCATTCTTTGTTTCGTCCTGTGGCGGAATATATTCTGCATAGGAATATACCGTTCCATCTTCCATCGTATAAGTACCGCTGCTTAATCCGTCCTCCTGCGGGCAGATTCTTCCTTCCCCGGCTTCTTTGGCAAGCGGAATATCCGGCACAATATCCAGCTCTGTAACCGGATTCCCCTCAGAGGACAGCTCTGCTCCGGATGCCAGGGAAACCTGCAGCCGGTACGGGTCACACCATTCGTTAAACTGTGTCTTCGCATTATAAACAAACGCGCTGCCTTCCAGCGGCCCTGCCTGCAGCTCAATGGCAATGATACTGGAATTTCCTTCCACCCGGCTGCCCTGCGCATCGGATGGATAAGCATCGAGCACTGTCCTTTGCGATGACACCGTATCTTTTTTCATGGTATCATAATTAAATGCGCTTTTTTCTTCTATAACAGCAAATTTTTCCGGCGACAGGGAATCCCCGTCTATTTCCCGGCTGAATGTAATCACCGTCTTTGTCACGGCAGGCCCCCAGTCATCTGCGGTAAGAAACGCCTTTTGTGTGCCGTGGGCCGTTTTTATCTGCATGCTGCTGTCTGTTTTTTTCCCGCCGCCATCCGCTGCCGTTCCAGGCTTTGCAGATGCACATCCTGCAGCAAGTCCTGCCAGCAGAAGCAGTGCACAGGCCATCATGCCAGCTGTTTTCTTTTTCATGTTTTAAACCTTCCTTTCTCCTTTTATATACGTCTTCTATCTTTATTTCATCTTTATTTTATCTTTCTTCCATCTTCATTCCATCTTTCTTCCACCTTCATTTTATCTTTCTTCCATCTTCATTCCATCTTTCTTCCATCTTCATTCCATCTTTCTTCCACCTTCATTTTATCTTTCTTCTACCTTCATTCCATCTTTCTTCTACCTTCATTCCATCTTTCTTCTGCCTTCATTCCATCTTTCTTCTGCCTTCATTCCATCTTTCTTCTACCTTCATTCCATCTTTCTTCCACTTTATCATATCCGCTGTCTTTTTTATGATTTCCAGTCCTATTTTACCACCAGATTCACCAGGCCTTCAAGCACTGTTTCACGAATCACGATTTTTGCATTGCAGTTTTTCCCTTTCCGGCGTATACTGATACCGCGTGAATCAAAGACCCTTACACGGAAAGGAGACCTGCCATGCCTGAAGCATCCATTCTGTTTTTCTGCCGCATCCTTGCAGTGCTGCTTCAATTTATCGAAGGCTGGTATTTTATGAAATGCATTGACTGCTGCCTGCAAAGGCGCAGCAGGCTGCTTTCCCTGACCGCCGGGTTAACCGGATATGCCGCTGTGTCTGGAATTGTGATACAGCCGGGAGACCTTGTCAATATCACATCGGCACTGGCTGCATTTATCCTTTTGAATTTTCTTTTATACAAAGGTACCTGGGCGGTCAGGCTTTCACTGGCTGTCATCCTGCTGCCTGTTTCATCCGCACTGAACCTGCTTGTATTTGAAATGACCGGGGCACTGTATTTCCAGTATTTTACGGCAGGCGACACCCTGCCAAATGCGGTCTGCTCCAGCCTGTCCTGCGTGTTCCCGACGCTTTTTTTCTATTTCTTTTACCGGCGTTTCCACGGGGCTTTTGAAAAAATGCGGGAAATGTTTACCGCACGGGCATGGGGCCTTATGGCCATTATCTGCGCAGCGTCCTTTGCCGGCGTATTCAGCTGCCTTTACCTGGTCCCGGAACAGGACTCCTATTATATCTGGCCCTGCATGGCAGCATGCATTGTGACCAATACCGGCGGCATCCATCTGGCATCCTATCTGGCCGACGGGCTTCATGCAGACCTGGAGCGTAAAAACCTGCAGCTGATGAACCATTATTATCAGGAGCTGGAAAACAGCCAGAACCAGATACGCAGGCTGCGCCACGACATGAACAGCCACCTGTCCGTCGCAGGACAGCTGCTGGAAGAAGGCGAAGCAGAAAAAGCACAGGCATACCTTGCAGAGCTTTCGGGGCTTGTCTGTACTGCAGGGCGCAGGTTTTGTCAAAACAGCATTGTCAATGCCGTGCTGAATGCCCGGTACAGCCAGATGCTGGACGCGGGAATTGACGTGTTTTTCCAGGTCAGCATCGACGGCATGATGTTTATTGACGATGTCAGCCTCTGTACGATATTTGCCAATCTGCTGGATAATGCCATCGAAGCCTGCGAAAAAATCGCGCCCGGAAAAGAACGCAAAATCCAGCTGAAATGCCGGTATACCGAAAACGGCTATTTCAGCCTTGAGCTGTCCAATTCCAAGGCAAATAAAATTACAGAAAAAAAGGGGCGGTTCGTTACGGATAAAGACGACCGCAGGATGCACGGCATCGGCATCTCATCCGTTCGAAGCATTGTGGAAAAATACCGGGGCACGCTGGATATTTCTTATGACGAATACAGTTTTCTGGCTGTTATATTAATCGGATAATCTGTTACAGTTCACACAGAACCTTGCAGGGAATGCCCCAGGGGCATTCCCTGCAAAGTCCGTAATTTTCAGATGGTTCGATTTCTGATTGAATATTTCACTTAAATATGTTATAATTGTGAACAGACATGGTTTTGTTGAATATAATTTACCAGTAGGAGGGGTGTTATGTTATTTGTAGAATCACAGGATATCAAACCTGGGATGCGTCTTGCGAAACCCGTGTATAACAGAAACGGCGTTCTTCTGTTTGACCGGAATACGAAACTGACTGTCCAGAATATCGTGAACCTGACCAATTTCGGCCTGATTGGCATTTTTATTCTGGAACCGGCAGAGCCGCTGCCGCCAATTTCCAGGGAAGAACAGGAATTTGAACAGCTTCAGACCTTTTATATGTTCCGCCTTCGCGACAGCCTTGTAAATATCAGCAAGGGAAAGATGCCGTCAGACCTGCCAGCGCTTGCCAAAGACGTTGTACAGCATTTTGGAACCTTAGACCATAAAGTGCATTTCACCCAGACCATCCGCAGCAACTCAGATTTCGTATACAAACACTCTGTCGGCGTTTCTATCATATCTGCGATGATTGGACATGCCATGGGACTGCGTGAAAGCACCCTGCAGTCTCTGATTACCGCTGCCTTTTTATATGATTTCGGCTATCTGTACGTGCCGGCTGACATTATGAAAAAAGGCGAGGACATCACGGAAATTGAAAGCTCCGCCATTACCAAATACCGCGAAAAAGCTTTTGCACTGCTTCACGCGGACACAAATCCATACAATATCCCGCCAGATGCGCTTGCGATTGTCACACAGATGATTAAAGCCGGACGCGCGGAAGGCGAACAGGTAGACCGCAGCAAATGGCTGACCGGCACAAGCATCCTGACCGTTGCGGACAAATTCGACCGCATGACCGCCATGAGCTTAAGCCGCAAGCCGAATTCTGAGATTTCGGCTATCCGTTACTTAATCGACCATCCGGATTCTTATCCGAAAAACGTCGTATCAGCGCTCGCCCAGTGCATCCACATTATGCCAGTCGGATGCTGCGTAGATTTGACCAACGGGGACAAGGGGCTGGTACTCGAAGCAAATGAGGGAGACTTTAACCATCCGGTTGTACTGAGTTTTACCTACAATACCATTCTGGATTTAAAAGACCCGAAAAACAAAGGCATTAAAATCGCAGATGTCATGCATACTATGGATAACCGCGTAAAAATGGATGATGAAACACTCAAACAGTTTCAATCCGATGAAAACAGCTCCAAAATGATTAAAAAATTTGAATTTAAGAAACTGGAATTAAAAAAACGGGGACGCGCATAGCCGTTTTCTAACAAACGATAAAACAAAAGCAGCCCGCCAGGCATGGCAGCAGGCTGCTTTTTCTGTATCAGAAATCCTGTTCAGGCCATCTCACAGCTTCGCAATATCCACAGCCGTCATCTCCTCATGCGCGGTTTCCAGGCTCTGTACGAGTGCTTTTGCAGTGTCCATGGCGGTAATGCAGTAAACGCCTGTCTCAATTGCCACGCGGCGGATTAAAAATCCGTCCCGTCCCTTGTCGCGTCCCTGGGTCGGCGTATCGATGACCAGGTCTATTTTATGCCCGAGCAGCAGGTCCATAATCGTCGGCGATTCCTGGTGGATATTTTTTACCCGCAGCGCATGCACGCCGCGTTCTTCGAGAAATTTCGCCGTGCTTCTTGTCGCATAGATTTTATAGCCCAGCGCTTCCAGCCGCTTTGCCACCTCTGCCGCTTCCGGCTTGTCCGCATCTTTTACGGTTATAATCGCCTGCTTATGCTTCGGAAGCTTTACGCCTGCGCCGAGAAATGCCTTGTACAGCGCTTCGTCAAACGTCTTTGCAATGCCCAGGCATTCCCCGGTCGATTTCATTTCCGGCCCGAGGCTGATTTCGGCCCCGCGGATTTTTTCAAACGAAAATACCGGCATCTTGACTGCCGCATAGCCCGCCGGCGGCTGCAGCCCCGGCTGATAGCCAAGCTCTGTAATTTTCTTTCCCAGTATGGCTTCCACTGCAATATCCACAATCGGAATGCCGGTCACCTTGCTGATATAAGGCACCGTCCTGGAGGAACGCGGATTGACCTCGATTACATACACTTCTTCCCCGGCTGCAATAAACTGGATATTGATAAGCCCCTTGACATGCAGCGCCTCTGCCAGACGCCTGGAATATTCCGCAATTTTATCACGGACGGCATCGCTGATGGTCATAGCCGGATAGACCGAAATCGAATCGCCGGAATGCACGCCCGTGCGCTCGATATGCTCCATAATGCCCGGTATGAGAATATCCGTCCCGTCACAGACCGCATCCACTTCCAGCTCCCTGCCCATCAGGTACTTGTCAACGAGAATCGGGTGCTCCTGCGAATAGCGGTTAATGACCGCCATAAATTCCTCGATTTCCCCGTCGGTATAAGCAATCTGCATGCCCTGTCCGCCCAGCACATACGAAGGCCGCACAAGCACCGGATAACCCAGGCGTCCTGCCGCTTCCTTTGCTTCCTGCGCCGTAAATACCGTGGTGCCCGCCGCGCGCGGAATCTGTGTCCTTTGCAGAATCTGGTCAAACAGCTCCCGGTCTTCGGCTGCGTCCACGTCCTCAGCTGCCGTTCCAAGCACCGGCACGCCCATTTCCATCAGGCTCTGGGCCAGCTTGATTGCAGTCTGCCCGCCAAACTGCACGACAGCCCCGTCCGGCTTTTCCAGGTTTACAATATTTTCCACATCCTCCGGTGTCAGCGGTTCAAAATACAGCTTGTCTGCAATATCAAAATCGGTGCTGACGGTTTCCGGGTTGTTGTTTACAATAATAGTCTCATATCCCGCCTTTTCAAACGCCCATGCCGCATGCACGCTGCAATAGTCGAACTCCACGCCCTGCCCGATACGGATTGGGCCGGAACCGAGCACAAGCACCTTTTTGCGGCCTTCGGTACGCACTGCTTCGTTTTCACTGCCATAGACCGAATAATAGTACGGCGTTGCCGCTTCAAATTCTGCCGCACAGGTATCTACAATCTGAAACGCTGCCGTAATCCCGTTTTCATAACGCATGGCGCGGACTTCCTGCTGCGTCCTTCCCGCCAGCGAAGCTATGACATTATCCGGAAATTCCATGCGCTTTGCTTCTTTGAGCAGCTCCAGTGTCAGCGGTTCTTTTTTCAGACGCTGCTCCATTTCCACAAGAAGCGCGATTTTGTCCAAAAACCACGCGTCTATTTTCGTAATCTCATGAATGGCCTGATAATTAATCCCCCTGCGGATAGCCTGCGCGATAACAAAAATCCGCTGGTCGTCGACCGTTTTCATGCGTTCTAACAGCTCTTTTTCAGATAATCCGGTAAAATCAGCCGAAAGCAGGCTGTCCGTATGCTGCTCTAATGAACGCAGCGCTTTCATCAGCGCCCCTTCAAAATTCTGGCAGATGCTCATGACTTCCCCGGTCGCCTTCATCTGCGTCGTCAGGGTGCGTTTCGCCGTAATAAATTTGTCAAACGGAAGCCTTGGCAGCTTGACCACGCAGTAATCAAGCACCGGCTCAAAACAGGCATACGTTTTCTGCGTAATCGCATTTTTAATTTCGTCCAGATGATAGCCGATGGCAATTTTTGCCGCCACCTTTGCAATCGGATAGCCCGTCGCTTTGGATGCAAGCGCAGACGAGCGGCTGACGCGCGGATTGACTTCAATGACGCAGTATTCAAACGAATCCGGCTTCAGGGCATACTGCACATTGCACCCGCCGGTAATATTCAGCTCGGAAATAATGCGGAACGCAGACGAGCGCAGCATCTGGTATTCCTTGTCCCCCAGCGTCTGGGACGGGGCCACGACAATGGAATCCCCGGTATGCACGCCCACCGGGTCGATATTTTCCATATTGCAGACGGTAATGCAGGTGCCGTTTGCATCACGCATCACCTCGTATTCGATTTCCTTCCAGCCCGCGATGCAGCGCTCCACCAGCACCTGGCCGACACGGGAAAGCCGCAGGCCGTTTTTCAGAATCTCTGCCAGCTGCTGTTCATCGTGCGCAATCCCGCCACCGCTGCCGCCAAGCGTATAAGCCGGGCGCAGCACGACCGGATAGCCGATGGTATTGGCAAAATCAATGCCGCTTTGGACATCTTCTACCACAAGCGACGGCGCGACAGGCTCCCCGATTTTTTCCATGGTACTTTTAAATTCCAGGCGGTCTTCTGCTTTTTTTATTGTTTGTGCCGTCGTGCCGATAAGCCTGATGCCGTTTTCTTCCAGAAACCCGGACTCCGCCAGCTCCATGCCCAGATTCAGCCCGGCCTGTCCGCCCAGTGTCGGCAGCACGCTGTCCGGCTTTTCTTTCTGGATAATGCGTTTGAGCACCCCGATGTCCAGCGGCTCGATATAGACCTGGTCCGCAATGTTTTTATCGGTCATAATCGTCGCCGGATTGGAATTGACCAGGCATACCTCCAGCCCTTCTTCCTTTAAGGAACGGCAGGCCTGCGTTCCGGCATAATCAAATTCTGCGGCCTGCCCGATAATAATCGGCCCGGAACCAATGACTAATACTTTCTGAATATCTGCTCTTTTTGGCATTACCTGTCCCCTCCCATCATCTGTATAAACCTGTCAAATAAAAACGAGCTGTCCTGCGGCCCCGGGCAAGCTTCCGGGTGAAACTGCACCGTGTATATCTGTTTTCCTGTATAACGCAGCCCCTCATTCGTGCCGTCGTTGACATTGGCAAATGCCGGGACTGCGATGCTTTTATCCAGCGTGTCCGTATTTACGGCATATCCGTGGTTCTGGGAAGTAAGATAGACCTTCCCGGTTTCCAGGTCTTTCACCGGATGATTGCCGCCCCGGTGGCCGTATTTTAACCGGTATGTGTCCGCTCCTTCTGCCAGCGCCATCAGCTGGTGCCCCAGGCAGATGGCAAATACCGGAACACCCGAATCCGCCAGTTTTTTCACTTCCCGGATAATGCCTGTGCAGCTTTTCGGGTCACCCGGCCCGTTGGAAAGCATAATCCCGTCCGGCCTGCCTGCCAGCACCTCATCCGCAGATGTATGTGCCGGATAAACCGTTACCTGGCAGCCCCGTTTTACAAGCGATGCTGCAATATTATCTTTTGCGCCATAATCCATCAGCGCCACACGGTACCCGCTTCCTTCCAATACCTTTTTCCCGCGGCAGGTCACCCGGCCCACCACATCCCCGACGGCATACGCATGCAGGGACGCCAGGATTTCATCCATCCGGTCCTGCGGCTCCCTGCGCGTAATCATGCCGTTCATCGTGCCTTTCTCACGCAGAAGCTTTGTCAGCGCACGCGTATCGATTCCCGCAATGCCGGGGATGTCGTGTTTTTCCAGAAAATCCCAGATGGAGCCTTCGCAGCGGAAATTGCTGGCCAGCCTGGATAATTCCCGCACCAGGAATCCGTCCGGCCACGGCACTGCCGATTCCATGTCACGAAAACAGACCCCGTAATTTCCAATCAGCGGGTATGTCATCACAACTGCCTGTCCGGCATACGATGGGTCTGTCAGCACTTCCAGATATCCGGTCATCGCCGTGTTAAACACAATCTCGCTGACCGCTTCCCGGCCTGAGCCAATGCCGGTTCCCTCAAATACATGTCCGTCTTCCAGTATCAGATAAGCTTTCATAGCAGTCACCCATTCCTTTCTTTTTTCCGGCAAAAAAAAAAGAGAAATCTCTTTTTTCGGGCCTCTTTTGGGCCTTTTTCGGGCCTTTTTGCATGATTCGCTGTCTCTCACATATACTATCCTGTGTACTTTCGCCATTTTTTATGGATAAGAAAATCATGTAATTTTATGAAATTGTAAAGAGTTTACCATATGAAAGCCATGATTTCAACCTTTTTTCCGCAATCGCGAAGAATATAAACCATTTTCAAAACAGCCCCATTCAGGATTGACAATCCGCACCGGCAAATGTATCATTTTTTTAATATCAATTTTCGTATTATAATAAAAAACAAATCAGACAGAAAGGCCAATGGTAACCAGCATGCGTATTTTAGTTGTCGAAGACGAGCCGGACATGAACCGGCTGATTATCAAAACATTAAAAAAAGAAGGGTACAGCGCAGACGGCTGCCAGAACGGCGAGGACGCGCTGGTGTATCTGGCGGGTGCCGAATATGACACGATTCTGCTGGATGTCATGATGCCGAAGCTGGACGGATTCAGCCTGCTGCAGAAAATACGGCATCAGGGGATGGACGTTCCCGTGCTGATGCTTACGGCGCGTGATGCCGTATCAGACCGGGTAAAGGGGCTGGATTACGGGGCAGACGATTATCTGGTCAAGCCCTTTGATTTTGACGAGCTGACTGCCAGAATCCGTGCCATGACCCGCAGGCAGGCGGGCAGCCGCAGCAACCAGCTGTCCATTGCAGACCTGACCATCGATATCCGGAAGAAAACAGCCAGCCGCGGCGGCGTGGAAATCCCGCTGCTGCCAAAAGAATTTTCCATACTGGAATACATGATATGCAACCGAGGTGCCGTGCTGTCAAGGGAACAGCTGGAAAATCAAATCTGGAATTATGAATATACCGGAAACTCAAACAATATAGATGTATATATCAGCCGCCTGCGCAAAAAAATAGACAGCGGACATCCGGTGAAGCTGCTTCATACCATCCGCGGCGTTGGCTGGACGCTGCGGGAAGAAGCCGCTGGGAGCAGCCTATGAGATATGTTACAGTCAAAACAAGGATTACGGTCTGGCTCACCCTGCTGATGTCCCTGCTGGCCGTGCTGATGCTCACCTTTACGCTGTCTATCAGCAGCGGCGTCACATTCCAGACCTGCATGTCCCAGCTGTCCCACACAGTGCTGCATAACAGCAGGCAGATTGCGTTTCAAAACGGCAGGCTGAAATTTAATGACGATTTCCAGTTTTACCAGTACGGCGTATCTACCCTTGTTTACAGCCAGAGCGAGTCCCTGCTGGCGGGCCAGCTTCCGGTATCGTTTCCTGCCAGGGAACCGTTTCAAAACGGGCTGACACGGACAGTCGCTGTCGGAGAAGACGAATACCTGGTACTGGATATCTGTTATTCCGACAGCTGGGAAGAAGGCGTATGGCTGCGCGGACTGATGGAGGTTCCCCGCAGCCGCCAGTTTTCGAAAAACCTGCTGCTGGCCATGCTTATTGCACTGCCGCTGTTTTTAGTGCTGGCCGCACTTGGCAGCTACTGGATTGCCAGGCAGGCCTTCCGTCCCCTGGACAGCATTGCAGAAACCGCAGAAGCCATCAACGAAGCATCCGACCTTTCCAGGCGCATCGGGCTGCCGTCTGGACGGGATGAATTTACCAGGCTCGCCGCAACGTTTGACCACCTGTTCGAACGGCTGGAACGTTCCTTTGAAGCAGAAAAACAGTTTACCGCCGATGCCTCGCATGAGCTGCGCACCCCGGTATCGATTATCAAAGGAGCCTGCGAATATGCCAGCAAATATGACGAAACACCGGAAGAACGCCAGGAAACGATTACGATGATTTCCCGTCAGGCTGTAAAAATGTCTGCCCTCATTTCCCAGTTATTAAGCATGACCCGGCTTGACCAGGGGACGGAGCTGAACCAGTTTGAGCCTGTAAACCTGGCCAGCCTGCTGCAAAACCTCTGTGAAGAACAGGCCTATCCGCACGGACAGCTCACGTTAGAACTGCAAGACCTTACTGTCTGTGCAAATCCGGCACTGCTCACCCGCCTGGTACACAATCTGGTGGAAAATGCCTTTAAATACGGAAGGCCCGGCGGCCATGTATGGATCCGTACCTGCCGGGAAGGCAGTGAGGTACTGCTGCAGGTGCGCGATAATGGCATCGGCATTGCCCCGGAGCAGCAGGACAGGGTCTGGCAGCGGTTTTACCAGGCAGACGCCGCACGCAGCAAAGATACCGGGGCCGGGCTCGGCCTGTCCATGGTACAGCAGATTGCCCGCATCCACGGCGGATATATGACGCTGGAAAGCATTCTGGGTGCTGGCAGCGCCTTTACGCTGCACCTGCCGGATTCCCGGCAAAAAAACTGCACGGCTTCTGCCAGACCGGAAATAAATAAGAACGCATAAAATGAGAACGAAAAAATTATAAAAAATTTTTCTCATTTCATACTCATTTCATAATTGCACGTTAAGATACTATCAACAGAACAAACAACACAAACATAACAGCAAAAAGGAGTGCAGGCAATGAAAGCAAACTATTTCCTGTGTGCTGCCGGACTGGCAGCGCTGTTAACTGCAGGATGTGCCGGACAAAAGGCCCAGATGAATTTCATCGGAACAGAAGAAGCAAAACGCCTGGCGCTGGAAGATGCCGGACTGGCGTCATCATCCGATGCAGAGTTTACCTCGTCGGAGCTGGCCACCCGCAGCGGTGTAGACTATTACCAGGTGGATTTTACAGCAGGCGGGCAGTCTTACCAGTACGACATCGATGCCCTGACCGGAAACATTATTCATTCCAGCATGCCGCCTGACGCGCAGGACAGTCCGTCTGACGGCGCAGATGCCGCTGCAGCAGATACTGGCAGCAGCGGACAGGATATTACTAAAAATCCGGATGCCGGCGGACAAAATGCAGATGTAAAAAATCCTGCTGACAGCGGACAGAACACAAAGGCTGAAAATACTGCCAGCAGCGGACAGAATGCGCATAAGACAGCCGGGACTGGCAGCCAGGATGCAGGCCCGGTGCTGACGCCAGAAGAAGCACAGGCAAAAGCGCTTGCGCATGCCGGCATTCCAAAAGACCAGGCCGTTTTCCTGAAAAGCGAGCTGGATTACGATGACGGGCGCAGCCTGTATGAGGTAGAGTTTTTTGTAAACGGCGGCAAAGAATACGACTATGAAATCGACGCCGTTACCGGAGAAGTCATCAAATATGATTTTGAAGCAGAAACCACTCTGCCTCAGGCTGGCTCCGACGGAAAAATGATTTCCGAAGAAAAAGCCAGAAAGCTGGCGCTGGAGCAGGTGCCGGGAGCCTCAGTCAGCGACATCTTTGAATTTGAGGTGGATTTAGACGACGGCATTATGGAATACGAAGGAAAAATTATCTATCAGGGCATGGAATATGAATTTGAAATCGATGCCTACAGCGGCGCTATCCGCAGCTGGGAAACAGAACCGCTGGATTAACCGCAGGAGCATTTTTGCACAGCTATCCATACGGGCAGCGGACCGGCCCAAGCAGCCTGAACGGCACCGGCTCACGGCCCGCAGAAACAAATCATCTATTTTTTAGGAGGAAACGAATATGAACCTGACCAAAAACCTGAAAGCAGCACTCTTTACTGCCTGTTTTACAGCAGCAGGCATTCTGGCCTGGACACAGGGCGCTTATGCCGCATCTATCAGCAGTGAAAGCCAGGCCGGTGCAAAAGCACTGGAAAAAGTACCGGGTGCCACCATTACCGACACAGACCGGGATTATGAAAAAGGCACGCTTGTCTATGATGTACAGCTGGTGAAGGGAAACCGGAAATACGAAATCACCTACCGCGCTTCGGATGCCAAAATCCTGGAATACAGCTGGGAAAAAATATCGGTCAGCCCGTCTTCCAGCAAACCGGTCATCAGCGAAAGCAAATGCAAAAGCCTGGCAAAGGCCCGCGTTAAAAACGGAACCATCGTAAGCATCGCGCGCAAATTTGACGACGGCCTGGACTACTACAAGGTAAAAATGACTGATTCCAAAAAAACTTATATTCTGGAATTCCATGCAAGAACGGGTGCCCTGATTGAATACGAATGGAAATACACCGCTTCATCCGGGAATGCCGCAAACAGCAGCGGCGATATCGGCCTGGAAAAAGCAAAACAGATTGCACTCGAAAAGGTTCCGGGCGGAACCGTTGTCAAAGCAGAATCGGATTATGACGACGGCGTGCCGGTATACGAAATAGAAATCGTGAAGGGCCGTATGGAATACGAATATACCATTCACGCCCGGACCGGACAGATACTCGACTGGGACCAGGATTATGACTGATTCTTTCCAAAACCGCCCGCAATACCGGACACCGGGCGAAAAACGGACTGATGTGGGATAACAGACGAAATCCAGCATTCCTGATATGGGATGCTGGATTTTTGCTGCGCTTTTTACAACAGCCGGAAAAAGGGCAGCAGCTCTTATGTCTTTGCTGCTGCCCTTTTTCCGGCTGTAAAGCCTGCCCCGTCTATCACGCGCTTTGCTATTTTATCATAGACAAGCACATTCAGCCCGTCCTGTGCAAATAAATACTCTTTCCTGTCCAGCCGTACCGACAGATTTCCGCTGCTGCACCCGACAGCGAGGTCTGAATAGCCGAGGTCAAAATGCCTGAAATAATCCGAATCCGGTGCCCCTTCAAACACCTTTTTCCCGTTCTCGCAAACGGCTGCCGCCCCGCTCTTTTTATCATAAAACACCACCGTGCATTCATCCAGCTGCTGCACTGCTTCCAGATAAGCCTTCTGCGTCTGAATCTGTTTGAGCACCCTTGTGTACAGCTGCTGATGCCGGAATTTCCTGCTTGTTTCTTCCCAGCTGCGGTAGCCGGCATTGCCGCGCCTGTCTGGAATAAGATAGTGCTGTTTCATCCACCCTGCCAGGTAATCTGTATATTTGATGCTGCCAAAGTAATTTAAATGCGACGCTTCCAGCAGGTCCTCTTTAAAATCAATCTGCATTTCTTCGATATAATTGCCGTCCAGATATGGAACGCCGTATTCCTGTGCTATCAGGCTGACATAGTTGTACGCCTTCTGCTTTTCCAGCGTCTGGTTTAAATAGGGCGAATTGACCAAAAGCAGCGGCAGCTCCTTCTTTTGGCACAGCTCTATAAGCCTGCGCAGATACGTTTCCGCGCGTGCGGCCAGCGGCTCTGCAAGGCCTGGATTCGTCCTGTCCGCATCCTTCCACTGTGACAGCTCGCTTTCGGATATCCGTTCGAAGCTTGGAAAATATCCGTTGTAGCGGACCCGTTTTGTATTTTCATAATCCTGCCGGTTCAATTCATCATAACGCGTATGGTAATACGGAAACGAAAAAAATGCCGCAATGCTGTCTAACTGTTTTCCTTCCTGATTGACCGCGCGGATAGCCTTCCATTTGCGGACCGAAGGCTTCATGCTGATTAAGCTTGGCCAGGATGCAGAACCGGCGTCCGCTTCCCTGCGGTACAGCGTGCAGACATCAAATACGACCAGCCGCGGGGACTGCGTCTTTAACGCTTCTTCCAGAAAATAATAACTCATCCATACCGGCTGGCCAGGCGATGCCAAAAGATATGCCGCCATGCCGTACCGGTCATAAAGCCTTGGCGCATGAATGCTGTAATATACATGGCTGCTGCCAATGCACAGCACATCCACAGTCTGCTCCGGCAGACGATAAAAATCTGTCAGCTGGATGCAGCCCTGGCTCGTGCGGTTTTTGGTAACACCGTTCAGTGTGAATCCTACAGCCGTAATCATGCAGATAATAAACAGCGTGCTGAGTAACCGTTTCATGATACACCTCCGCTGATAGGATTCCCCTGTATAGAATTTTTATGCTTCCTGAGTTTCCTGCTTTTGAATATCCTTCCCCTGCTACAGTTTCGCCAGGTATTTTGCATATTTGATATCCCCTGCTGGGAAATCCAGTGCGTTCCAGACATGCTCCTGGCGCATTTTCTGTTCATCCACATAGAAATATTCATAGCTCGGTTTTTTGCCGGCATCGTCCCAGGTACAGTCCAGATAGCGGTATTTATCCCCGCTTTTGATATACGTCCACGCATGCGCCACGCCCCTGGACGTTCCGCATACGGTCATGGACTGCAGGCCGCATTTGGAAGCCATCAGGTTAAAGGCTGCTGCATAACCCTGGCAGACTGCCGAGCCATTGACCAGTGCACCGTATGCCGTAAACGCATCGTTGTATTTCTTATCCGCCAGCGATATGGAATCATCATAGGCGCAGTTTTTTATCAGATAGTCATGAATCGCCTTTGCCTTCTCTTTTGCAGACATTCCGGAGCTGACGCAGGCGCTGGCAGCAGCCGCAGCTGCTTTATCCGCAGCTTTCTGTTTTTCCTCCTGCTGCTTTTTGCTCAGTCCGTCTCCCCGGTGATAGCCATATGCCCCGTTCGAATTTTTCCAGATAACCGTATTATAATTATACTCCGGATGCTGTTTCAGCATGCGGACAAAGATATTATAATAGGAAGTATCACTGTAATAATTTGTCGAATATTTCCTGTTTTTGAGTGCTTTGGCTGCGGCTTTTTTGGCTGCGGCTTCGGATTTGAGCCGCGTAATTTTCATAAATGCATCATCGGACAGCTCAATGGTGTATTTCGCATCCGCACTCGCGCTGTTTGTCTGCTTGCGGAACTGGACGCTGCCCGCTAACAGGCGGTTCTGGCTTTTGGCCCCCTGTTCCAGTGCATACCGGATTTGTGCCGTTGTCAGGTTTGCCGGAGCCGTAAAGGACACCGAATGCTTCCCGTTTTTGACTGCACTTGCAAACTTCTGCTGAATCTGCTCCAGATTTAACGATTGTGACGCTGCATCCGCCTGCACAGGCGGATAACAGGCACTTCCTGCA
Organism: uncultured Eubacterium sp.; assembly: GCA_910579075.1. GTDB lineage: Bacteria > Bacillota > Clostridia > Lachnospirales > Lachnospiraceae > Eubacterium_J. The sequence goes on from CAJTSV010000002.1 coordinate 85,946, forward strand.
AAAAACAGCAGAAAACAGGCAAGCACAATGAAAAGCCTGTTTTTTACTTTCATGCTGTAAATTTCCTTTCCATCCGTTGCTTTTTCCGTTTCCCTGCTCCTAAAACCTGCGCAGGCGGTCGGTACCGTCATCTACGGTATTTTCGATATTTTGGATAATAACGTCATAGCTGTAATTGTCATTTACCCGGACCGATACGCGCTCTCCTGCCTTGTGTCCCAGAATTGCTTTTCCTATCGGGGAATCAATGCTTATCATGCCTTTCAGCGAATTTCCGCGTACCGTTGTGACAAGCTTAAACGTCTCTGTCTCGTCATCTTCTTCAAAATACACCGTTACCGTATTGTCCAGCCCGACCTCGTCCGCCCTGGATTCTGTCTCAATAATCTGCGCGGTCTTTATCATCCGTTCCAGATACCGGATTCTGCTCTCGTTTTGGTTTTTATCTTTTTTTGCCGCATGGTATTCAAAATTTTCGCTTAAATCCCCCTGTGCACGGGCTTCCTTGACTGCTTCGAGCGCTTCCCTGCGCACGACCAGCTTGCGGTATTCAATTTCTTCTTCCATGCGTGCAATATCTTTTCGTGTCATTTTATCGTGCATTTCCATCCCCTCCCGGCGGCTGTCTACTGGATGGCTGTCACCTGATAGTCCTGGTCTTCGACTGCTTTTTTCAGCTCCTCATCGGAAATGGCTGCGTTCAGCTTTACGACTGCGGTTCCGGCTTCGTGGCTTACGGCTGCCTCATCCACCTGCGCCAGCGCTTCCAGGCATTTTTTCACCCTGGCCTCACAGTGTGCGCACATCATTCCTTCAATCTGCATTGTCTTTTCCATTGTTTTTTCCTCCATACTCTGATTCTGATTTTTATTTCCTGAATTTGTTCCTGTTCTTTTTTTATCCCTTCTTTTTTTGTCCCTGCTGGAATCATGAATCGATACCAGATTCAGGCGCAGCGCATTGGTTACGACGCAAAAGCTGGACAGGCTCATG
>CAJTSV010000002.1:86974-104133 GCA_910579075.1 uncultured Eubacterium sp.
TGCCAGTGAAACAGCGGAATCCACACGCCGGCCGCCAGCGGAATGCCGATAACATTGTAAAAAAATGCCCAGAACAGGTTTTCGTGGATATTGCGCAGCGTAGCCCGGCTTAACCGGATTGCCGCCGGAACATCACTGAGCCTGCTTTTCATCAGGACCACATCCGCCGCGTCAATGGCAATATCGGTTCCCGCACCAATCGCAATGCCGATATCGGCCCTGGTAAGCGCCGGGGCATCGTTCATGCCGTCACCGACCATGGCTGTTTTCCCCTGTTCCTTTAACGAACGGATAACGCTTTCTTTTCCGTCCGGCAGCACGCCTGCAATAACCTCATCCACACCGGCCTGTGCACCGATTGCTTTTGCAGTACGCGCATTGTCCCCGGTCAGCATGACAACACGGATGCCCATATTCTGCAATTCACGCACGGCTTGCGGGCTGTCTTCCTTGATAACATCTGCCACTGCGATAATGCCGGCAGCCTGAGCGTCCTTTGCAAAAAACAGCGGGGTTTTGCCCTCTGTGGCCAGCTGTTCGGATTTTTCCAGCAGATGCGGCGGTACCTGCACCCGCGAGCTGATAAACCGGTAATTGCCCCCGGCAAGTGCTGCACCCTCATACACTGCCGTCAGCCCGTTGCCCGGCAGTGCCCGAAACTGCTGTACATCGGCAGCCTGGATGCCCTGCTGCGCCGCATATTCGGTGACGGCACCCGCCAGCGGATGCTCGCTCTTTTGTTCCAGTGCATTTGCCAGAAACAAAAGCTGCTGCTGTGATATGCCCTCTGCCGGTATCACGTCCGTAACCTTCGGCGTGCCGTTTGTAATCGTGCCTGTCTTATCCAGCGCCACAATTTCCATTTTTCCCGTTTCTTCCAGCGAGACAGCTGTCTTAAACATAATGCCGCTTTTTGCCCCGACGCCATTGCCGACCATAATCGCCACCGGAGTCGCCAGGCCAAGCGCGCACGGACAGCTGATGACAAGCACGGAAATACCCCTTGCCAGCGCAAATCCAAGCGATTCCCCGGCAAGCAGCCAGATGAAAACCGTAACTGCGGCTATCGCAATGACCGCAGGCACAAATACACCGGAAACACGGTCTGCAATTTTGGCAATCGGCGCTTTGGTCGCTGCCGCGTCACTAACCATGCGGATAATCTGGGACAGCGTGGTATCTTCCCCGACCCGCGTCGCTTCGCATTTTAAAAATCCAGACTGGTTGACGGTTGCTGCCGATACAGATGCCCCGGGCTCTTTGTCGACCGGAATGCTCTCTCCGGTCAGCGCTGCTTCGTTTACCGCGCTGTTTCCTTCCAGCACAATACCGTCTACGGGTATGTTTTCCCCCGGACGCACCGTAAAAATATCTCCCTTGTGCACCTGTTCAATCGACACCTGTACTTCTGCGCCGTCCCGGATGACTGACGCCGTTTTGGGCGCCAGCTTCATCAGCCCTTTTAACGCATCCGTCGTTTTGCCCTTCGAGCGCGCTTCCAGCATTTTACCTACGGTAATCAGCGATAAAATCATCGCTGCCGATTCAAAGTAAAATTCATGCATATACGCCATGACGCCGTCCATATCCTGGCGCAGCTGGGCATCTGTCATAGCAAACAGCGCATAGGTGCTGTATACAAACGCCGCAGAGGAACCCAGCGCAACGAGCGTATCCATATTCGGTGCCCGGTGCCACAGGCTTTTAAAGCCGCTGATAAAAAATTTCTGGTTGACCACCATTATTATAACGGTTAAAAGCAGCTGTATCAACCCCATAGCCACATGATTTTTGCCAAGAATCTCCGGCACGGGCCATCCCCACATCATATGTCCCATCGAAAGGTACATTAAGGCTGCCAGAAATCCAAGCGATGCAAGCAGCCGCTGCCTTAACACCGGTGTTTCATGGTCAGCCAGGGCATCTTCCGGTACGGCTGCCTGGCCTGGCCCTGCTGCATCCGGTGCCGCTTCCCCTTTTCTGGATGCCCCGTACCCTGCATCCTGCACTGCTTTCATAACTGCTTCTGCGTCAGCCGCTCCTTCCACTCCCATGGAGTTTGTCAGCAGGCTGACCGAGCAGGACGTTACACCCGGCACCTTTGAAACTGCCTTTTCTACCCGCGCGCTGCAGGCCGCACAGCTCATACCGGTTACCGTATACTGTTCCATTGCTCCTGTCTCCTTCCTGTTATTTCATCAGTTTTTGCAGCACCGCAATCAGCTCATCCATCGTTTCCTCTCTGCCTTCGCGGATATCCCCCGCTACACAGGTTTTGATATGGTTCGCAAGCAGTGCCTTGTTAAAGCTGTTCATGGCGGCATTGACCGCAGCTGCCTGCACTAAAATGTCAATGCAGTAGGCATCCCGCTCCACCATTCCTTTGATGCCGCGCACCTGGCCCTCAATCCTGCTCAGGCGGTTCATCAGGTCTTTGTATTCCTGTCCGGTACGCTCTTTTGTCTTCTGCGTGCAGCACGATGCATGTATTTTCGTATCAGATGTCTGTTCCTGTTCCGGCATTTGCTTTTCCTCTCTTTCGTTCGCTTCATCTTATTTCTTTGTATTTTTCATAATTCAGATTATATACCCTATAGGGGTATATTGCAAGCTTTTTTTCATAAAAAAACACAGGCCGCGCACAAGATTCCTCTTATGCCGCAGCCCGTGTTTCATTCTGCATCCTTTTCTTTATTTTCGTATTCCAGCGCCTGATTGACGCAGTCAAGCAGCGCCGCATTCTCCTTTCGCACAGCGGCTCCATACCGCTGTCCCCCAAAACGGTCGCTCAGTATTTTGGTGGAGCTGTCCGCATATCCGTTCAGAATGCTGACATCCGCCGCCATCACATCCACTTCGCCTTTTTTCAGCGCCTGAAAAACCGTCTTATAATCCTTATATTCAAAAAATACGGGTGCTATCGTTACCGAATGCATCGTCTGGATATAATTTAAAAAAGCCTTTCTTGTCGTCGCATTTCTTGCCACTCCGATTTTTTTGCCGTCCAGGTCTGCAATCGAGCGGATATCGCTGCTTCCAAGGGAATTCGGGTCGTCGCCGGATGTCTTTACCATCAGCCCGATATAATCGGTATAATAGCTTTCCGAGAATGCAAACCTCTTTTTCCGCTCCTTTGTAATCGTATAGGTGGCAAACAGGCAGTCCACATCCTGGCTTTTCAGCATTTCTTCCCGGTCATCCACCGTTACGGCCACAAACTGTACAAGCCCGCGGTCTTTTGCTTCCCAGGCTGTGACGCCAAACAGGTTTGCAGCGGTCTGGTAAGCCAGCTCTATTTCCAGGCCGTCCCATGTGCCTGTTTCCTTATTGTAAAAGCCAAGTCCCGGAACATCCTTTTTACAGCCGGCAATCAGATAACCGCGTTCCCTGACCGCATCCAAAAACCGGGGATTGCGTTCTTCGGTTTTTTCCGGCACTGTTCCGGATTCATTTTCCGTCATGCCGCAGCTACAGAAAAGAAGCAGCAGGCAGCATATTACCGCGCACAGCGCTTTTTTCATATCCCTCACTTCCTTTCCATATTTGTTTCACCTGCCATGCATTTTTTTATTCACGGTCATCATAAAATACATCCCGGTTTAAATCCCCGTTCTGATGCGCTACAATCGTGGTACAGACCGCATCGCCTGTAATATTGACCGCGGTGCGTACCATATCCAGAATCCGGTCCACGCCCATAATCAGCATAATCGCTTCGACCGGAATGCCGACTGCGGTAAACACCATAGAAAGCGTCACCAGCCCGACCGACGGAATTCCGGCCGTGCCAATGGACGCAAGCGTTGCCGTCGCAATTACGGTCAGATAACCGGCCGGCCCTAACTGCATGCCGTAAGCCTGTGCCGCAAACACCACCGCCACGCCCTGCATAATGGACGTGCCATCCATGTTTATCGTTGCACCCAGCGGAATGGTAAAAGAAGAAATCTTTCTCGATACGCCGATTCGTTCTTCCAGCGTATCGATATTCATCGGAATCGTTGCATTGGATGTCGAGGTAGAAAACGCAAACGCCATAACCGGGAAAAACTTTTTGATAAAGCGCACCGGATTGAGCCTGGTAAAAATCACAAGCAGAATCATGTAAACGCCCAGACACTGGATGACAAGGCCCAGCAGGACGCTTCCCATATATTTCAAAAGCGGAAGGAACGCATCGAATCCCAGATTGGCAAAGGTCTTTGCAATCATGCAGAATACGCCGGCCGGAGCCAGGCTCATAATCATATTTGTCATTTCCATCATCAGCTCGTTGCCCTGGTTAAAAATGCCCGACAGCAGCTCTGCGCGGTCACCCATTTTTGCCAGCAGCACGCCGACAAGCAGTGCAAACAGGATAATCTGGAGCATCGTGCCGTCTGCCAGCGCTCCAATCGGATTTTCCGGTATAATATTCAGTATCGTGTCCGCAACCGATACATTCTCAGCCACAGCCGTTTCGCCCGTTTCAATCGAAGACATGTCCAGTCCCACGCCCGGACGGACAATTGTGGCAACCAAAATCGCAACGGTTACCGCCAGCGCGGTCGTCACCAGGTAAAATCCAATCGTCCTGCCGCCGACCCTGCCAAGCGATTTCGTATCGCCAATCGCAGAGCTTCCGCAGACAAGCGAGCAGAATACAAGCGGCACGACAAGCATTTTCATCAGGCGGATAAAGCCGTTGCCTGCTACATAGAAAATGCCGTCCACAAGAATTTCATCCCGGAAATAAGAATGCGGAACCCATAAATTCAGCACGACCCCCAGCAGCAGCCCGCCCAGCAGGCCGATGAAAATCTTTGTCGTAAGCCCCATCCTGCTTTTTTCTTTTTTGCTTTCTTCCTGCATAACTATTCTCCAATCACTTTATTTCTGCATGCCTTTCCACATATGCTTTCAGCTCGTCAAACCACTGGGGCATCGTATAGATTTCCGTCATTTTCATCATCAGGTTTTCCAGGAGTATCGATATCCTTCCCCTGTTTTCAACCAGGAAAAATCCTTTGGCCAGCGACGTATCATATCCGGCCAGTGCAAGAACCGCGGTAGCAAATTCATGCCGGGAACACATTCCTTCACAGGATGCATGGTAAATCCCATACTCTGTCTTATCCAAAAGGCAGCACAAAAAACCGGCCAGCACATCCGCACTGGTAGGGCTGCCTATCCGGTCAAGCGGTGCATCAAAGGGCGTGCCGCTCTTTCCGTGGTTTACGACATAGGAAAAATAATCTTCCTTTGCGCTTTCATTTGCTGCGCCATAAACCCAGGAGCTTCGGATAATCAGGTGCTTGGGATTCAGCTCCCTGACATAATTTTCTCCTGCGAGCTTGGATTTGCCATAAACCGACTGCGGGTCAGGCGTATCGAACTCTGTCAGGTGGCCGGACAGCCTTCCGCTGAATACATCATCCGTAGAAAGCTGGATGATTTTGGCATTCAGTCCCCTGGACGCTGCCGCCAGGTTTCTTGCGCCAAGGGCATTTACCTTAAACGCCCCGACCATATTCTGCTCACAGTAATCCGCATCCGACATGCTTGCACAGTTGATGACAATATTCGGGCGGTATACCTTCATGGCCTGCTCTACCGCTTCCATGTCTGTAATGTCCACATCCATGTCCGTGCCGACTACTTTATTATCTGTATCTTTCCGTAAAAGCTTCACCAGCGCAGAGCCAAGCCTTCCCTCCGCCCCGGTAATCCATATTGCATTTTTTGCCATCTGCCTGCCTCCTTGTTTTATCTGATGTTTTACCTGTTGTTTTTTCACGATGCTGCCCCATGCTGCGCCGTTCATAAGCACGTTTTACAGTTTTTTATCTCAAAGCACATCCTTTTTGTATGAAATGCACAAAACATAAAAATATTGTACCATGAACAGCGGCGGATTGCAAGAATTTCTAGTTCACTAGTGCTCCATCCGGGCAGAAATCAGAGTTTAGTGCTGACTGATTCGCGTCAGTGCAAGGCAAAATTTAAACGACGATGTGGTCATCGACTAGAAATTTTAACGAAGCAATGGCGTGAATCAGGCTGTAATAAACTCTGATTTCTGCCCGGATGGAGCATTAGCAGTTTCCCGTAAATACATGCTCCACATATTCCCTGGCGGTATCTGCCAGCCGGTAAACAGCCTGTACATCCGTGGCATCGCAGCCTGCCATCTGATACCGCGGGAAAAACCGGGTTACATGCAGCACAATGTTTTGGTTTACCGATGCAATCCACTGTGCTTCTTCCCGCATCTGCGCTTCGCTGTCATTCTCACCCGGCACAATCAGCGTCGACAGCTCCACATGGCATTCCTGTGCCGCCCGCCTGATAAATGCCTTTACCGTTTCCAGGCTGCCGCCCAGCTTCCGGTAATAATCTTCCCGGAAGCCCTTTAAGTCAATATTCATCGCATCGATATAAGGAAGCAGTTCTTCCAGCACAGGCAGCGATGCGCAGCCGTTTGTCACAAGCACATTTTTCATGCCCCTGTGCCGGATAAGCTTTGCCGCATCCCGCACATATTCCCATCCTGTCAGCGGCTCGTTATAAGTAAACGCTGCCCCGATATTGCCTTTTCTCCTGCAGGCAGATGCCCTGTCTGCCAGCTCCCCGGGAGAAAGATACACCGTTTTGGCATCCGCAGCTTTACACATGGAAATTTCATGGTTCTGGCAGAACGGGCATTTCAAATTGCACCCGAAGCTGCCTGCGGACAATATCAGGCTGCCGGGATAAAACATCCGCAGCGGCTTTTTTTCAATGGGGTCTAAGGCAAGCGCCGTTATCCTGCCATAATTTTTGCAGGCTATCTGCCCGCCTTCATTTTTCCGCGCCCCGCACAGGCCATACTGCCCTTCTTCAAGGACGCAGCGGTGCATGCAGGTATCACAGACTGCTTTCATGGAAACCACCTTTCGCTCTATCACATTCCAGGCTGTTTTCAGGCTCTAATAATGCCTGACCACTTCAAACCGTTCCAGCTGCACCTGCTGCCCATAGCCAATCCCGGCCTTTTGCATTGCAATCGCAATCTGGTCTTCCACGGTGTCAACGCCTTCCAGGTTCGGAAGCAGCAGCCCCCTTTGATATCCCCGGGTCACGACTACGCCATACCGCTTCACATCCAGCTCCTGCGGCGAATTTACCGGTTCCATGCGGCCGAGCACATCCACGCTGATGGACAGCCTGCCAAGCTCTCCGGGCGCAACCGGTGCAAACCTCGGGTCTTTGGCGGAGGCACTGATGGCATTGTGGATAATTTCTTCTGCAATGGACGCCTGCACAGCCTGAATTGTGCCAATGCACCCGCGCAGGCTTCCCTCTTTTTTAATCGAAACAAAGACCCCGGCACGTTCCCGGTACATTTCTTCCGGCAGTCCCTCTGGCACTTCGGGCTGTTCCCCCGTGCGGACATACTGTTCAATTGTCCTGCGCGCAAGCTGCACATATGCATCGGATTCTGTATTCTGTCCATTTTTCTGTTCCATTTTCATTCTGCCCCTTTCTGCAATATATTATCAGTCATCTGCCCGTACTTCATAGGTACAGATGCCATAGCCTACCCCGAACGGCCCTTCATAAGAAAGCTTCTGCGCAAGGACTTCCTGCCCGTCCAGCGCCCCTGCCAAAATCGTAAACGAACGGTGCCCGCACTCAGCTGCTTTTTCGCAGAAATCTTCCGGAAATGCCAGAAGCTCCCCAAAAGCTGCCCGTTTCATAACGTCCATAACCCGCCTGTCATACTCCGGCCCTTCTTTCGAAAATCCGTAAGGCCCGTCCGCTTTGAGCCGGTGGGATAAATCCCCGCTAGCAATCAGCACCGTCCTTCTTCCAAGAGCCGCCACTGCTTCGCGGATGCACTGGCCAAGCTCATAATGCTTTTTCAAAGACAGTCCCGAGAGCCCGATTCTGACCAGCCGGTAATGCTTCCAGTACTGGCCGGCAAAATACAGCGGCACCATCGTGCCGTGGTCCAGCTTCCTGTCCCGTTCCCCGTCCGTCCCGGCTGGCAGGCCGCGCAGCCCGGCCTGGCGGCACAGCAGCTGTACAAGCTGCGTATCATAGCCTGCCTGTATCGTTACATGCGGTGCGCCAAACCGCCCAAAGTCCCCCTGTGCACAGCTTCCGGGTGAAATATGAAAATAATCCGCATACATCGTCTGATGCGGTGAAATCACAATTACGGTTTCCGGTTTGTGTGCTGCGATTTTCCTGGCTGCTTCGTGATAAGCATCCACGGTTTTCGAAATCTTTTGTTCTTCGCCCCTGCCAATTTCCGGCACAATTAATGGCGGATGCGGCAGCATAAACGCCGCTGAAATTCCCATTCCTGTCCCTCCTGTTCTCGTGTTTTGCCATCAGCCTGTCTGTCAAAAACTGGCATCCCGCAAAAACGGATGCGGGATGCCAGGATTTCGGTAATGGCTTCAATTTTTTTCTATATTGATATAATTCAGTTTTTATTCAATCCGTTTAAAATTCAAAACGGCTCATCAGCTGAACCATGGATTCTACCTGCGCTTTCTGCTCCTCGCTGACGGCTGCCGTTTCCTGTGACGTTGCAGAGTTGTTATCCACAACCGCAGATACCTGCTGCAGGTTTGCCCTTACCTGGCGCATGCGTTCTACATCAGACTGGAGTATCTGTGCAACCTCTCCCATCCGTTCCGTTGCAACACTGGCGCTGCTCATCACCTTGTCCATATCAGCCGCGGTTTCATCCGCTATCGCAATACCGCTGTTTACGGCTGAGATTGCGGTTTCAATCAGCTTGGTTGTCTTGCCGGCTGCCTTTGCCGATTCCTCTGCCAGATTCTTGACCTGTTCTGCCACGACTGCAAAGCCCTTCCCGGCTTCTCCGGCCCTTGCTGCTTCAATCGCTGCATTCAGCGACAGCAGGTTTGTCTGGGATGCGATATCTTCAATGGCGCCGATAATCGTGCCAATCTGTTCCGAACACCTGCTGATATCCCCTATCGCAGTTTTGAGCTCCTGCATCTTATCATTTCCCTGTGAAAGGGCTTCTGCTGCTTGCGATGCCAGCACTACGGATTCCCTGGTCTTTTCGACATTGGATTCCATGCTTTCTGTCATGCTCTCAAATGCACTCACCAGCTCTGTTACCTGTCCGGCCTGGTCTGTGCTTCCCTGCGCCAGGTCTTCTGCCGCGAAAGCCAGCTGTTCCGAGCCGCTGTCAATCTGTACCGATACTTCTTTCAGCGTCGTCAGTGTCTCACGCATCTTTTCCATGATTTTCGCAAAGGAATCCTTAATGCGGATAAACTCGCCGACATAATGCTGCTCTATCTTTACCTGATAATTTCCATTTCCCATTTCTTCCAGAACATCAGCAATTTCCTGAATAATGCTCAAAAGGTTTTGTTTCATAAAATCAATGGCTGCTACCATGCTGCCGACCTCGCTGTCGTCCTGTTCCATATCCAGCGGGACGCTGAAATCCCCGTCAGCCAGCGCCGCCATCTGGTCAGATACCTTCTTAATCGGCTCTAACAGCTGCGCAAAAGCAAACCGTATCATGCATGTAATTTCTATAACGATATAAACAAAAGACGCAAGCATAAGCAGTGTCAGCACGACCTGCAAAACCCGCAGTGTTTTCTGCTGGCTGTCCTTGCGGCCATTTATTTTTTCAATCGTGCTGTCTGTCAGCGCATTAATCTGTTCTACCGCATTCTCGTACTGTTCATTAAATACCTGGTCCTGAGCTTCCTTCAGGTTTCCGCTTTCTGCTGCTGCAATCGCGGCTTCTTCCGCCGGAACCAGATTTTCCGACAGGGACGCTATCTCATTCATGCTGGCCCATTCTGCATCCGTCAGCCCGCATTTTTCTAATATTTTACGCGCTTTTTCACGGTTCTGGTTCTCGTTCAGCTCTTTCCAGTAGGAATCCTGGTATTTGGCATCTCCCGTAACCGAATAGGACTGTACGTCAAACGTCAGCGTTTTCGAGCCGATACGGTACTGGTCAAGAGCCAGCGCCGCTTTCAGCTGAAGCGACTGCATATTTGACAGCATAAAATTAAATGCTCCAAATCCCAGCAAAAGGACAATGCCGACACCAACAGATATAAATGCGCGCCTGACCAATGCCCGGAGCTGGGCTTCCTGTCCCCCGTTTCCCAGCCTGTCCTGCTTTACCTTGTTCTTGTCTTTACCCATTTGTGTTCTCCTCACTCTGTAAGTTCCCGTTTGATAATGTTATTATAAACCTATCAGGCAGAATGGGTCAAGTCCTGTTTCAGCGCTTCCAGCTTTTGCGCCGCATCTTCGAGCGATTTGCCCTTTACCCCGAAATAATATTTGATTTTCGGTTCCGTGCCGGACGGGCGGATGCAGCACCATGCATTGTCTTCCAGCTCATAATAGAGCACATTGGAAGCCGGGAGCCCGGACGGCTCTGTCCTGCCAGAGCGAAGGTCCCTGCGGATTCCTTCTTTATAGTCACGCACCGCCAGCACCTGCAGGCCGCCAAGCGCCTGCGGCGGACAGCTTCTTGCCCGGCTCATCCTATCCTGAATCTGCTTTGCCCCGTCAATGCCTTTTAAAGTCAGTGTCGCCAGCCCTTCTTTGTAATAGCCGTATTTTTCATACATTTCCAGCATCGCATCCCACAGCGTTTTGTGCTGCAGCTTGTAATAAGCCGCTGCTTCACACAGCATCATGACAGCCACGCAGGCGTCCTTATCCCTCGCATAGGTTCCGGCCAGACAGCCGTAGCTTTCTTCCAGTCCGAAAACATACTGATAGGAATTGTGCTGTTCAAACAGCTTTATCTGTTCCCCGATATATTTAAACCCGGTCAGCACCTCGATAAGCGCCACGCCGTAGTCTGCGGCAATGGCCTTTGCCATATCTGTCGTCACAATGGTTTCGATAAGAGCCGGACGCTCCGGCAGCGTGCCAGCCGCTGCGCGCTCCCGCAGGATATATTCCGCAATCAGCATCCCGGACATATTTCCGGTAAAGCTGACATATTCCCCGGTTTTTGTGTCTTTCGCATATACGCCAAGGCGGTCTGCATCCGGGTCGGTCGCTAAAACGATATCCGCACCCACTTCTTCCGCCAGCTTCAGCGCCAGCGTCCATGCCTTTTCATCTTCCGGGTTCGGATATGCCACAGTCGGGAATGCGCCGTCCGGCAGCTCCTGCTCTTTTACGACATATACCTGCGCAAAGCCAAGCTCCTTTAACACGCGCCGCACCGGCAGGTTTCCGGTTCCATGCAGCGGCGTATACACGATTTTGATATCTCCTGCAGCCTTCTGTATCAGCTCCGGGTGGATGCTCTGCTTTTTTAACTGTTCCATATACCGGTCATCGATGCTGCTGCCTATCGTTTCATACAGGCCCTGTGTCCTGGCTTCTTCCTTATCCATTGTGCGTACCTGTGAAAATTCCGTCACGCCTGCCACTTCTGCCAGTATATTTTTATCATGCGGCGGCGTAATCTGTGCACCGTCTTCCCAGTATACCTTGTAGCCGTTATATTCCCGCGGGTTATGGCTTGCCGTAATGACAATCCCGGCTATGCACCCAAGCTCACGCACGGCAAACGATAATTCCGGCGTCGGCCGCAGGCTTTCAAAACGGTACGTCTTAATCCCGTTTGCATTCAGGCAGAGCGCTGCTTCCTCCGCAAATTCCGGTGACATGCGTCTGGAATCATAGGCGATTGCAACGCCCCTGTCCTGCCCGTGCTGTGACACAATATAATTTGCCAGTCCCTGGGTCGCCTGGCGCACCGTATAAATATTCATGCGGTTCGTCCCCGCCCCGATTACGCCGCGCAGGCCGCCCGTGCCAAACTCCAGCTGGCGGTAAAAGCGGTCTTCGATTTCGGCTTCATCCGATGCAATTGCTTTTAATTCCGCCCTTGTTTCTTCATGAAAGTATGGGTCTGTACACCACTGTGTATATGTTTTTTTGTAATCCATTGCTGAATACCTCCCTGTGTCATGTTGCAGGTTCCGGGAACCGGAGCTGTCCTGCTGCTTTTCGCTGTGTGTAAAATTTACTCAATTATATAGTTTCGCTTCCGGTTCGTCAATTCTAATCCATCACAATCTTATCCACGGTGACAAATTCATATCCTTCTTTCTGCAGTTTATCAATGACACGCAGGGCAGCGCGCACGGTTGTCGGGTATTCGTCGTGCATTAATATAATGCTGTTTTCCTTTACTTCGCGGTAAACCGTGCTGCATATCTGGGCTTCATTTTTGCACGCCCAGTCCATAGTATCAATGGTCCAGAGTACCTGTATCATTTCCACGTCTTTTTCCAGCCTGCTCGTTCCGTTTCCAAACGGCGGACGCAAAAAACACGGTTCCTCGCCCGTGTATTTTATAATCACCTCATTCGCTTTTAAAATTTCCTCTTTTGCTGCTGTCTGCGTCATATGGCGGATATCCACATGATTATATGTATGGTTTCCGATTAAGTGGCCTTCGTCCACAATACGTTTCATTACCTCGGGCTGCTCCTCGGCCTGCTTTCCAATTACAAAAAACGTTGCCTTGACGCCGCGCTCGGCCAGGCCGTCTAAAAGCATCGGCGTGTACTCCGAGTCCGGACCGTCGTCAAACGTCAGCGCAATCTTTTTCTTTTCCCTGGTTTCTTCCCCGCTGCCCGCCTCCGCTCCCTTCTGTCCGCCGCTGTCCGCATGCGTTCCTTTTTGTTCCCCGCTGCCGTCACTGTCTGCCTGCATTTCTTTCTGCTCCCCTCTGTCGTCAGGAAGCATCCTGCCATGCTCCTGTTCCGTACCGGCACCATTTCCCTGTCCGGCACTGTTTGCAGACGAAACAGCCTGTTTTTCTGTTTCCGTAATCACTTTTCCGGTTCCTGTCAGAAACAGAAGCAGTACAGCTGAAATCACAGTCCTGTAAACATATTTTTTTGTATTCATTCCAAAGCTCCCGTTCGAGGCTTCCTTATTCCTATTGTATTCCGGTTGTGCTTATTTATTTCTCCCTATTTTTTGTTTCCGGCTGTCCCGTGTTCCGGCTATGCCCTCTGCGGGGCTGTCGCATTAAGAAAATTGATACAAGATATAGTTGGTTTGAATCATTCTTTTGCACTATATCTTGTATATGTTTTGCTTAGTGTGACAGTTCCCGCCATCTGCAATTACAAATTCTCTTTAAAAAAGGCAGCCATCCCATCATAAGCCGCTTCTTCATCTGTCCCTGTAATTTCAATATTCACAGTCTGTCCGCATTTCACGCCTAACCCCATGATTGCCATCAGTTTTGTCGCTTCCGCTTTCTTCCCATCCCTGGAAATCACAACCCTGCTTTCATACTTCTTTGCCTCTTTCACCAGCATACCCGCCGGTCTTGCATGGATACCCACCTTATCTGTAATTACATAATTAAATTCTTTCATCGCTGCTTTCTCCTTTCACCCTTTACGGGATTTTGTAATATTTTTTATTCTATGATCCCATTTTGCCGGATTACATTCTGATACCAGTAAAAACTGTCCTTCTTTATTCTTTCATAGGTTCCGGTGCCATCATCTTTTTTGTCTGCATAGATAAAGCCATAGCGTTTTCGCATTTCCCCAGTGGTAAACGATACCGGGTCAATGCATCCCCATACTGTGTAGCCCAGAACATCCACACCGTCTTCATCCGCCTCCTTTATCATTTCCCGGATATGATTGCCAAGAAAACGGATTCTGTTTTCATCATGAATCTTTCCGTCTTCTATTTTATCTTCATAGCCAAAGCCATTTTCAACAATAAACAGAGGCAGCCCATAGCGTTCGTAATATTGATTCAACACATAACGAAGCCCTTCAGGATCAATCGCCCATCCCCATGGTGTCCTCGGAAGATATGGGTTTTCTACCGCATCCGGAATTGCCTCCAGATCGTTACCCACTTTTTCCACTTCAGGGTCAGCACATAAAACACCGCTCAGATAATAGCTGAAACCGATAAAATCCACACATCCATTCAAAAGAATTTCTCTATCTGCATCCGTAATATCCAGTTCGTAACCCCGTCTTTCCCATTCTTTTTTTATATAAGCAGGATAATACCCTCTTGCATGTACGTCTGCGAAAAAAAGATTAAACTTCCTGTCCTGCCTTTGTGCCAGCAGAATATCCCTGGGGTTACAGCTGTAAGGATAAAGGGGCGACGCCGCAATCATGCACCCAATTTGGAAATCAAGGTTAATTTCATGCCCATTCTTCACCACCAGCGCGCTGGCTGCAAATTGATAATGAGCCGCCTGATAAACCACTTTCTCCTTATCTTCCCCTTCCTCAAACACAATGCCGGAATTGGTAAAGGCATACAGGTTATTGGTCACAATCATCTGGTTATTAATCTCATTAAAGGTCAGCCAATAAGTGACCTTATTTTTATATCTCTCCATAACAGTATAGGCGAACCGTGTAAAAAAAATAATCATTTTCCGGCTTCGCCATCCGCCATACTTTTTCACAAGCTCATACGGCATCTCAAAGTGTGACAGCGTGACAACCGGTTCTATATTGTATTTATGTAATTCGTCAAACAGCTCATCATAAAACAGGAGTCCGGCTTCGTTGGGTTTTTCTTCATCCCCCTGAGGGAAGATACGGCTCCATGCAATGCTTGTACGGAAGCATTTAAAACCCATCTCTGCAAACAACTTTATATCCTCCTTATAATGGTCATAAAAACGGATTCCTTCATGATTTGGATAATACTTTCCGTCCAGAATGCCGTCTGTAATCTCACGCGCCTTTTCCCTGCTGCCGCCAGTCATAACGTCTGCAATACTGAGGCCCTTTCCGTTCACATTATAAGCGCCTTCCACCTGATGGGCGGCTACTGCACCGCCCCACAAAAAATCTTTTTTCATATGAAAACCATCCCTTTCTGCTACCCGTCTGTTTCATCGCTGTTACTTGATTACCCTGTAAATAAATTCTCCCGCTTTTACCTGTCCTGAAACAGGGCATTCTGTCTTTTGGAAATCATCCGCATTCGTTACCAGTACAGGCGAAGTCAGCAGATAACCTTTTTCCTGAATAAACGATGGCTCAAAGCGGAGCAATGGCTGCCCTGCTTTTACCTGAGTTCCCTCCTCAGCCAGAGTTTCAAACCCTTCTCCTTCCAGCATTACCGTATTGATTCCTACATGAATCAGCAGCTCCACTCCATCTTTTGTGGTCATCCCAATCGCATGTTTGGATGGGAACACCAATGAAATTTCACCATCACAGGGCGCATGGACAATCCCTTCCGAAGGACGGATTGCAAGCCCTAATCCTGCCACACCACTGGCAAACACTTCATCCTCCACCTCGTCCAGAGGAACAATTTCTCCGGTCAGCGGTGAACAGATTTCCACCGTTTCCCCTTGTCCGGCAGTTCCTTCTGCCTTCCTTGCTGTCGTTTCCTCCTTCTTCTCTGCTTCCGCCGCTGTTTCCATTTCTGTTTCGATTTCAAAATCTTCTTTGTTCTCCGGCGTAATTCCCCAGAAATAAGTCATCACCGTTCCTGAAACCAGTGCAACCGAAATTCCAAGCAGATAGGGCAGGAACGGTGAATACGTCCCCATCGCAAGCGAGAAAATGTTATGGAATACAAACGCATCACAAGTCACATGCAACGCACCGTTTATCGCCCCGCCAATACCACTTGCAATAGCCACCACTGCCAGAAGACGTTTGTAGTTCATGATGATACCATAAAGAATAGGCTCCGTCACACCGGCAAAAACAGCAGTCAGGATTGCAGGTCCGGCAACTTCGCGGATTCTTGAATGCTTTTTCCCCTTCAGATATGCGCCGATTGCAATCCCTATTTCTGCGAATACTGCACATACACATACACCCTCTACCATATCCCCGCCATAATTCGTCAGGTTCTGGAGCGTAATAGGGGTAAATCCCCAATGCAGCCCCAAAAGTGTCAGGAAAGGATATGCTGCTCCCAAAACAATTCCTGCAAGAATCCTGTTGAATCCAAACAGCCACATCACCGCCGCAGATACCTTATCGCCAAGAACTGTACCAAACGGGCCGAAAATCATTACCGTAAAAGGCACCATTATCATAAGCGACAACATTGGATTTAAAAATAACTGCAATTCTTTTTTCACTATTTTTTTCAAAACTTTTCCAGTTGGCTGTATACCAGCACAGCAATAAAAATCGGGAACACGGTAGAAGAATAATCAATGGGCGTTATGCCGATTCCCATAAAATCCGCGCCACCTTCTGCTGCAAGCAGGCCGGTAAAGTTAGGATCAAGCAGGGCTGCACCGATACCTCCGCCCACATATGCATTTCCCCCAAACTGTTTTGCCAGCGTGATTCCCAGAAAAACAGGAAGGAAATAAAATGCCGCATTTCCTGCTGCTGATAAAATCAAATATGTAGGAGCATCACTCTGCATCAAACCAAACTGGGTAAATACTGTCAGCAGCGCTTTTACCATACCTGCGCCCGCCAACAGGGGAATCAATGGTGAAAATGCACCGGAAATCACTTTCATAATCCGGTCTGTCAGTTTGACCTTTTTTCCTGAGCCTTCCTTCTCCTCAGATTTTCCCCCAAAATTGGCAACAGACAATATGGCGTTATAATAATCATTGACTGCCGGGCCGATAACAACCTGATACTGTCCCCCGCTAACCACTATCTGAAGCACATATTTCAGCTTATTCAGTTCTTCTTTCTTTGCCTTTCCGTCATCTTTTAACTCAAAACGCAATCTGGTAGCACAATGCACAAGGCTATTGATATTCCCCTCACCGCCTACCAGTTCCACAATCTTTTTTGCTTCTTCTGCATATTTCATTATGTACCCTCCTGATTATTTTCATAAATATGTGTTACTTCTGTCCTAAAGGCACCGGACTCCCCATCCGTTATTTATTCTGATTAATCCGGTTTAAATGCAGAGCCAGATATAGCGTTTCCCCCTCACTTACACTCGAGGCCGCTGAAAAACATCCTGTTTTTTAATATTGAATTTTTGATGCACGCAAAAAATCCACCAGTTTTGAATGGACTGATGGATTTTTTGTGATTCAGGTAAAGATTTCCTTTATTTCAAGGGATATATTCTCTTATTTTTCATTTATCAGCTTAATGATTCGCTTAAGGTTTACCGCAAATATAGCCATTGCTCCCTGC
>CAJTSV010000003.1:0-689 GCA_910579075.1 uncultured Eubacterium sp.
CCAGCACGGCCTCCCCGGCCTGTATCTGTGTCCCGGCCGGAACCTTGCGCAAATCAAATCCTTCCACAACCAGGTTTTCCCCAAATGCGCCAAAATCTATCTGTGCTCCCCTGTCCCGGAATTCCTCTATCTTTTCAAAAGAAAGCAGGCTGACCTGGCGGTGCCAGTGTCCAGCATGCGCATCACCCTCGATTCCCCAGTCTTCTATGAAAACGGCCTGTCCGGTTTCTTTTTTCTGTGTTCCGCGCTCTGTACTGATACAGACCGCTGCTATTTTTCCCATTCTGCAATTCCTCCTGCCTGATTTGTGCATGCTGCTTTTCTGTATGCTGTCTGCTATTTCATCTTCATGCTGCTTTTCTTCATGCTGTCTTTATTTCACCTGCATGCTGCTTTTCTTCATGCTGTCTGCTATTTCATCTGCATGCTATCCGCCTATCTGGGCCATCCAGGCCTGTTCTGTTACACTGTCTGCCGCTTCAAACCGATGCATCCCGGGCTTCTGGCTGACTGCTTCTGAAATCGCCTCACAGAGTTCTTTTTCTTGATTTAAATTTATTCTATGATTATCCATATTTTTCCCGAAAGCTTCTACCGAAACTTCCCCGCGCAGGATGCTTCTGACGTCCACGCTGTCCGCATAGCACAGGCATGGCTTTAATTTTCCCTGTGAGGTCAGCCGCAGGCGG
>CAJTSV010000003.1:702-36875 GCA_910579075.1 uncultured Eubacterium sp.
GCCCCTGCCGCAGAATTTTCCATGCATGGCACTGATAAATCCAATGCTTCCCCGCGCTCCCGGCAGGCGGTAATAAACAGCCGGGCCGTTTCCATGGACGCGTTTATCCTTTTCCAAATCCGGGTATTGTTCCAAAAGCTGTTTCAGCAGCAGGTCATTATAAACCGGCTCGAATTTTTTGCCGTGCCCAATCGGCATCATTTCAATAAACCGGATATCTATCTTTAAATTTCTGCTCAGTTCTGCCAGCTCCTGCCATTCCCTGTCATTGATGCCTTTGATAAGCACACAGTTTACTTTTACCGGCAGCCCCGCATCCACCGCCAGCCCGGTATTGTCCAGCACCCGGAAAAGCTCGTTTCTGCCTGTAATCTGCTCATATACGTCTGGATTCAGCGTGTCCAGGCTGATATTGACAGCATCCAGCCCATGCTCCAAAAGCTGCGGCAGGTACCTGTCCAGCAAAATTCCATTTGTAGTCATGGTAACCTGGCGGATGCCGGGAATTTTTTTCAGCCTTCCGATAAATCCGGCGCAGCCTTCCCGCACAAGCGGTTCCCCGCCGGTAATTTTAAACCTGCTGATGCCTGCGCGTGCCGCCGCGCGGCAGACCGTTTCCATTTCTTCATAAGAAAGAATCGCTTCCTCTGGTACCGGGCTTATTGTGTCCGGCATGCAGTAACGGCATCTCAGATTGCACCTGTCTGTAATTGAAATCCGCATATAATCTATCGTTCTTCCAAATCTGTCTTTCATTAAGGCCTCCAAGCCCAGGTATTCTGCCCGGATTTTTCAGCGGCTATGGCACATGCATATCCGCTCAGACTTTTCATCTGTCCGGTGCTCACAGCGGCTCCAACAGCACATCCATGATGCCGCCGCAGACCATGCCGTCTTCTTCCGCTGCGCTTCCTGTCATATCCACACAGCATATCTGCATTTCCCGGCGTCCTTCCCGCATCATAAGGAGCGCTTTTTTCTGAATCTCAGACTCGGCACAGCCGCCGCCAATCGTGCCGACGCATCTGCCGTCTGCCAGAATCAGCATTTTCGCACCTGTTTCCCGCGGTACAGAACCTTTGCGCCGGATAATGACCGCCAGTACTTTCGGTTCTGCGGCATTTGCTTCATCCAGAACTGCATGCAGGATTTCTTCGGAAAAACTGCTGTCCTGCGTTTTATTTTTTACCTGGATAATCTGTGCTGCTATGGCCACCGCGATTTCTTCCGGTGTCTTTGCGCCGATGTCCAGTCCGACTGGCGTATATACACGCTCAATGACTTCCTTATCGGCACCATTTTCCAAAAGCGCTGCTTTTACGGCTGCGGAGCGCTTTCTGCTTCCTATCATTCCGATATACGCATGCTTCTTTTTCGCAATGCTTTCCAGGCATATCTGGTCATAGCGGTGTCCCCTTGTCACAATCACAAAAAAAGTCCCCGCATCCCCGCGGATTTTGTCCAGTCCTTCGCCAAACGGCCCGCACAGCACGTCAGAAGCACCCGCCTGCATAGCGTTTCCCGCAAACTGCGGACGGTCTTCGAGCACGGTCACTGCAAAGCCGAGCATTCTCCCTATGCGTATCAGCGGAATCGATACATGCCCGCCCCCGCAGATGACCATTTTCTTTTCCCCGCCAAGCGGTTCGAAAAAGACCTGGACAGAACCTGCCGTATAAATCCCGCAATTTTGTACCTGTGCAGACTGCCCGGCAATGTCATCTGCCAGCTGCTGATAACGCCTGGCAGCATCCAAAGAAGCCGTCCGGCTGGATTTCCACACAATCGTACCATCGGAAAGCAGCATTCTGCTTCCATAAAATTCCCCTTCCAGCACAGTCACAGCCAGATTGCGGCTGTCCCGCGGCAGCCCGCGCAGCTGCTCATAAAACCCTGGCATTTCCATATCATCTGCCATCCTTTCCTGCACTATTTCCCAAACCCGCAGTCCGGAAACGTACACACCGGACACGACAGGCAGAGCCCGCCTTCCCCCATCCGGTCAAAATCGCTTTTTTCCAGCACTTCCCCGGCAAGCAGCCGCGGCAGCACAAGGTCAAAAATTGTCCTTTTTGCATACATCACGCAGCCCGGCAGCCCCAGAACCGGGACTTTTTTTTCTCCTGCATAGGCAAGCAGAAACATCGCACCGGGCAGCACCGGCACGCCATAGGTCACGACAGAGCCCGTCACGCTGCGAATCGCTGCCGGCGTCCTGTCATCCGGGTCAACACTCATCCCGCCGGTACAGATAACCATATCTGCCCCTTTGTCCAGCATTTCCCGTACCGCGGCTGCGGTCTTTTCCGGGTCATCGTCACTGCAGGCATGCCCGGTCACCTGCACCCCATATTCCGCCAGCTTTTCTTCCACAACCGGCGTAAAGGTGTCCGTAATTCTCCCATGATACACTTCGTTTCCCGTCGTCACGATAGCGGCCGTCTTTTTCAAAAACGGCTTTAGCTGGAATACAGGTTCCTGCCCGGCTGCTTCGGCTGCGCGCTGCATTTTTTCTTTTTCTATCACAAGCGGAATAACCCGCATGCCCGCAAGCTTGTCACCGGCATGTACCGGAAAATCCCCATGGCGGCAGGCAATCATCATTTCGCCAAGTGCATTGATTCGAAGCAGCTTTTCCCGGTCAATTTTCAGCAGCCCGTCAATTTCTGCAAGCAGCTCAATTTTCCCTTCTTTTATTTCAGACGGGCGCATATGCTCGTTTGCGCATAAGTCATACAGGATTTTAGCCGCATCGTTTTCATGCAGCAAAGTTTCGTCATTTTCCCATATATAAATGTGCTCCTTGCCGACACGCAGCAAGACAGGAATGTCTTCCTCTCGAATCACATGACCCTTGCGGAAAATGGCATCTTTCGTAACCCCCTTCACAATCTGCGTAATATCATGGCACAGCACCTGCCCCGCAGCATCCTGCGTTTTTATCATTTTCATCTATACAGCCACCTCTTTTCCGGCTATTTATTCTTCTTTTTCCTGTTCTGTTGCTACTGTTTCGTCCTGTTTTTTCTGTTTCTTTCTTAATTCTTTTATCCTGTATCTGCTATACCGGCAGCGTCTGTTTTTTCAAAACAAATCGCTTTCCAAAAAAATATCGCGGAAAATATCTTCCGCCGCCTGCTGCACACGTTTCTCATAAATGCCAAACAGCTCTGCCATCCGGACACCGCGCCCGGTAAGCCCGGCTCCGCCGCCGTTCTTTCCGCCCTGTTTTCGTTCCACAATCCGGCACCCGATGCCGTCCTCTGCATCCTGGATAATGCTCCATCCTTTGCTGTAGGAAATACCCATTGCTTCACATGCTTCCCTGACCGAGCCTTTTTGGGCTATCTCATGCAGCAGCCCTGCCGCCGTCCGGTTAAAAAACGGTTTCTGGCTGATTAGCACAACATCCGCTGCCGGACGCATCAGGCTGGCATTGTGCATATCCACAAGCCTCTGCAAAGCTTCCCTGGTATGGGCATTCATCAAAACTGCTTCATCATCAACAGCCACCCGCCTGCGTTTCAGTCCTTCCATCGAGCGCAGTGCCCCTTTCAGCCCGCTGTCTCCTGTATACTCCAATATCCGGGGTATCAGGCACGCACGGATTAAAACCGGATGCCCGGCCCTTTCCCCATACACCGGCTGCACAACATCCGCATCGCACGCCAGCATGGTTTCTACGGTTTTCGCCAGAAAAAACGGAATATCAGCCGGACAGAAAAAAATACGGTCGCATTTATCCTTCAAATATTCCAGTCCGATTTTCGCAGATTCAAACATCTGCGTATTCTCATAATTCCTGTTTTCCAAAAACGTCACCCCAAAACCGCGCAGCTCCTTTTCCAGCTGCTCAAACCGATGCCCGGCCACCAGAACGATTTCCTGTACTCCCGCCTGTTTAAAATTCACAATCACACGCTCCGTCATCGTCCGGTTCCCAACCTTCATCAGCTCCCGAAACTGCACCATCCGTGACGACATCTCCGCTGCGGCAATCACCGCACCCGTATGCATGCCGAAGACACCTCCTTTTTACTGCTGAATACAGCGGTATAATTTCCCATCCATCTGACCGCGTCTATCATTCCTCAGCCCATTCCTGCACATGCAAGCTTTTCATGTAAATCCCTTTACAGGGAACAAGCGAAAACAACTTGCAAATTTCTCAATGTAACCCCTTCGCAAACAGCTGGAAACAGACAGCAGTCTTGTACTTCTGTGACTGCGAAGAAATGCTGGAAGTTCTTAGGATTCTGCACAAAACACAGGATTTTCGGGCACGGATGCCCGAAAAAGGAATCTGCTGTGCCATGGACGGCACATCAGATTCCGGTCCGTCCGGCCGGGACAGCCATCCCGCAGAATCCTTAGAACATCCTGCATTTCGGAGCCGGAACAGAAGTACAAGACTGCTGTCTGCTTGCAGCGTCCGCGCAGCCATCCACTCCCGTCAAGCCCAGCCCCCGCGCAGCTACTCACTCCCTCAAAGTCCAGCCGCCCTGTCTTATTCCCCCGGCTTCAACGCCACCACTTCAATCTCCACAAGCGACCCCTGCGGCAGCGCTGCCACCTGGAACGCGGAACGTGCCGGATAATTTCCCTCCGTAAAAAACTCCTTATAAACCCCGTTCATCTTCACAAAATCAGCAATATCGCTCAAAAAGACCGTCGTTTTTACCACATCATCCATGCTGCACCCGCCAGCTTCCAGAATCGCCCGTACATTTTCCAGCGCCTGCCTTGTCTGGCCCTCGATATCCTGAGCCACAATCTTCCCCTCGGACGGCACAATCGGCAGCTGTCCTGACAAAAACATCAGGCTGCCTGTATCGATTCCCTGAGAATACGGCCCGATTGCCTGCGGTGCTTTTTCTGTGCTTAATACTTTTTTCATGTCTGAAATCCTCCTCTTTTTTCAATCACTTTTTTATTTGCTGTTTCTAAATTGCTATTTTTCAATTTTATCACAAAAAAATATTTTTACCATATATCTTTTTCAGTATCTATATATCCGAATTTTGATTTACATATTGAAATTTCCAAATCTTAGTGCAATAATAGTATGCAAAACGGAAAGGAGCATCCCCATGACACCAGAATTGCTGCAACAGTACTCTGTACTTGTCCAGTTTCTCGGAAAGACACTCGGCCCGGATTATGAAATTGTCCTTCATGACCTCAATCCAGACCACAAAGAAATTATTGCCATTGCAAACGGCCATGTCAGCGGACGCAGTATTGGCAGCCCGCTGACGGATGCCTCGTTAAAAATGTTAATCGATAAAAAATATGAAACCGATGATTTCGTGTGCAGTTACAAAGGAATTGCAGAAAACGGCCGCCTGCTGCGCTCCTCGACAATGTTTATTAAAGATTCTTCCGGAAAACCGGCAGGGCTTTTATGCATCAACTTTGATGACAGCCGCTTTATCCAGCTGCATGACAGCCTGCTTTCGATTATCCACCCGGACGAATACCTGACTGCCAGCACCGTTATCCGCAAATCTGCTTCTTCTGTCCCGTCAGAACAGGCAGCTTTGCAGGAACCGATTACCGAAAATTTCTCCATGGATATTCCGTCACTGATGCAGAAAATCTTTACAGATGCTACCGTGTCTTTATCCACGCCGATTGACCGGCTGAACCAGCAGGAGAAAAAAGAAATTATTGAAAAGCTGCATAAACAGGGCCTGTTTCAGTTAAAAGGCGCGATTTCTTTCGTTGCCGGACAGTTTTCCTGCTCCGCTGCCACCATTTACCGCTACTTAAATGAACTCGGAAGCTGACGCAAACATACCATCCAGCTGCTTTCAGGCGGATTCTCCCGCCTGTGGCACTGCCGCCGGCTCCTTTGGCATTGCAGCACCGTTTCAGGCAGGAAAACAGGTCAGTCTTTTCCGGTAATATAACGGCCCTCACGTTCCCTGCGGATGACACCCTGTTCTGCGGCCAGTACGCCGCGCAGGTATACCTGTTCTGCCCGTCCGGTCAGCCGCGTTCCTTCAAACGGACAGTAATCCGATGCGGACTGCTGCGTTTCTGCTGACAATACCCATTCTATTTCCGGGTTCCAGACGACGATGTCTGCATCGCTTCCGGCCGCAAGCACGCCCTTTTGCGGAAACAGATGGTACAGCCTTGCAGGATTTTCAGACAGGTACGCACACATCTGCGTAAGCGTAATTTTTCCGCTGCGCACGCCGTAATGGTAAATCAGCGCCGGCCGTTCCTCGGCTCCCGGCATGCCGCACGGCGTCTTTGCAAAATCATCTTTCCCCATTTCCTTCTGCTGCGTGGTAAAGCTGCAATGATCGGTACAGATTGTCTGGATATATCCCTTAGCAAGCGCACTCCACAAAACCTTCTGGTCTTCCTCCCTGCGCAGCGGCGGCGCAATCATATACCGCCGTGCAAGGTCATCGTCCTGCGCATACCTGCTTTCGTCCATTAACAGGTACTGCGGGCATGTTTCCACAAATACCTTCTGCCCCCGTTCCCGCGCGCGCATCACTTCTGCAAGTCCTTCCCTGGAGCTTAAATGCACAATGATAACCGGCGTGTCCACAAGCGCTGCGATTTTCAGCACGCGGCTGACCGCCTCTGCTTCTGCAAGCGCCGGGCGCGTGGACGGATAATCCGCCACGCTGCGCCGGTTTTTCTTCTGCTGCAGGAGCATTGCCAGGCGTGCATCGATAATTCCCCTGTTCTCGCAGTGGATGCCCGCAATCCCGCCAAGTTCTTTTAAGCGTGTCAGGATTTCGTATATGGCCTTATCATCGACCACCATCGCATCGTATATCGTATACAGCTTGAACGAACAGATTCCGGCTTCCCGGACACGTTCCAGTTCCTTACTGATATCCTCGTTCCAGTCAGACAGGGCCAGATGGAAGGCATAGTCACAGCTGGATTTTCCGTCTGCTTTTTCATGCCAGTGCTGCAGGGCATATGCAAGGCTTTCCCCTTTATTCTGTGTTGCAAAATCCACAATGCAGGTAGTGCCCCCTGACAGCTCTGCCTTTGTGCCTGTCTCAAATCCGTCTGCGGTTACCGTGCCGGACACTTCCAGGTCCATATGCGTATGTGCGTCGATAAACCCCGGAAACAGGTATTTTCCTTTCACATCAGTCACTTCAGCGCCTTCTGCAGGAAAACCTTTTCCAACAGCAGCTATTTTGCCGCCTTCCACAAGAATATCAGCTTTCCTGCAGCCGCCCGGGCTGACAATCGTGCCTCCCTGAAATAACTGTTTCATAGTATCATGCCCCTTTCCTGAACTCCGTTACGCTTTTATCTTTTCTTTTTGTTCTCTTATCTGTTTTCAATCCTATACATGAATAATCTGTATTTCTGCATCCATGCGCGCTATCCAAGCAAGTAAGCATAATCACGGACAGCCGCTTCGATAAAATTCTGCAGGCCTTCAAACATTTTTCCGTTCTGGCCCTTTTCCCAGATAAATTCTTCCCCGAGATAGCGGACTTTACATCTGAGCGCATCGCGGTCAAGCACCGTAAATCCTTCGTTTTTGCTGTCTGCCATATCCTGCTCGTTTGCAAACAGTGTAAATTTATCCTGATACGGCGCGCTTGCATACGGGCAGAAACTCCGGCAGTTGCCGCATTCGTTGCACATATAATCTACATGAAGAATCTGCGCGCTGTCCATGCCAGGCACACGGATGGAAATATTGGCACGGTTCGGGCATACATCCACGCAGTTTTCACATACAGATGAGCATGCCAGGCACCGCTCTGCTTCCGGCACGCTTCCGGCTTCTGCCAGAATGCCTTTTCTGTTCTGAATCACGTCTGCCGCTGCCGGTTCTCCCATGCCTGCTGTTATCTGTGTTCCTGCAATGGCTTCGGCTGCCTGAATGGCCTGCCCCATGCCCTTAACAACGAAAGATGGCCCGTACAGGCCGTCGCCAATCACATAAACGCCCGGAATATTTGTTTCTAAATTTTCACTGACAAGCGCACGTCCTCTTTCGTCGACATGGATTCCGTTTGCTTCGTAAAAATCAGACGGAACCTTCTCGCCGACTGCTGCAATTACGGTATCTGCCGGTACCTGCTCTGTCTTTTTGGTGCCATGGACTCCTGCACGCCCGGATTCGTCCGGCTCCCCGAGCACCATCTGCTCGCATTCCAGCATGCCGTTTTCCATTTTTACCGG
Source organism: uncultured Eubacterium sp. (assembly GCA_910579075.1). GTDB lineage: Bacteria > Bacillota > Clostridia > Lachnospirales > Lachnospiraceae > Eubacterium_J. The sequence continues at coordinate 8,884 of CAJTSV010000003.1, forward strand.
AGCAAGCAGCTCTTTGAATTCCACACCGTCTTCCAGTGCCAGCTGCAATTCATGCTCGTCAGCCGGCATATAGCGTTTTGTGCGGCGGTATACAAGATATACATGTTCCACGCCCCTGCACCGTTTTGCTGCCCTTGCGGTGTCCATTGCCGTATTTCCGCCACCGATAACAGCGACGTTTTTCCCTGGCTCTGTCTGCCCTTTTGTCTCATTAAACTTCTCTAAAAATTCCAGTGCATTGTACGCCTGCTTTCCTTCCAGAACCAGCTGGCTGCGTTTGTATGCACCGACGGCCAGAATCACGGCGTCATAGCTTTCTTTTAATTCTGCCACGGACGGAGCTTCCTTCCCGCAGATAATTTCCACACCGAGCTGTTTTAAGAACGCTGCATCTTTTGCAATCTGTGTATCATCAATCCGAAAATCCGGGATAACTACGCTGACAATGCCGCCAAGCCGGTCGCGTTTTTCAAAAATTGTTACCTTTGCCCCCAGCCTTGCCAGGTAAAAGGCTGCTGCCATGCCGGACGGCCCGCCGCCTGCAATGGCTACGCGTTTTGTACAGTTCCCGGCTGGTTTTACCGTTTTCAAGACGCTTTCATATGCCTTCTGCGCACAGAGCAGCTTGGTATCGCGAATCTGTACCGGGTTTTCATAGAAATTACGCGTACAGTGGCTCTGGCATCCGTGTGCACAGATGGTTCCGGTAATAAACGGAAGCGCATTCCGGTTTAAAATCACCTTTAACGCATCTTCATAGCGTCCTTCCCCGGACAGCTTCATATACGTTGTAATTTCCTGATGAATCGGGCAGGCATCCTCGCAAGGTGCTGTAAAGCAAAACATCAGCGGCACCTTTTCCTTTGATTTGCGTGAAGCCGGAAGCTTCGCCGGCTTGACATGATGGCTGTCTGTCACGGCGGACTCTGCCACCTGATTTAACGCAGCCACATCAATGCCGTCAAAGGCCTGATTGTCCAGGCTGTTTACCGTCTCAGCTAACTGTTTCAGACGCTGGCAGCCGCCCGGTTTTAAAATCGTCGTCGCTACGGTTACCGGCCAGACTCCTGCGCTGACAATCTTACGGATGTTAAAGGCATCTGCACCGCCGGAATAAGAAATCCGCAGCTTTCCGTCAAATTCACGCGACAGCTTTGCCGCCAGCGCAATCGAAAGCGGGAACAGCGACTTGCCGGACATATACATTTCCCCGCTCGGAAGCTCGCCGGCCTTTACGTCAACCGGGAAGGTATTCGTAATCTTCACGCCAAACGCAAGCCCCAGGCTTTCCGATAGTCTCATCAGCCTTTGCAGCATCGGCACTGCATCCGTATACTGCAGGTCGTCTTCAAAATGGAACCTTCCAAACGCCACATAATCATAGCCCATCTTATCCAGCGTTTCCCTTGCAAACTCATACCCGAGCAGTGTCGGATTGCATTTGACAAATGTATGCATATGCTTCTCCGTCAGCAGGTAATTCGCAATGCTTTCGATTTCCTGCGGCGGACATCCATGCAGCGTCGATATCGTAACGGAATTGCAGACCTGCGGCGAAATCTGTTCGATATCTTCTTTTGTCATATGCCGGAATTCATCCGCATGTGCCAGCAGCTGTGCCCTGCATTCCCTGAATACTTCCGTATCTGCGGCATTTTTCATATGCTCGATAAACGCATCGATTTTTGGCGACCGGATGCCAGCCAGGTCATATCCGACACTGATGTTAAACTGGAATCCATCCATGCTGCCAAGCCCGTATTCCTTTGCCAGAAATGCAAGCAGAAACCATGCCTTGATATATTCGTCCTGTGCCTGCGGAACATACAGCTCCGTAGACCACTCACAGTTGTAGCACTCATCATCTGCTTTGATACACGGCTTGTTGACACACGCTGCCAGCTCGTCGCCGTCCATAATCTGCACCGTTTTCAGCTCAAAGAAGCGGCTGCCCGCATAATATGCCGCCACAATATTCTGTGCCAGCTGGCTGTTCGGGCCTGCCGCCGGGCCTATCGGCGTTTCCAGCTTCCGTTCAAATACGTTCCAGTCCTTTTCGGATTCTGCTATGTATGGCCTGTGCACGCCAAATACCGTGCCTTTTTCGTCATGCTCCCTGCGCACCCAGTCAAGCAGCTGCTGAAATGGCATGCACGTCATTCTATCACTCATATCCTGTTCTCCTCCATTTATATTTATCCATTAATGCTTTTCCATAATAAGGCAGACTGTTCCCTGCATTTTGCCATAATTTCGCTGACATCCGCGGTCTTTACTTCCCGGTCTTTCATCAGCACCCTGCCGTTTGCCACGGTAGTTACGACATCCTTTCCGGTCATGCCGAATAAAATATGCCCGTTTAAGTTTGTTTCATCTAACTGTGTCGGCGGGTCATAATCCACGACAATCACATCCGCAGCCGCGCCTTCTTTTAATACGCCAAGCGGTGCCTTGAAATAGCGGTTTGCGATTGTGGCATTATGCTCAAAGAGCATTTTCGGCACTTCGCCCCATGCGGCATTTGCATCGCATAAATGATGCTTGTGCAGCACATTTGCCACCTTATACGATTCGGTCATGTCATGCGTATAGCCGTCTGTGCCAAGCCCTGTTACAATGCCGCGCTTTACCAGCTCCATTGTCGGCGGGCATCCGCAGGCATTGCCCATATTTGATTCCGGGTTATGTACCACCATTGTCCCGGTATCTTTTATCAAATCCATTTCGTGCGAATTAATATAAATACAATGCCCGAGCAGCGTCTTCTCCCCGAGGATATTCCAGTCCATCAGGCGGTCTGCAATGCGTTTTCCGTATTTTTTCAGGCAGTCATGCAGATCCTCAATGCCTTCGGCCACATGGATATGATACCCTGCCTCCCGCGGCCTGTTTGCTGCTGCAAGCTCCATCGTTGCATCGGAAATCGTAAACTGCGCATGCATGCCCATCATGCCCGCAATCATATCCGAATCATCTTTTAACGCATAGCGGATAAATTCCGCATTTTCCAGAACCGATTCTTTTGCTTTGTCCATGCCGTCCCGGTCTGAGATTTCATAGCACAGGCAGGCACGGATGCCAAGCTCTTTTGCCACATCTGCAATTGTAAACAGGCTGTCTTTGATATGCCCGAAGCTTGCATGGTGGTCAAATATCGTCGTCACGCCGTTGCGGATGCAGGAAATCATTGTATCATACGCGCTGTACTTTGTCTGCTCTAACGTAAGCCTGCGGTCAATCGTCCACCACTGGCCGTCCAGAATATCCAAAAACCCCTGCGGATTGTAGCCCTTAATGCCAAGGCCCCTTGCCATGGCGCTGTAAATATGCTCATGGGTATTGATAAAAGCCGGCATAATCACACCGCCTTTTGCATCTATGTATTCTGCATCCGGATATAATTTCCGGATTTCTTCGGTGGCTGCAATTTTCACAATCTTTGTTCCGTCTGCTGCCACTGCACCATTCTCTATATAAGGAAGCTTTTCATCCCTTGTAAACAGTTTTCCATTTCCAATAACTAACATCAGCCTGCTCCTTCCTTTTTCATAATTTCAATTGCCCGGTCTGTCTGGTCTTTTGGCAGCACCAGGTTTAATATAATCGCTACAATCGTAGCCAGCACGACCGGAGACCTTCCAAATATCGTTGTCACCCATGCCGGAAAGCTTGCCAGCGCAGCATTTGCCTGGGTAATGCCCATGCCGAGCGCAACTGCCAGCCCGACTATCGTCGTATTGCGGTAATTCATTGGCGAAGCGGTCACCAGCTTGACACCCGTCATGGCTATCGATGCAAATACGGACACGGTAGCACCGCCAAGCACGCAGCTTGGAATCGTCGTCAGTATCGAGGAAAATTTCGGTATCAGCCCTGCGACAAGCAGAATGCCTGCGGCCATGCCGAATACCCTCTTTGCCACGACCTTTGTCGACGCAACAATCCCGACATTCTGGCTGAACGTCGCCGTCGGAAGCCCGCCGAACAGCGGACAGGCAATGTTGCAGATTCCGTATGCCACAATGCCGCCGTTTAATTCCTCATCCGCAGGCATCCGGTCCATTCCCCCGGTGGTCGTCGCTGTAAAGTCCCCGATGGCCTGTATGGAATTAATCGCAAACAGCACGCCGATTGCCACGCACGAGGATATTTCAAACTCCACGCCGAAATGCAGCGGTATCGGCAGCTGGAAAAACGATGCCTGGGAAACGGCACCAAAGTCAACCATGCCAAACAGCAGCGACACAATATATCCGGCAATCATTCCAATTAATATGGAAGATAATTTCCAGATGCCCCTGCCGTAATGATTCAGCCCGGTCACAATTACCAGCGTAACGAGTGCCACAAGCCAGTTCTGCCAGGAGCCGTAATGCTCGCTGCCTGTGCCGCCCGCCATATAATTAATGGCTGTCGGGTACAGGGAAAGCCCGATGGCAAATACAACCGTCCCTGTAATAAGCGGCGGGAAAAACTTCCGTATCTGTTTGATAAATACCCCGACAATGACTGCGACAATGCCGCCCACTATCTGTGCCCCGAAAATCGTGGCCACGCCAAAGCTTCCCGCAATCGCCTGCATGGTCGGCACATAGGCGAAGCTGATGCCCATAATCACAGGCAGTCCGGAGCCAATGCGCAGTACACCGCTGCGCACCGGCGGATAAAGCTGTACCAGCGTCGTCAGTGCAGACATGACAAGCGCGGCCTGAATTAAAATAACGGAATCCTCATCTGAAAGTCCTGCTGCTCCCGATACAATAATTGCGGGCGTTACACACCCGACAATCATGGCTACGACATGCTGCAGGGCAAGCGGAAGCGCCTGCGCCGCCGAAGGCTTTCCATCCAGGCGGAACAGTTCTCCAGATGCCCCGGATGCAGGACCGTCTATATTTGCTGACATATTTCCTCCTTTCAGCACTGCAAAACAGGCTGCAGCGCTATACAGTGATTCGATACCCGATAAAATAAGAGACAGGGGAAAGACTCCTTTTCCGGTTTCATGCTTTTCACGAAGACTGTCAGACTGCCATCCGCACCCCTCGTGCAATTTTAACAAATGCCGTTTTCATTGAGTCCATATTATCATCCTTTTTACTAAAATGCAATGCTTTTATAAAAAAAATTTTTATCGATAATAATTTTTTCTCAGCATTTTCCGGCTTTCCAGCGCATGATTGTGATTTTTTTCTCACGATGCAAAATTTTTTTCATTTTTCTGTTGCTTTTTTCCAATCAGCTGCTATAATGGGAGTCAGGGAAAGAAAGATTACACGGATTCTGCAAATCATTACATAACATTATGCCACAATCGTTACAGCTTTCATTTATTTACCATTCAAGCAAAGGAGGAGCAACATCATGAGCAATTCAACAGGAGCCCGCATCAAATGGGTTTCCAACCATATCCCAAAAAGCGGTGACACACAGCTTGCGAATATGTCTCTGGAAGAAATGCGCAAAGCCGGAAGCTTCCATAAGAGTTTTCCGCAGTATGCCGTTACCCCGCTGACCCGTCTCTTTGGGCTGGCTGATTATTTAGGATTAAACCGCCTGTATGTCAAGGACGAATCCTGCCGGTTCGGGCTGAATGCCTTTAAGGTGCTGGGCGGTTCTTATGCAATTGCCAGATATATCGCAAAAGAAACCGGCCGTGACGTCAGTGACGTAGATTATGCCTTCCTGACATCCGAACAGCTGCGTGAAACCTTCGGCCAGGCCACATTTTTTACTGCAACTGACGGCAACCACGGACGCGGCGTGGCATGGGCTGCAAATAAGCTCGGCCAGAAATGCGTGGTACGCATGCCAAAGGGCTCCACACAGACACGCCTTCAGAATATCGCAAAGGAAAATGCCACGGTTACTATTGAAGATATGAATTATGATGACTGCGTGCGCCTGGCAGCAAAAGAAGCGGAAGCTGCCGAACGCGGCATTATTATCCAGGACACTGCCTGGGACGGATATGAAGAAATCCCGACCTGGATTATGCAGGGCTATGGAACGCTCGCAACCGAAGCAGACCAGCAGCTGGAAGCAGACGGAAGCCGTCCGACCCATATCTTTATCCAGGCCGGTGTCGGCTCGCTCGCCGGAGCAGTTGTCGGATATTTTGCAAACCGTTTCCCGGAAAACCCGCCGGTTATGGTAGTGGCAGAAGCCGGGGAAGCAGACTGCCTGTACCAGTCCGCCGTAAAAGCGGACGGAAGCCGCATCAATGTCACCGGGGATATGCTTACGATTATGGCAGGCCTTGCCTGCGGGGAAGCAAATACCGTATCGTGGGATATTCTGAGAAACCATGTGGATGCCTTTGTCTCCTGCCCGGACTGGGTAAGCGCAAACGGCACACGCATTTACAGCTCTCCGGTAAAAGGCGACGAACGCGTAATTTCCGGGGAATCGGGTTCTGTTACCATGGGACTTTTGCATGCCATTATGACAATGCCGGAATACAAAGACCTGAAAGAAGCATTAAAGCTGGATGAACATTCACAGGTACTGCTTGTATCTTCCGAAGGCGACACCGACCCGGACCGTTACCGTGAAATTACCTGGGAAGGCTTATGCGGTACCGATAAAGAGCCATTTGCAGATTTAAAATAAAAAAGAACTTCAAATGAAACATACATAATTTAAGGAGGAACTACGACATGTCAGATTTTGAAAAAATTAAAGCAGCAGCCGAAGGTTATGGGAAAGATATGAACGCATTTTTGCGTGCCATTGTAAAGAATCCAGGTGAAAGCTGCGACGAAAAAGCCCACATCGATACGATTGCGGCAGAAATGAAAAAGGTCGGATTTGATGAAGTACAGATTGACCCGCAGGGCAATGTAATCGGCTATATGGGCACCGGGGATAAGATTATTGCATACGATGCACATATTGATACCGTAGGCATCGGCAATCTGGATAACTGGAACTTTGACCCATACGAAGGCTATGAAAATGATACCGAAATCGGCGGACGCGGCGTATCAGACCAGTGCGGCGGCATTGTATCTGCGGTATATGGCGCAAAAATCATGAAAGATTTAAACCTGATTCCGCAGGGCTGCAGGATTATGGTAGTCGGCACGGTACAGGAAGAAGACTGCGACGGCCTCTGCTGGCAGTATATTATTAACGAAGATAAGGTACGCCCGGAATTTGTCGTATCGACCGAACCGACCGACGGCGGCATTTACCGCGGACAGAGAGGACGCATGGAAATCCGTGTGGATGTGCGCGGTGTTTCCTGCCATGGCTCCGCACCGGAACGCGGCGACAATGCTATTTATAAAATGGCAGATATCCTGCAGGACATCCGTTCCCTGAACGAAAACGATGCCGAAGACGGCACAAAAATCAAGGGACTTGTCAAAATGCTGGATGAAAAATACAACAAGGACTGGGAAGAAGCAAGGTTCTTAGGACGCGGCACCGTTACGGTTTCCCAGATTTTCTATACATCCCCGAGCCGCTGTGCCGTTGCAGATTCCTGCTCGATTTCCCTCGACCGGCGCATGACCTTTGGCGAGACCTGGGAAAGCTGCCTGGATGAAATCCGTGCACTGCCAAGCGTAAAAAAATACGGCGAGGATGTCAAAGTATCGATGTACAGCTATGACAGGCCGTCTTATACCGGATGCGTTTATGAAATCGAATGCTATTTCCCGACCTGGGCCATTCCAAAAGACCACAAGGTAACACAGTCTCTGGAAGCAGCCTATAAAGGACTGTATGGCGAGAAGCGCATCGGCGCGCCGGAAACACTGGAAATGCGCGAAGCAAGGCCGCTCACAGATAAGTGGACGTTCTCTACCAACGGCGTTTCCATTATGGGCAGAAACGGCATTCCTTGTATCGGGTTCGGGCCGGGTGCAGAAGCACAGGCACATGCACCGAATGAAAAGACCTGGAAACAGGACCTTGTAACCTGCGCCACTGTATACGCAGCCCTGCCGGGTGAATACTGCAAATAAAAGCTGCCGCCAGCTTCCGGAACATAGCTGCAGGGGCTGCGCCATTCCGCAAACGGCACGGTCTGTGCAAAATCCGAAACCGCAGCAGGAAAACTGCTGCATCACAAACTTACCCTTATTATACAGGAGGATTTTTATCATGGGAGAAATGAAAACATTACAGGACTATATCGGCAAATTAAACGCTCTGAATTTTAAAGAGATGTACAACGGGGATTTTTTCCTGACCTGGGAAAAGACCGACGACGAAATCGAAGCGGTGTTTACGGTTGCAGATGCACTGCGTTTTATGCGTGAAAACAATATTTCCACAAAGGTATTTGAAAGCGGCCTTGGCATTTCCTTATTCCGCGACAATTCCACACGTACCCGCTTCTCGTTCGCTTCTGCCTGCAATCTGTTAGGACTGGAAGTACAGGACTTAGACGAAGGCAAATCCCAGGTGGCACACGGCGAAACCGTCCGCGAAACAGCCAGCATGATTTCCTTTATGGCAGACGTTATCGGTATTCGTGATGATATGTATATCGGAAAAGGCAACAAATATATGCACGAAGTCGTTGACGCAGTCACACAGGGCAATCAGGACGGCATTTTAGAGCAGAAACCGACCCTGGTAAACCTGCAGTGCGATATTGACCACCCGACACAGGCAATGGCTGATATGCTGCATATTATCCACGAATTCGGCGGCGTGGAAAACTTAAAGGGCAAGAAAATCGCTATGACATGGGCATATTCTCCGTCTTATGGCAAGCCGCTGTCTGTACCGCAGGGCATTATCGGCCTGATGAGCCGCTTTGGCATGGACGTTGTGCTGGCTCACCCAAAAGGCTACGAGATTTTCCCGGAAGTAGAAGCGGTTGCTGCTGAAAACGCAAAGAAATCCGGCGGTACTTTTACCAAGACAAACAATATGGCAGAAGCCTTCAAGGATGCGGATATCGTATATCCAAAGAGCTGGGCCCCGTTTGCAGCTATGGAAAAACGTACCGAGCTGTATGGCAGCGGCGATACCGACGGCATCAAGGCTCTGGAAAAGGAACTGCTTGCACAGAATGCGCAGCACAAGGACTGGGCATGTACCGAAGAACTGATGTCCACGACAAAGGACGGCAAAGCACTTTACATGCACTGCCTGCCTGCAGATATTACAGGTGTCAGCTGTGAAGAAGGCGAAGTAGACGCTTCTGTATTTGACCGTTACCGCAATCCGTTATACAAAGAAGCAAGCTTTAAGCCATATATTATTGCTGCCATGATTTTCCTTGCAAAATTTGCAGACCCTGCAGAAATCCTGAAAAAGCTGGAAGAAAAAAGCACCCCGAGGATTTTGAAATAATCACAGGGGGAATGAGATTATGGCGAAAAAAAGAAGAATTGTCATTGCCCTCGGCGGCAATGCACTTGGAAATACACTGCCGGAACAAATGGCAGCCGTAAAGATTACGGCAAAAGCCATTGTAGATTTGATTGAAGAAGGCTGTGAAGTCGTTGTCGCTCATGGTAACGGCCCTCAGGTCGGCATGGTAAACAATGCCATGATTGCCCTGACTCATGAAGACGCGCAGCAGCCGAACACCCCGCTCTCTGTCTGTGTTGCCATGAGCCAGGCTTATATCGGGTACGATTTGCAGAATGCGCTGCGGGAAGAACTGTTAAACCGCGGCATTACCGATATGCCTGTTGCTACGATGATTACACAGGTGCGCGTGGATGAAAACGACCCTGCGTTCCAGTCTCCGTCCAAGCCGATTGGCAAGTTCGTTTCTGCGGAGCAGGCAAAGATGATGGAAGAAAATTTCCAGTATATCATGAAGGAAGATTCGGGCAGGGGGTACCGGCGCGTGGTCGCTTCCCCGAAGCCGGCAGAGATTATCGAAATAGGCACCATCCGCACGATGGTAGAATCCGGCGACCTGGTAATTGCCTGCGGCGGCGGCGGGATTCCGGTTATCCGCCAGGGCAATCATTTAAAAGGTGCCAGCGCTGTTATCGACAAGGATTTCGCAAGCTGCCTGCTTGCCAAAGAGCTCGATGCAGATTACCTGATTATTCTGACTGCTGTGGAAAAGGTGGCGCTGAATTTCGGAAAGCCGGATGAAAAATGGCTGGAATCCGTATCGGTCAAAGAAGCCGGACAGTATATCCGGGAAGGCCATTTTGCCCCTGGCTCCATGCTCCCGAAGGTACAGGCAGCCGTTGATTTTGCAGCTTCCAAAGAAGGCCGCACGGCACTGATTACACTGCTCGAAAAATCCAGGGATGCTATCCGCGGAACAACCGGGACGACCTTCCATTTATAGAACATGTTTATTTATGACTCCTGACATATTTTTGATTGACTGCATATAAATTTGATTGTATATAGATTTGATTGATTGCGTATAGATTTGATTGCGAAAAAGACCCCCTGTGCCTGGAATTGGGAAATATAAATTCCAGATGCAAGGGGTCTTTTTGCCTAATAACAGCGGACACCGTAACTAAAATCTGCAGGAAAGCTTTTCAAAATCCTGAAATACAGTCTGTATTCCTCACTGCATTCCTGGCTGAATCTGACTCATTTCAAAGCTTTCTGTTTAAAGTTTTCTGCTTATCGTTTATCGTTTCTAGTTTCTACCCTGCCCCCGCCGGCCAGCACGGTTTTTCCTTCAAAGGCAAAGCCATAAATACGGATTCGGTCCTTCGAAATCCCCCTTGCTTCGAGCAAAGCCGCATAATCCTTCTCTATAATCTGCCGGAGCGCTGCATCCACAGCCGCATCCAGCCCCTGGCCTTCCCCGTCATATACTTTAAATTCCAGTATCATCGCATCATAACCGGACTTTAACGGTTCCAGCATCACGTCATACCTGCCAAACCCGCTTTCCCGGTTCGATGTAACGGCATACAGGCCACGCGGGCTTGCAATCAGGCCAAGCACCAGTCCATGATAGAAGTTTTCCGGCAGCCTGAATTTGGACGGCCTTGTGCCGCCGTCATAATAACTGATAGATGAAACCAGCACATCATTTAAAATACGGTTCACAGCTTCCAGGTCCCCCGCAAGTAGGGCTTCTGAAAAATCTTCGTTCGGATATTCCCTGCTGTCCAGCCATCCGGCAAACGTATTGTCAAACACTTCCCGCACTGTAATAACATAATTGTCGACGTCAAAGTAACGTGCATTCATCCTGGATTCTCGGAAACGTGACGAGGTAAAATTGTCAACAGCTTGATTTATAAGGATTTCAGTATAAATCCTCGTCACAATCGAATATTTCATAAACATGACGAGGAATGGCTTGTTTCAGGCATTTATGGGCACCTCGTCACGTAAATCCGAGAATCCAGGATTCATGGAATTCATCACGCCATATACTGCATAAAATAAATCTTCCTGTTCACAGTACGTCAGGCATGGTGCCCAGATACCCTTGGCGCTTGGCAGCTTTTTCAAATCCACCGTTTCATCATCGGTCAGGACCAGATGATAAAATGCCATAATCACAAGCCCGGCTGCGTACACGCCCATCGGAATCCATACAAAGCAGATTTTTATCGAAGCAAGCGCCGATGCTGTCTGCACAGCTGCTTCTCCGGCATATCCGCCGATTTCCAGTATCAGGCCAAGCAGTGCCAAACCAATGCCGTTTCCGATTTTATATCCAAAGCTGCAGGCACTGTTCACAAGCCCTTCGGTTCTTATGCCTGTTTTCCACTCCCCGTAATCAATTGTATCAGAAACCATGGCCCACATCGTTGCGCCGCCGCAGGCATTTCCAACGCCGTGGATAATGCTGGATATGACAATCAGGCTCATCGAACCGCCGGAAAAATAATGCCAGCATTCCGGTCATCATCAGCCAGTATTTATTGCGAAGCAGTGCCCTGATTCCCTCTGCAAACGGCACATCCTGTGTTTTGCCATCTTCTGCACCTGCTGCCTTCACCCGTTCTTTTATCCCGAAAAATGAAGTCGCTGTTCCGATGCGCATTGGAATCTGCTTGATTTATGAGAGTATTTTAGCATGGACTGCGGGATTTTGTCAGATAGGATATTGGCGGATATACAGGCCGATATTCTCTTTTCCAGGGAAACCATTTACTTCCTGACAGGAAATGTTATAATCAGGTTATCCATGATACCTGTCAGAAAGGAAGTGTCAGCATGCCAGCTTTATTACAGGAAAACAATCATACCATAGACGACATCTTCGCCCTGCCGCAAGGCCAGCGCGCAGAGCTGATAAACGGCCAGATATATGATATGACACCGCCAAATACAAGACATCAGCGACTCTTATCATTCCTGCATCTGGAAATCGGAAATTATATCCGCACAAACGAAGGAGCCTGTGAAGTTTTTCCTGCTCCTTTCGCCGTATTCCTCTTTGCAGATAATCAAACCTATGTGGAACCGGATATTTCTGTCATCTGCAGCCCGGACAAGCTGAATGAACGGGGCTGCAATGGGGCACCGGACTGGATTATTGAAATCGTATCTCCCAGCAGCCGTTCCATGGATTATTACACCAAGCTGTCCCTGTACCGCTCCGCCGGTGTCAGGGAATACTGGATTGCAGACCCCATCAATCAGACAGTCCTTGTTTATGATATGGAACACGCTGCTGCACCCGTTATCTGCTCTTTTCATAACACCGTAAAGACAACTATTTATGATAACCTGGAAATTGATTTTTCCAGGCTTCATCTCTGATTCGCCATCAGAAAGGAACCTGCGTCATGAACAGCATGTCCTGCGATTACACATTCGAACACATCCACGTCCCGAAAAACACCGGCGTGCGTTTTTACACTTCCATCGGCCCTGGCAGCTATGTTCCGAGCCACTGGCATCCGGCTATTGAGATTATTTACATGCCGGAAGGAACGCTCACGGTTACGGTGGAATGTGTATCACGCGTGCTGCGTGCCGGACAGTGCACGCTGATTAACCCGGGCGTGATTCATGCGACGAAATGTACAGCCCCGAATACGGCTATTCTGTTTCAGATACCGCTTGATTTTATTTCCCTTTATATTCCGGATGTGCACAAGCTCGTATTTGTCTTAGACGACCCGGCTGCAAGCCCGATACGCAGAACCAAAATTGATATTTACAAACCAGAATCAGAGGACGAAAGACTTAAACCGGCTCAACGGCGTGCTCGCTTATACGGCGCAGCACTATAACGAGCCGATTTCCATTGCTGAAATATCCCGGGCTGCGTTTCTGGAAGCCGGCTATTTCTGCCGTTTTTTCAAAAAACATATGGGAAGCACTTTTCTGGAATACCAAAACGAGCTGCGTCAAGGGATATGGCCGTTAAAACAGCCGGAAATACCGCGCTGCCTGCCATTGTGAAGTCCCCCGCATTTGCCTGGGTCAGGAACATGAGCAGAAACGACGATGTCATAAACCCGGAGCCAATGTATACGCACAGATATCACAAGCTGCAGCCTGTGCAGAACCACGCGGTGCGGCAAATAGAAGCCGACAAGCATTGAAATGAGTACCGGGCAGGAGTTTCGGTTTGCTATAAGCGAACAGATTCGCCAGCAGATATTTTTACCCTGTTTTATGCGTTTCTCTCCATTTCCAGCAGCTATTATAATGCCATACGGGAAATGCTGGGATATGAGCAGATTTCTTTAGGAGAAAATGAATTTATAACACAGTGGAAAACAATCGCAACGGAAGAAGAAAGAAATCGTTTTATTGCAGAACATGCCAGCGCTGCAACAGATGGGGGAACGCTGAATATTTCCGGGCAGGCTTATTCCGAGGAAGAATTTGCCGGTCTTGTGTTCCTGCCTGCTGAAGATATGGAGCCAGAAAACGCCGGGGAATGGCAGCTTATACAATGCCATTCCCCGGTATCCTATCCTGCAAATGCCCTTAGAAAGCCTTATAACGCTTTCCTGCCTGTGTAAGCGCACAATCAGCTATCAAAATTCAATCTGATTTCATATCTATACAATCCCGTTTGCCCTCTTATACTCACTAATAAGTTCATCTATCCTGTCACGAGCAGCTTGATGCGCAATCCTGTCTGCGTCTTTTATATTTATTGTGCCACCAGAGGAAGCCAGGGCATAAGGATCACCAAGCGTTACCCTGCCACCTAACAACAACGCCTTTTCTTGATATAACGCCATTTTTCGTTCTGCTTCCGACATATCAGCACGGTAATAAGGAGAACCCATACGCAAGCCAAACTCCGTGTATTTCATTGAAAGATAATTCATGCTATCCGTGATACTGCCCTGCGAAAGATTGTCCTGATGTGCTTTGGCATAATACTCCTTAATCGTATTTTCTGCACATTGATATTGGCGAAGCAGCGATTCTGCATAGGTAAGTGAATAAATCTTTCCATCGGGGTCAACGATTTTCCTGTAATGCCATTCTTCGTCCACAGGCAGACTGCCCTGCTTTTCCTTAAATTCTTTTAAAAGTGCCGGTATATCTGCATTTTGAACGGCTTCCTCAATCCTGTTTGCTGTATCTTCATCAATATCAAAAGCAGAAGCTAAACGCCCGCTTTGTGAAATCTCAACGCTGTCTTTATTCCTGGCAGAAGATGTTTCATTGTTTTTTTGTTCATATTGAGCAGCGTTAGCGTTAAGCGCAGTTGCAGAATAATTTTGCGTACTTGGCTTAACATATAAATTGACATTCATAAAAAACCTCCCTTTGAATATTGGTATTTTACCTATTTATTTACTGCATTTCTACAATCCCTGCACCGCTTTTTCCGTACTCTGCATATCAAATTTATATCCGACACCTAACAGCGTCTTTATATACACTGGATTTCTGCTGTCTGTTTCAATCTTTTTCCGCAGGTTATAAATCACGTTTACAACGCTTAAATGGCAGCTATCGCTATCCATATCCCAAGCGGCTTCAAAAATCTGCTCCTGCGTGAACACCACGCCCGGCGGGGGACGCTAAATAAGCAAGTGTCCCATATTCAAGGCGGGTAAGGGGAACGTCCTCCCCGTCCCGGAGTACCCTGCGTTGGTATAGCTTGATTTCAAGACCGGGAAAGGAGAGGATAGAGCTTGTGACTGGCTGCACAGCTTCAAGACCGATTTCATCTGAAAGGACGGACAGTACCTTTTCTATTGCCTTTTCTTCATCATCATTAAAAGTTAATATCAGTATCTTAGCTATGGTATCAGCCCTCCTTTGCAGCGTTATAACAATTCTTTTTTTGCAGATACATTGGTTACACAGCAAGCTGCGAGGAATGTACTCTCCTTTTTATTCTCTGATTTTTTATTTTTTGCTTAAAAAATCAAAGAAACTTTTATAATCCATGTATCCTTTCATATTGCCCAACCGATACTGCATATCCATAATATTTTTTACCACTGCTAACCAATCTGTCTGCTTAAATAAATCTCCATAATCAGAACCGCCTCCCTGTTCCCCTTGATAGTGAGCATGAGAACCCATGAAATTCGCCATAGCAGACGGACATTTCCCGCTATCATTGGCATAACAACAATAAGCATACATATCAAAAGAATTACAATTTTGCGGGTCAATTTCATTCAGATTAACGGTTCTCTCTGTCACATTCCCGTCCTTATCCCAAATCTTCATATAATAAACAGGATTATCTTCATCAAAATTTTGCGGTTTATATACTGTTGCTGACGTGCCTGCTACCGCATTTCCCCATGCACCAACAACGGTATCTCCTGTTTCGGTCTTTTCCCCCATAAAACCATGTATCACTATGTTTGTGGTATTATTTGCTACAGTATTTTCAAAACTTTTTGTTCCCGCTTTTTGGACGGCTCTGTTACCATGATACCCTGAATAATAATTTGATGTTCCAATGGCTCCAATGTTCATTCTAAAATTTCTCCTTATTATCAATATTTTTTCTGCGGTTCTTCTGTCATTCAGAACCGCCTTTGCCCCCTTATGATAAGTCCGGGCATAAATCTGCTAATCACATTGTATTTAACATTTTATAAGTTTTCTAATTTCTCTAAAAAAGTTATATAAAATTCTCTTTCTTTGATACAGGCTTGCTGAACTTCTATACTTTTGGGAGTATATACTACCGGGTGTTCTAAATTATATAGGGCTTGTTTCGTTGCCAAAATTGCAGATTCTGCTGTGCTGCCTAAAACATCTATATTCTCCGCATTTCCCTCCCCTTTAAGCATTATATTAAGTCTTTGAACCATCATTTGTGATATATGGCTAAACATTCCATTTCCTTTTATTCCCAAACCATTTGCGCCCGTTTCCTTAGCCGCTTCTATCCATGCGTTTTTAACTTCCTCTGGTGCATTGGGCGCTATTTGTTCAAAAGCCTTTTCGTCTGCATCATCTTTTTTCGCAATAACTTTTTCAGAAACCACATCTGAAAACTGTTTTTTTAATGCAGCCCTTTGTGTCTTTCTTGTTTCATATCCCGCCACCGGGCAGCCTGCCGTTCCAATTCCACTAACACTCATTCTTAAATGTCCTCCATTGTTATCAATATTTATTGGCGGTTCTTCTGTCGTTCAGAGCCGTCTTTGCCCCTATGATAAGTCCGGCAATTCGCAGAAGCACCTGTTACATATATTCTTGTCTGCCATTTTTATAACGAATGGCAGACAGGATTTTTCCCATCATCTTTATACCCTGAATATTCACATCAAATTTGGGATAAATTCTCAGCAAAGCGGGGAGTGCAGATTGCGGAAATGATTTTTCAAACAAGCTCCAGTCCGCTATACCTCTGCTTTATTTATCGGCAGAAATTTTGTACTTTTTTGCGAAATGTAGCGAAAGGAATTTCTTTTTGCCACTTTCCCCGCCGTTTGGATTACCCGCATTATCTTTCTGCTTCCTTTTCCCGTTCCGGCTGCTTTGCCTGCCTTAAAATAGTATCTGCGTTCTGCCTGATTGTATCATACTGCTTTACTTTCTTTTTCAGCTTCCCGTACTCTGAAATGTCATGCTCCGTTAAGAAATTCAAAGCCTTTGCTCTCCGCTGCCTTGATACTGTTTTGAATGTCTATCAGCATGGAAACGCCCGTCTTTTCCTGCCTTAACGCTTTCGGCTTCGCCCGGTATGTCCCGGCAATCCTCTCCGTTATGGCTTCCACGGTGCAGGCTTCCCCAAGCGTCTTAGAACGGGTAAAGCGTTCCTGCCCCGGCGTGACGACTGACAATCCGTGTTCTTTGCACAGCCTGTCACTCACACCCCGTATCTGATAATAGCTTTTCTTGTTGGAAACATACTTGCGGTGTGTCGCAAAATCGACCGCACAAAATATGATGTGGTAATTCGTTGAAGATAAGGGGTGGCACAGAGCCGCAGAACAGTATGAGGATTTTGTTCGCCGCCACAAAAATTTACACATTCTTTTATCAGAACTTGGCGTGCGTTATAATACCCCCGGCATAGTTAAATATCCATTTTGGAGAATAACCGCCCAAAATGCAAAGGCTGTTTATGCCTGTATCAATTATGGGGAAGCCGCTTGTCCCGCTGAAATCGAAAAACAAGCAATCTAAAAGCCGCCCCGCAGATACGGAACGGCCTGGTATTACAGAACTAAATTAAATCCTTCTTTTCCGCCCGGCACACGGTCAGGACGGCTGCGGCAAGGGATATCACCGTTAAAACAGCCGGAAATACCGCGCTGCCTGCCATTGTAAAATCCCCCACATTTGCCTGTGTCAGGAATATGAGCAGAAACGACGAGACAATGCATGCCTTTGACGATTTCACCGCCATCCCGATAAACAGCGCCAGAAAACTCATGCTCACGATAACCACTGCTTTTAATACCAGCTGTATATAAAAAAATCCGCTGCTCATATCAAAATCCACCACAAACGACGATGTCATAAACCCTGAGCCGATATACACGCACAGGTATGCTGCCAGCTTGGTCAGTACAAGCGCCGCAAAGTTAAACAGCCAGACGGACAGCATTTCCGCAGCCAGTATTTTCTGCCGTTTTATTGGATAAACAAACATCAGGTTCATCGTTTTATTTTTATAAGGGCTTACGACAAACGATGCGCACATAACGCTGGCAAAAATCAGGTATGCCATGCCGGAAAACAGCTCCACTACCGACGATACCGTATCTTTTCCTGCGACTGCATCCAGCGTGCCGTCCGGGTCATTTGCGATGCCCCAGAATGACAGCGCATAAGCAAACAGGCAGAGTGCAGCTGCGGTAATCACCGCACCCAGCATATATTTGCGGATATGATTCTTCTTCCATTCCAGCCTGACTAATTTCATCATGATACTGCCCTCCCTGCCTGCGATGTCAGATTTAAGAAATATTCTTCCAGTGTCCTGGCGTGCTGATTGATGGAAATAAGCCCTGCCTCGTTTGCCACCATTTGCTCTGCAATTTTCTGAATATCTGCATTTTTTTCATAAACCCGGATTTTGGAATTCGAAAAAATCTTAAAGTTTTGATAGTGCATGATTTCAGCCAGCACATATGCGGCTCTTTTTGTATTTTCGGCTGCAAGCTCAATATAAGCAGAATTCATTTCCTCGAGCTCTTTCATGGAAATCTCTTTGAGCATTTTTCCATCCTGAATCACTCCGATGGTGTCCGCCATATTTTCCATTTCTGACAGCAGATGGCTGGATATCAGAAAGGTCATGCCGTATTCCTTACAGAGCATCTGAAACAAATCCCGCATCTGCTTCATGCCTGCCGGGTCTAAGCCGTTTGACGGCTCATCTAATATCACAAGCTGCGGCCTGTGCAGAACCGCGCGGGCAATTCCCAGACGCTGCTTCATGCCGAGGGAATAGCCTGCGACCGGCTTATCCGCCGCATCCGTCAGATGCAGCAGGCGCAGGGCTTCTTCCACGCTTCCCTGGCAGTAATAGCCCATGTACTCGCAGTGCAGCTGCAGGTTCTCTTTGCCGGTCATATGTTCATAAAATACCGGAAATTCAATTATGCTTCCCATGCGCTGGAATACTTCATAAGAATTATGCTCCAATGTGCGCCCGAACAGCTGTACCGTTCCGGTGGTCGGTTTCCACAGATTTGTAATCATCTTCATAACGGTCGTTTTGCCCGCACCGTTCGGCCCCAAAAATCCATAAATTTCGCCCTGGCTGACATGAATATCCACATCCTTTACCAGCTCCCTGCTGCCTATCCGTTTTCCCAGATGGCTTGTTTGTAAAATATAAGACATATTTTCTGTCTCCTTTCTGAACGCTTTCCCTGCTGCTGACCGTATCATAGCGCAAAGGATTTTCAAAACTCTTGACAAATTCTTACGAATTTCTTTCCTTTTCCATTTCATATGCGTGTCAGAAATTCATTTTTTCAGCTCCAGCGTAAATACGGTTTTTACACCCGGCACACTTTGTAACGAAATATCCCCTTCCATCTGGCGGGCCAGGTTTTTGGCAATTGTCAGCCCGAGCCCGTTTCCCTGTATCTCGCGGTTTCTGGAATCCTCTGCTGTATACAGGCGGTCAAATACATGCGCAGCCGATTCCGGGGAGATTCCCTTTCCCCTGTCTGCTACATCGATATAGACACGGCTGTCATCCTGGCGCAGAAAAACACCCAGATAGCCGCCATCAGCACCATAGCGCACGGCATTTGACAGTAAATTGTGAAGGATTCTCTGCAGCGCGCTTTCATCTGCCCATACAAACACTGCTGCTTCGGGTATCGACAGTTCTGCTTCAAAGCCTTTCTGCACTAAAATTTCATAAAATTCCAGCACATTCCGGCGGCAAAGCTCACAGATATCAAGCCTGCAAAATTCGATGTCCATATCGCCGGATTCCAGTTTTGCCAGCGTAAAAAACTGGTTTATCATATCCACGGTCTGTCCGGCTTTTTCTTCTGCCTTTTTCAGCATCGCGTTATCCGAACCCCCAAGGCGCATGATTTCCAGATAACCGAGTATTACGGTCAAAGGCGTTTTGATATCATGGGAAATATTTGCAAGCATTTTTCTGGAAGAAATTTCTCCTTTTTTTACATCTGCCTTTATTTTCTGCCGTTCGTTTAACATCCTGTTAATCTGCCTGCAAAGCTCCATCATAACGGGATTTCCTGTAAATACCATAACCTTTTCATCACCGCCTGTGCGCGCGATTTCTTCCAGCTTTTTATTTACCTGCTTTAGCTGTGACTGGATTCCCCTGCGGAATGCATACTGCTGGTACAAAACAAGAAAAACCAGTCCGGCTGCAAGAACGATAAGAAAACATACCGCTGCCTGATTATTCATTTCTCTTATCTCCTAACTTATATCCGATTCCCCATACAGTCATAATATACTCCGGCCTGCGGGGATTTTCTTCTATTTTATTGCGCAGCCTGCTGATATGCACATTTACGGCATTTTCATCGCCAAAATATGCATCGTTCCATACAAGGGAATAAATCTGCTCTTTTGTATACACTTTTTTGGGATTTTTCAAAAATAATTTCAGAATTTCGAATTCCTTAGATGTGAGTTCGATACTGCTGCCATCCTTCGTTACGGAATAATCGTTCAGGTTCATAACCAGGCTTCCTGCTTCCAGCAGCTGCGGTTCACTCGAAACGCCTCCGGTATACTGTGTGCTCCTTCGGATATTTGCTTTTATCCGCGCCAGCACCTCGGTAACAGAAAATGGCTTTGTGATATAATCATCCGCACCCAGGCCCAGGCCGAGCGTTTTATCGGAATCGGTGTCTTTCGCTGACAGAATGATAATCGGGACAGTGCTTTTTTCCCTGATTTTTTCCATGACTTCCATGCCGTTTAATTCCGGTATCATCAAATCCAGCAGCACCAGGCTGAAATTTCCTGCAAAAAATTCCTCACAGGCACGTTTCCCGTCCGGTGCCGTGGTAATTTCAAAGTTTTCGGCTGTCAGGAAATTTTTCAGCATGGTGCTGATTTCTTTGTCGTCTTCTACAAGCAGAATTCTGTTCATCTTGCATATTCTCCTTTTTACTGCTTTCCAGCAGTATTTTTCAAACACTGTGTTGTGCATTTTTTTCATCATAGCATAAAATTTCAGTTCTTTCAACGCAAAGAACCGCTTCCATTTTTAAGGAAATACCTATATAATAAAACAGCAGGCAGAAAGCTGGCGGCAGGGATGGTGACAGGAAATGACAGGAATCTATTTCAGCGGAACAGGGAACACAAAATTTTGTGTTGATACATTCTTAAAAGAATATGGCGATGAGAAAAATTCATTTTCTATTGAAGATTCGAAAACTCCAGAGCAGATAAAAAACGACCAGGAGCTGGTAATCGGTTATCCGGTGCAGTATAGCAGTCTTCCTAAAATAATGCGGGATTTTATTGTGCATAACCGGCATATCTGGAAGGGAAAAACTGTTTTTATCATTGCCACCATGGGGCTTTTCAGCGGTGACGGCACAGGGGTATCTGCACGGCTGTTAAAAAAATACGGTGCCACTATCATGGGCGGACTGCATCTGAAAATGCCAGACAGTATCTGTGATGAGAAAGTATTAAAACGCAGCTTTGAACAGAATCAAAAAATCATAAGCAATGCAGGGGAAAAAATATGCAAAGCCGTGCGCAGCATAAAAAATGAAAAACCGCCTCAAGAAGGGTTCGGCACCGCATGCCACCTGGCAGGGCTGTTTGGACAGAGACTGTACTTTTTTTGGAAAACCCAGGCTTATTCGAATCAGTTAAAAATCAATCCCCTGGCATGTATTGGCTGTGGTTTATGCGAAAAGCTGTGTCCTATGGGAAACATTGCTGTAAAAAATGGAATTGCTGTTTCAGACAGCAAATGTACCATGTGTTACCGCTGCGTAAATAAATGTCCCCGACAGGCAATCACACTGTTAGGAAAAAACGTGATAGAACAGCATGATATCAGCAGATATTTATAACTTGCAGCCGGTAAAATTACAGACCATGCTGTTCCTTAACCTTTTATATTATTTCCCTGCCATTGAATACCAGACACAGAATACATCTTCCATACGCAATGTCTGCTATCTATGTGCCGTTATATCCCTCATCCCCGCAACTGCTTTCCAAGGAAACGTATTATATTGGTGCCTTAAATCATCTGTAACAACTTTCACTAATTCTCCAATATTAATACATGTCATTCCCAATGCCCGCTTCAACATCTCATTCTCTAAAAACTGTTCCAGTGAAAATGTTCCTAAAAGCTCAATTCCTATATCTATTTCCTCAATAATCTTCCATATAGTAATTTTATCCCTATGCTGCATATAATACCACTTCCTTGCGAATTTCTATTAAGTCATCTGGCATAACCGGCCCATGAATCACATCCACTTTTACTCCCAGCATTTCTTCTAATTCAATCTGCACCATGGATAAGGTAATTAATGAAACAGGTTTTTTAAATTCTATAATCAAGTCCACGTCACTGTTATCATTGTTTGTTCCATCTGCTCTTGAACCAAACAATGTCACTTTTTTGATAGAGTATTTAACAGTTATTCTTTTTACTGCATTCGAAATTTCATCAATCATCATATTCCATTCTCTCTATTTTAAATATTGAACAAAGCTCGTCTTCCTGAAAATTATCAGCGGCAGACAGTCTGCCAGCACAGAATTGCTTACCCTTATTGTATCGATTCCAGCATTTTTAATCAACATTTTTTTCCTTTTTCTGTCCTTTCTAAAAATAAAACCCGGGATTTCATATTTTTAAAATCATCATGACTGGCTTATCCGAAGAAACAGACGGAAAACTTCTGCTGCGCAGCGAAAAAAAGACAGGGCTGCCGCTCGAATCAAATCATATACAGGATATCGAATCAAAAACGATTGAAAGAAACGATATCTTGTATTATTTTTCGTAATGCGGCAGCTCCGTCTTTCTTTATGATTATTTAAATGATTTTCTGCTCCATATTGCCAGGGCCAGAATGCCGCACAAAACTGCCAGAATTAAATAAGCATCTTTTCCAATGCCTGCACCTGTCTTATAATTCGCATCCGGCCTGGAATTGCCGGCGGCCTGTGCTGAACTGCCTGCAGATTTTGTTTTACCTGATGCTTTTCCATCCTGTGCGGCTTCGTTTATTTCAAAACCGCCACGGCCTTCTGTTTCGCCTGGTACTGCTGCACTTCCTGTGCCAGCTTCCTTTGAGCCATCCGCCGCTTCCTTTTTACCGGAGCTTCCTGTACTTCCCGTTCCAGTCAATCCGGAACTCTCTGCTTTACCGGAGCTTCCCACACTTCCCGTGCCTGCCGGTCCGGAACTCTCTGCGGCGCTCGTTCCGCCGGAACCGGAATTGCCTGCCGTACCGTCTTGCTTCTGTCCTGAATTTTCCACAATATCTGTTTCACCTTCACTGGAATCGCCTGCTGCTCCGTTCTGGCCGGAATTGCCTGCGGCTTCGTCCTTGCCAGAATCCTCTGCGGCTGCTGTTTCACTCTGTCCAGATTTGTCTGCTGTGCCCGTTCCATGATTTACAATGCCCGTTCCATCATCTGCGCTTCCCGTTCCATCATTTGCACTTCCCGTTCCACTATTTGCACTTCCCGTTCCACTATTTGCACTTCCAGCACCGTGCATTCTTACGGCGCTGGAAACCTGACAGTCCGAAACAGCTTCCAAATCGATATCCGTCATTTCCTGCAACGATAAGGTAACCGGAAGCGCTGCTGTCTCCTGGCGCATCCGAAAACGCACGGTTACAATGTTCCCATCCGAGCCATAGCTGCCGCTGCTGATAACAGACAGGTTTACCGCCCCTCCGGTATCAGATGCGTTTGTAATATCACTCTGTGAAAAAGCGCTGCTCCATGTGCTGTCTTCATACTGCAGGATGCTGCTGTCGTAAGCAAGTGAACATTTCAGTGTATGGATTTCCGGATTATTGGCAAGCGATACCCGGACATTTACCACCTCCTGCCCGGCGGTTTTATCAGCGGATGCGTACAGGGATGGCACAGCCGCTGCCTGTACGGGCCAGCCCGGCAGACAGGCAATTCCAAGCAGTACAGCAGCAAGCCAGATAAAAAACTGTTTTTTGGCCTTCATGATTTTTTGTCCTTTCTGTTTCTATTGCTTTCTCCTGTCATCCTTTATCTGACTTTTATCTTCATGGAAAGGGTTTTCGTTTTTCCATTTTTCATCGTAACGGCTGCCTTTATCCGTGCCGTTCCCTTCGACTTCGCTTTGACTGTCCCGTTTTTGGAAACAGATGCGACTTTTTTATTGGAAGATGTATAGGTGATTTTTGCAATGCTCTGTGTGTCTGCACCTTTGTCCAGGCTGATTTTCACCTTTTTGCCAGGAGCTGCTGTCTGGCTTGTTTTTGCCAGTTTTACTGTTTTTAAAATCTCCCTGCTGACACGGTTCATTTCTGCCTTATCCAGTAAGATATAATTTCCCTTATCCGGCACCCGCACAGCAATGCTCTGCGCATCTGAAACCGCGTACCTGGAGCTGTTCACCATAGCATAATGCTTTGTTTCAGGCTCATACGCATATACATACAGCTCATTTCCGGCAGACAGCTGGTTCTTATTTACGTTCAGCTTATAGAGCACTTTGTTCCTGCTGTCTTTTACCGTAACGGTAATTTTTACATCCCGTGTGCCGGCTTCCCGCGCAATCCGGTCTGTCACATAGCCGTTTAAATCCAGCATGGAACCTGTTGCAGATAATACGCCCTGCATGGTCAGATTTGCAGATGCTTTGACCAGCTGATTCCTGCTGTCTTTTACGCCGGATAATATGGCTGCCGTGCCTTCCTGTGGCGTAAACTCCCTGATTTCAAACGATGCCTGAATGTCCAGTTCTGTGGCATCTTTCAGGTTGCTGTTTCCAGATACGGTTACAAATGCCGTAGCTAAAGCTTATGCCCGCTGTTTTATCACACCAGTACAATTCAAACGGACAGTCCGCAAGAATCAGGTAAACCTGTTTTAACCTGAAATCTGCCAGCTTTTCATCCAGCTGCTGCCTGGAATCAGCCGTCAGCTTCACACCTGTATCAGCAAAATTTATCTGTGTACTGGTTTCATTTCCTTCTGCAATCTGGGTGATTTTTGTTTTTAAATGCTTATAAAACTTTTTTTCATCCTCATTCAGAAGCTGAAATTGTTCTTCCAGGTCCAAAGACGCGGGCATCTGCCCGTAGTCCCCGTAAAAAAGCATGCCAAGATAGCCTTCGAACAGCGCATCATTATCCAGCCCGAATGTATCTTCCACAGAAACTGTTTCTGTAAAAACGGTACTTTCTGTTTTGCTGCTTTCCTCCAGCTGTGAGACTGCTGACGCTCCGCCTGCCCCATCTGCATGGATATCATCCGCTTCCGGTATTTCAGTTTTTTCCAGCCCGCCGCCATCTTCCGGCTCGCCTGCTTCCTGCGGCGTGCTTCCCTCATCCTGAATGCTGTCTGCTGCTGTCTGCGCATCCGCATCCAGCGGCATTTCCCCTTCAGGCCCATTCGGCCCGCCAGGCTCCGCCAGTCCTTCCTGACCGGATAAGCTGACGGCTTTCAGTTTCAGGGAATACCAGTTTGCTCCACCGGCAAGCAGTGCGGCTGTTAACGTTACTGCACATCCCCTTTTCAGGTATTTGACCCATCTCATACTGACTCTCTCCCCTCCTGTTTTTCATAACCTCGTCATTTAGCAATTACCTTTTCAGCATTCTGATGCCTGTCATTTCTGTGTATTTTCGAGCATCCTGTACAGCTGGCTGGTAATATTTTCATTATACCCCCCCCCCCCGAAGGAAAAATTGCAATACCCCAAAATGAATATCGCATAAGCAATCCTGACAGCAGATACATCCGGAAGATTCTGAAACGGTCTGGCATGCGTGTGAATCCTGCCTGCATGGAAATTTATATTCAAAAACAGACTTTGATTTTCGTGCAGACAAGAGCAGCACAGGAACAGACAATTTCTATAGGAAACATCAGAAACAATAGCCAGCCAGGCAAGGCGAGCAACGATAAGAATGGGGGGAACCGATGGCGCGGGTGAACTTGGAGATGGCACCACTGATTTCAGAAATGTTCCTGCAAAAACAGAAGCTCTGCAAAACGTTGTATCTGCCAGTTTCGGCCAGGACACAGCAGCTGCCATTACATATGAATTTTACAGCATCAGGGTACGCGCCTGCCGGACAGATTCTGCCGGGAATAAAATCTATGATACTGATTGTTCAGCCAAACAAATAGAAACCGATTTTTCAATCATACAGCTTAAGGGGCCGTCGCCCGGCCCCTTTCCAGCAGGGCCAGACTCCCCTGTCATACATATGAGAATCTGGCCATCATGCACGTTTTAGAGCGGGTCATGCTCCTTATAATCTATCACATATTTATCCCGGTCAATACCTATAGTTGTCAGAAGTACTTTAGACGTTTCACCTGGCCGAAGCCCTTTTTCATATACACTACAGTTTTCTAACGGCATCGGTTTTGTTTTCATATAGGTCCAGCGACGGAGAAACATTTCTCCACTCGTCATATGAAACAAAAGATTTGTGTCTATCGCTCCCACAATCACATCAATCGGCAGTTCACTGATTCTCATTGTATCACTTTGAAACCGCAGCGTAACGACAGGCCCTATACAGTTTTCCCCATATGCCGGCCAAGCTCCATCCCGCTCATGAGTCAGTTCGCCCAGTGTGAACTTAGCGCTGCTTCCCTCAAGCCTTTCCCAGTCTCCGCTGCCGTTACTGCTCAGTCCTTCGCATTTCCACTCCACATAAACGCCTTCCGGCAGAGCCTGCGGGTCTTCCTGCAGCTGAAATGACAAAATGGCAGAGGCAGTTACCGGCGTATAATCAGACTGTAATTTCACAGGCAGTTTTGTAACGGTATACGCTGACTCTGCCTTTATGGTTTTTAAGACAAAATCTGCCATTTCTTCCCTGGTGGCGAAATAAAAAAACGGCTTTTCGTCTTCTTCCGTACCTTCTTCCCCAGCTCCATTTCCAGGCCCTGATATAGACGGTCCGGTCGGAATAATCGACGGGCCTGTAGTCGCAGGCGGTGTGATAGACGGTGTATAAGATGGATACCAAATGTTGCCCTGATAAATCGGAACCCGGGTGGACGTTATCACCTGTACCGTTCCATCCGGTTTTGTAACTTTGATTGATGCTGACGTCTCGTTAACGATTTTGTAAAATCCTGAACGGACTGTTACCGTACTCTGCTCTGCGCCTTTTAAAAACTTCAGCTCTGCGGATGCGTTCAGTGTTACATGAACAGGCGCCTGTGATATAATCACCGTATCGGCAGCAGATTTTTCAACCGATACTTCCGGTACGTTTTCCGGCGTACCGCTGATTTGAAGCTCTGTTTTTTCGCTGACAATTACCTGTTCGACGGTTCCGTTTACTTCCAGCTTCGCCTTCGCGTCCGCTTTTGCATATTCCAGGGACTTTAGCCGCGCTCCTTTTTCCACAACAATTCTGGAAGCCTGTGCCAGCACGCGCAGCGTATTGCCGACGGCATATTCTGTCCACGTATCTGGCTTCACTGACTGGATTGTCACGGACTGGAACAGGCCATGGTTTTCGATATCTGCCAAAGGCGCATCAACGGTCAGTTCCACATTTGTATAAAGCCCTTTCGGGATGGTAAATTTTTCAGCATTCGGTGTCTGAATGGACAGTGTGCGGATGCTTTTTTCATTAAGAGCCGCCTGAAGTTCTTCCTGCTTCGTTACGACTGCCTGAGTCCGGCCCTGCTCTGGTGACGCAGTGACATTGACCCGGCATTTTACAATCTTGCTCGCATGTTTTTTCCTGGATGCTGTCTTAAGCCTTGCCCGGACGGTGGTTCTTCCACGGATTTTCCCTTAATCATAAATCCGTCCTCTTTCCTGCCGTATACCATCGCAATCGTCCGGTCATCCGTTGCTGCCTTGGTAATCTTCCAGCCAATGGTATTGTTTTTCAGCGTCATCCAGTTGCTCTGCCCGGCCTGCAGCGTCTTAAAGCGGGTCCTCAGGCTGACATAAGGCGCTGCTGCCCTTGCTGTCTGCGGCGCATACGGCAGCGACG
>CAJTSV010000003.1:36885-60358 GCA_910579075.1 uncultured Eubacterium sp.
CACCACAGCAGACAGGGCCGCAGCCATAAATCGTTTCAGCAGATGTCTGTTTCTGCAAGTAAACTGGTACATAAGTATTCCTCCCTGATAATAAAAAATAAGATACTGCCATATTACCATTTCAGGAGTCCTGCTGGAAGGAATGCGGAATCATTCGCACTTTTCAGGGAACGGATTGTTCTGAAACCGCTTGCCGGAATGCGCGCAGACAGCCTGCCCACATATCTGAATTACAGTCTTTCCCGCAGCCAGTTACGGAAAAAGTCCAATTCTTCTTCCGTATGAAACCAGTGCCCCCCCATTTTTCTGCACCGTCATCTCACATCCAAATCTGTCCGCAAAGCTTTTTACATACGCATATTCATAATATGGAAAATATAAAGGCTCCATATCGTTTTCCACCAAAACCCTTTTCCGGAATTCTTCTTCGCTGATATGGCAGTAATCCATCAGGTTGTGAATGATTCTTTCCATATCGGTAACCGGAGAAAGAAGCCATGCGCAGTCTATACCGGCATCTGCAAATGCAAGCAGCTGAAAATAAGCTCCCCTGCTGCACCCAAACAGAGATACTTTCTGTGCATGCTCCATTGCATAATCATACATGGCTGTCAGTTCCTGTACACATTTATCCGGCTACCATACTATATCCCATTTCTCAGCTTAAAACGCATCAGACTGCCCAAATCTGCATTTTGTACCCTTCACCCTAAATTTATGCCCGGTTTGCCAGAGACTTTTTCATCATTCTCGAATTGCTGCAGATTTGTGCAGTTCTTCAGCAAAATCGCTCTGCAATTCCATCCGGCACGAATAAATCCATGCCCGCACGCAGATACTATTTCAGACAGGAGGCCGTCATGCCGCAAAAAGTAATTTTTCACATCGACGTAAACAGTGCATTTTTATCCTGGGAAGCAGCCTGCCGCATCCGGCATCTGGGCGGAACGGTGGACCTGCGGACGATACCCTCTGCCGTTGGCGGAGACATTTCGAAACGCCACGGCATTATACTTGCAAAGTCCATTCCCGCAAAAAAATATCATATAAAGACCGGGGAGCCCGTTGTAGATGCCCTTCGCAAATGCCCGCACCTGAGGCTGGTGCCGCCGAACTATGAGCTTTATGAAAAAAACTCCAAAGCCTTTATGGAAATCTTAAAGAAATATTCCGATAAAACAGAGCAGTACAGCATCGACGAAGCTTTTATGGACATGACAGGCACGCAGCTGCTTTTCGGCCCGCCCGTTGTCGCTGCAACAGCCATTAAGGATGAAATTTACCATACACTCGGTTTCACCGTAAATGTCGGCATTTCGGATAAAAAGCTGCTCGCAAAAATGGCCAGTGATTTTGAAAAACCAAATCGGGTGCATACCTTATTTTTAAAAGATATCCGGGAAAAAATGTGGCCGCTGCCCGTCCGGGACTTATTTTTTGTCGGCAGCGCAACGGAGCAAAAGCTGCATGGACTCGGTATACGGACAATTGGGGAGCTTGCCGGCGCAGATGTCCAGATATTAAAATCCGTCCTGAAAAAGCATGGCGAAGTCATCTGGAATTTTGCAAACGGACGGGATGTATCGCTCGTGGAACCCGAACCGGCAGACAGCAAGGGATATGGCAATTCCACAACGATTGCCTTTGACGTTACCGATGCTGCCACGGCAAAAATGGTGCTGCTTTCGCTGTCAGAAACCATTGGCGGGCGGCTGCGCCGGGACAAGGCACGCATTCAGCTGGTTTCCGTCAGCATCCGCTTTCACGATTTAAGCAGTGTCTCGCATCAGGGCATCCTTCCGGCTGCAACCAATATTACAAGAGAAATCCACCATGCCGCCTGCAGGCTGTTCGACGAGCTTTGGGACGGCACCCCGATACGCCATCTCGGCGTTCATACCGGCCATGTCACAAAAGACGGAACAAACCGGCAGCTTGCGCTTTTTGACCATACGGATTATGAGAAGCTGGAAAAGCTCGACCACGCTGTGGACAGCATCCGGGAAAAATTCGGTTCCGACGCTATCTTACGCGCTTCGTTCTTAAAGCAGGATAAAATTGACCATTTAAATGGCGGGATTTCGCGAGAAAAACGGACTGTGGATTACAGTACGCAAAAAATAGACTGACCATGTGCGGCTGCAGGCATGACAGCAAAAAATGAAAACAGATAAGAAGGTGACTCCATGGCATTCCAGCTGGGTAACATAATTGAACAGAAAGAACACGGCCTGCTGCAGGGAATCCAGCGGGAAATTGCCTGTGAATGCTGGTTCACCAGCCAGGGCAGAATCATTCCAAAGCTGATTAAGGTTATGGATGAAGAAGGCATCCTGCATACCATCCGCCACATCGAACTGCTGACCGCAGAAGAAAAGACCTATTCCGGCATACAGACCGTGGAGCATTTATGCAAAATATTTCTGGAAGGCAGGACGGAAGTTGTGAAACTGATTTACACAAAAGAAAACTGCCGGTGGACTATTACATTCATATAAATTCCGGCTTCTGCCGGAAATCACAATCCGGCAGTCAAATTCCGGCTTCTGCCGGAAATCACAGTCCCGTAGTCCTGCCCGCTGCAGGCTCAGTCAGCAGCAGCCTCCCTGCGTACAGCTTCCACTTCCTGTTCTGTCAGGCCCGTCCCGGCCGCAACCGCTTCTGCTGCCATACCCATTGCCAGCAGATTTTTTGCAATTTCAGCGGCTTTTTTGTGTTCACCTATCTGTATGCCGCGCTGCTCACCTATCTGTATGCCGCGCTGCTCGCCACGCGCATCTGCTTCTTTCAAAAACTGGTTATAATCGCGGATTGCTTTTTCCCGCGCTTCATATTCCAGCCGCTTGTCTTTGTCCTGGCTGATAACCTGCAGCCGCTGGTAAGCACTTTCGATATAAGGGTCTTTTTCTGCCAGCATATCAAAATCCTCCTTCCGCTCTGCATTGATAAATTTTGCCCATAACAGGACGCTGCTGTTTTCTTCCTTTGTAATAAATTGAATGTCTGCGGTTATAATTTCATTATATATGAGCACTATCGAAGATGCAATTTTAAAACCATATTTATCTGTATTTTATTTTTACTCAATGCAGCAATTCAAATCCCCTCACTGTTACTGCTCAATATATAAATTTATCAGGATTAACCTGATTTCCAGACACCAGAAGCTCCCCAATCATTCTGGTCTGACGTGCTCCAATCAGCCTCACCATTATCTTTTTCAGAGCAAGAATTATCCTGAGCTTACCCGCAGGATAAATTGATTTAGCTATTAATTCTTCAGCATCACTCCAATTAACCGCTTTTATATTTCCTTCAAATCCATCAGCCAGACCATTTTTCATTTCTATTTCTGCCGGAAATAAATGCGCCTCATTCAGAATATGAATATCACCACGGTCTCCCCGTAAAGGCGGCAGATCAAATTCTTCTTTCTTTACCATTGCACATAAAGAATATCCAAACTCAATAAACTTTCCCTGCCTGATATTGAATTTATTTAAAAGAAGCACATACATCAGCTGTCCAAGATTCCATCCGGTATTAATATGTCCTGCACATACACAATTTGTAAATCTTGGAATAAATATAACAAGCCATCCTTCATCTTTTAAAACTCTCCGCATCTCTGACAGCACCAGTCCCATATTATGTACATGCTCAAGAACATGAGATGCAATCACACAATCAAATGTTTCACTTTCAAAAGGCATTTTTTCTGCATCTGCTTCCACCAGCTGTATTCCGTCTTTTTTGTACTTTTCCAGCATAATCCCATAAGATTCCAATTCCAGCCCAATCGCCGTAACATGTTTGCCCTGTTTTACAAGATACTCGCTAATCTGTCCCCTGCCAAATCCAACATCCAAAAACTGTTCTAACTGTCCCGGAATATATGGAAGCAGCTGAAATATCTCAGACATCCGTTTATCAAAGCAGCCGGCCGTACCCCCCCCATATCATTTTTTACATTAACCGGTTTTCTATATTCACTCATCAAGTACCCCCCCCCATATTTTTCTTTTTATGTTTTTCCCCAATCATTTCCGTTTTATCATATCTGTTTTGGATAAGATGCATTTCAAAATCCCTCCGGTCTTTTTCGCGCAGATTTTCTAATATAAGCCCGGCAAAAAATGACTGAATAGATGCAATGGCTGCAAATCCACAAACAATGAGTGTTGGGAATCTTTCCACCAGCCCAGTGTGGACGAAATCTATAAATACCGGCCAAAAGAAAACATTTGCACTGAGTACAAATAAGAATGCTATGGAACAGAAAAAAGTCTGCGGCCTGTAATTTCGAAACATTTTCACAATCATAAAAAGCACTTTAAGTCCATCTGTATAAGTATTCAGTTTGGATTCACTTCCATCTGGCCTGTCTCTATATGAGACAACGACATGCTGAATATTCATATTTTTATCTATTGCATGAATACTCATCTCTGTTTCAATTTCAAAGCCTTCCGATAACACTGGAAAGCTTTTCACAAATCCCCGGCTAAACGCCCGGTAACCCGTCATGATATCCTTAATTTCGCAATGAAATAACGCATTTATGCTTTTTCTTACAAGGATATTTCCAAAATTATGAAAAGGCCTTTTATTCTCATTGAAATACGATGCCGACAGCCTGTCCCCTATTACCATATCAGCCTGTCTGTTTAACACGAAGTCAGCCATTTCCACCGCACTGTCTGCCGGATAAGTATCATCCCCATCCACCATAATATAACATTCCGCTTCAATTTCCCGAAACATCCTGCGCACAACATTTCCTTTTCCCCTTCTATACTCATGCCTGACTACTGCTCCAGCCCTTACAGCCTGTTCCGCAGTACTATCTGTAGAATTATTATCATATACATATATTCTGACACTGCCATCGTATGACTGAAAAACAGATGCAAAGTCCTGTACCACTTTATAAATCGTTGCTTCCTCATTAAAACAAGGTATTAGCACTGCAATATCGCACATACTGTTTAATCTCCCCCTGCAGCCAGCTTCCATATTCTCCCATCCACCGTCTGATATAACTGGCCTTCTGATAAATGTTCACTGTCAAAAAGTGTCCTATATGTTTCCTTAAATGGTTCATCGATTACATGAAGATAAATATAATCATATTTTTTAAATTCCATTCTGGCATCTTCCAGTGTCATATCCGTTAAACTGATACCAGCACTTGTTCTTGGAAGGCACAAATACCGCAGCCTGACATAATTAAAACCGTTATTTGCCTGAGAAACAAATAATACTTTTGCTGTTTCAGGAGTATGCTGCAAAATTATATTTTCTGCCATACGGCAGTCATCCTGCTGCCCATTTCCAGAAAATCCATAACCAATTGTTTTTATTGATGTACCAGAAATAATTCCTGCACTGCATATCAGCACATACACTGCAAGCATGCTTAACCTGTATTTCCCTGACTTCAGAATGCCATAAATCACAAGCATAACAGCTATTGCAGCCCAGCCTGCCAGATAAGTACCCATATATCTTTCATAAGAAGCGGTAGCCGGACCTTCTCTTGCCCCGAAACTATAAACATATAAAAGGAGCATTGCAAATGCATATGCCACAGCCCCCGCAGACAGCAGCAGATTTAAAATTAGGATTTCATTTTCTTTATACAGCCTGCATACATATAAAAACATCAAAATCCCTGCCAGTAAAAATGCCGTCTGCCAGTAAGACATCGGAAATGGCCTATCGGCTATGCTGCGTGTCAGTAATTTATCAAGAAAATTTACACATGACTCATGCTGATAAGGCTCCCCGCCAGTTCCCCTGATAATTGAAATGAAAGAAAATATATGTATATCTGATATTTTAAACTGCTGCCAAAGTTCTTTATCGCTGATATACCAGTTCCAGATTCCACTGAAACCAAGAGGGATTACACAGGCTGCAGCCGCAGCAAATGTCATTTTTATCTTTACACGAAAAACATCTTTTTCACGCCAAAGGACAAACGAAAGCAGAATACCAGCTGACAGCAGATATAACGGCAGTCCCATTTGTTTTGTCAAAATCAAAAATGTCATGGCTGCCGAAAGCTGAATAAAAAAGGCCACTGTATATTTCTCAGTAATTACAATATTCACAATCATATACGCCATAAGTAACGCAAGTGCATAATCAACACCTATCTGATTATAAAATATTAAATAAGAATCCATGACAAGCGGACAAAGCATTACAACAAATGAAGCAAATATCATACGGATAACAGCCTGAATATGTTTTCCCTTCTGCATATTCATTTTTTCAAATACCGGAAGATACAGACTGAGCAAAAACGTCTGCAATGCCCGGTATATTGACCTCTCCCTGTAAATTCCCCCGCTCAGCCTGCACCACAAAAATTCAATAAGCTGCATGGCAGGAGGATAATCCTGGTGGGAATGCGGTGCTGCTTCCCTGACACTATAGTAAGTGTCCAGCCGCAGCATTTCTTTTATTTTAGGCCCCCAAAATGAGAATTCATCCCAGGAATTAAGGTCTCTCCTGATATTCAGAAAATAAACAGCACTGTATATCATCAAAAACATAACCAATCCTGATGTAAAAAACAGCTCCTTGCATTTTACATCTGCTTTTTTTCGACATATTTTTTCCGCAAGCAGCCACACCGGAAAAATAAAACTCACCCCCGCCAGCAGGTATACCCCAAATGTAAGCTGCCATAAAAATCCAAATGGAAACAGCATGAGAGCTGAAAAAATAAATGCCAGCGGAATCATTCGTTCCACTCTTTCCCGAAAAATCAAAACCAGCAATCCAGACATATTCACTATAAAAAATAATGGCCCGAAAAATTCTATCACATTATCCCTCCATCTACATTGGTACCCTGAATTTACTTCCTGCTTTCCCTCACAGAATGATTCAAAAAATCCTGATAAGCAAGCCTGATTCCGGCTTCCAGTTCTGTCTGATAAATCCAGCCAAGTCCGGCTGCTTTCGACACATCCAGCAGCTTTCTGGGCGTGCCGTTCGGCTTTTCTGTGTCCCAGACAATTTTTCCTTCAAATCCGGTAATCCCTGCCACGATTTCCGCCAGTCTGCGTATGCTTATTTCCCGCCCGGTTCCAGCATTTACAGTCTCATCCCCGCTGTAACAGTTCATTAAGTACACACAGAGATTTGCAAGGTCATCAACATAGAGAAATTCACGCAGCGGGCTGCCGTCACCCCAGCAGACAACGCTTTCCTCTCCATTTGCCTTCGCTTCATGAAAACGGCGGATAAGAGCCGGAAGCACATGGCTGTCTTCCCGATGGTAATTATCATTCGGCCCATACAGATTCGTCGGCATCACTGATATAAAATCTGTACCATACTGCCTGTTCAGATAGCTGCAGTATTTCAGCCCGCTGATTTTTGCAAGCGCATAGGCTTCATTTGTTTCTTCCAGGCTGGATGCAAGCAGGCAGCTTTCCTTCATCGGCTGCGGAGCCATGCGCGGATAAATGCAGGAAGACCCGAGAAATTCCAGCTTCCTTACCCCGCATTTAAAGGCAGCATGTATCACATTCATTTCCATCATCATATTTTCATACATAAAATCTGCCGGCGATTTGGCATTTGCTGCAATTCCGCCGACCTTCCCTGCCGGATGAAACACATATTCCGGTTTTTCTTCCCGAAAAAATGTTTCCACAGACTGCTGGCGCGTTAAATCCAGTTCCTGATGCGTCCGCAGGATAAGATTGTGATACCCCTGTCTGTGCAGCTCCCGGACAATGGCCGAGCCAGCCATTCCCGTATGTCCTGCAACATAAATTTTTGCACTTCTTTCCATCAAAGCATGTCTTCTCCTTTCATAAACTATAAATGATTTGTTACAGAAAAGCCGGCTTCTTCCTGCGGGAATTTACCTCCTGCATGCTTTCCAGCTGCTTCCTCCTTTGCCAGCTTCCAGTCATGCTCCGCCATTTTTCCTACCAGTTCCTCATAACTGGTCTGCTGTGGATTCCATCCAAGCAGTTTACGTGCTTTTGCAGGATTGCCCCATAAATCCACAACATCCGTCGGCCTGTAAAATTGAGGACTCACTTCTATAATGGTTTTCCCATCATGCCTGTTAATACCCTTCTCGTTTACACCATCTCCCTGCCATTCTATATCGATTCCCACATGCTGAAATGCAAGAGCTGCAAACTCACGTACCGTATGCTGCACACCCGTAGCTATTACAAAATCTTCCGGTTTCTCATACTGAAGCATCAGCCACATACACTCTGTATAATCCCTGGCATATCCCCAGTCCCTTCTGGAATCCAGATTTCCAAGATATAGTTTTTCCTGTAAACCACACGCAATTCTTCCTGCTGCGAGCGTAATTTTTCTTGTTACGAAATTCTCACCCCGGCGCTCACTCTCATGATTAAATAAAATTCCATTTACTGCAAACATACCATAAGCTTCACGATACTCCCTGACTATCCAGTAGCCATACTGTTTTGCTACTGCATACGGTGAATAAGGATGAAACGGTGTCTGTTCATCCTGTGGAATTTCCTGCACCCGTCCATACAGCTCAGACGTAGATGCCTGATAAATACGGCAGGATTTTTCCATTCCAAGCATTCTTACAGCTTCCAATATCCTCAATACCCCCAGCGCAGCTACATCCCCACAGTATTCAGGCGCTTCAAAGCTGACTGCAACATGGCTCTGTGCTGCAAGGTTGTAAACTTCATCAGGCCTGCATTCTGCCATAATCCGCACGACAGAAGAAGAATCCGTCAAGTCTCCATAGTGAAGCATAATATTATCTTTTTTAATAAGATGTTCAATCCGCACTGTATTTGATAAAGATGAGCGCCTTAACATCCCATGTACCTCATAGCCTTTTTCATACAATAATTCTGCCAGAAAGGAGCCATCCTGTCCGGTAATGCCTGTTATTAATGCTCTTTTCATGAATCTAATCTCCTCATTTCCATGACCGTCTGTTATTTTTTATTTTCCAGCTTTCATGAATAAACGGACGGTAAGCCCATTCCAATGTATGTGTTTTCTCCAGGCGTTTCCATATTTTTTTCATTCGCTGTTTACCATTAATTTCCGGAATGTCATGAAACTGAACCTGTATATTTTCAAACCTGTTTATTTGTTTTTTATCCAGCAGGTATTCTAAAATATCATATTCACCGCCTTCAATATTCATTTTCATCAGCCTGACATTAGAAATCTGTTCCCGTTCCATAAATTCTAAAATATCGACAAACCTAACGTTCTCAGTACCCCCCCCCTTTCCATGATACTGAGACGATCCATTTTCCTCTAAAGAAATCTTTGCTGTATGTGTCCTGTTATCCAGCCCAAACGGAAATACCTTAACATTCCGGCAGGCTTCAAATTTTTCACTTAATAAACCAGAAAAAGCTGATAATGGTTCAAAAATGAAAATCCTGCAGTTTTTGGAAAGAAATGCCTCAGACCATTCTCCCCGATACCCGCCCACATCAAAAATAATATCATTTTCACCAACATCATACTGATGCCTCTTTTCTTCCCCTTTTGTCAGGCGGAACCGCAGAAAAGCTTTTTTCATTGGAGAAGCAAAGGGATACCCCGCTAACACTTTTAACCCCAGAAATACCTTTTTCCATTTACCGCTCTTTTCCGATTCCATGTTTCATCCTCCTTCGAAATTTCATAAACACCTGTTTTATCTTATTAAAATAAAATACTGCACAATTTCGATTCGTTCTGGAAACCGCACAGGCCGCCAGTATGACAGACAATGCAGCCGTCAATGAAAAAACTGCCCGCAAGCAAATGGATGGAATGGAAAAGTTCAGCTTTGAAACGGATAAATCAGACAGACAAAGAGCTGTCAGTGCAAAAAAAGACCATAACCATCCCTGCATCCACCATTCCCTGTACGTAAAAGTCACAATGGCTTCTTTTCGGATAACTTTCAAATACCCCTGTGTCGCAATCAGAGACCCAGCTATTGTTCCAAGCAAAATCCCTTCTATTCCAATTCTTTTCGCGAGTAAAACAGACAGCAAAAGATTTACAGCCGCTGAAACCATCTGGTAATTTCTGTCAATCCAGTATTTTCCCATAGCATGCCGGAACATCGCACACCCTATGCTGAAAATAATCAGAAACAGCAAAAGTGAAAGAACAAATACAACTTTCAGCTCTAAAAGCAGTTCCTTGCCAAAAAATAAAAAAATAAACGGCTGTGCCAGTCCATACAGACCGCAGCAGCATATTATTCCTGTAATTGCGCACAAAAACTGAACCCGGTAAAAAAGTGTCCGTTTTTTTTCATCTTCACATGTCTTATGCAGAAAATCAGCAACAGAAACGGACATGCCATTTAAAAATTTTCCTGCCAGCCTGCGAAGCTGATTATAAAGCACCTGATAATTACTATACAATGCTGTTATTGTAATTCCCAAGGTACTGGTAATTACAATGCTGTCTGTTCCGTTAAAAACAACTGCAGCGATTGTGACAACCAGATTATTTCGTATTTCCGAAAACAGCTTTGTTTCTTTCATCTGTTCCCATGTGACAGCTGTTTTTTGACGCAGATAAGGAAATTTTTTATAGCAATAATTTCGTGTCAGAATAATATAAACTATTTTCGCAGCTGACCCGATTCCTAAATAAAGGAGATAATTTTTCGTATAAACAAGAATCACACACTGCAATATCATATAAATGTTAGTTGTAATAAAATCAAATACAGAACAGACTGCCATATTTTGAGACGCCTTAATCATGCAGTCATAATACCCTGGACTCCCGGTAAAACCGCTCCAATTAGACAGGCAGATATCTGCCAGAAAAAGCAGATATACCTGCTGAAGAAACTCCCATGAAAAAGCAGTCGTGTTTTGCAGAAAACCCGGAAAAATAAACGCCAGAACACACCCAGCAGATGCCAGCAGCCCGCAAGAAACCCATTGATAAATATGTATCATCTGAAAGACACATTGAATGCTGTTCCTGTCATCCCGTGCCATTGCTTTGACAGCCAGATAGCTTACCGCAGATGCTCCGCAGCATACAACAGATAATAGCTCTAAAACATTGCTGAACACAGCATTACACCCCAGATATTCCATAGAAAGATTCTGAATAAAAAATCTCCGGTTAAACATCCCTGCCAGGGTTATTTCTATCGCAACAAATATGCTTGCCAGCATATTAATAAAGGATTTTTTTGTCCTCATAGCTGATATTCACGCTCATTAAAATATTTCCATATCTTTTTTTCTCGCACAATAGTCCTCCATATACTTAATCATCTGAAACCCTGCCAGTTCCTCCAGCATATGTTTATTTTGCATTACTTTATCGATGGTCCAGTTATACCAGGCCAATCTTTCCATTTTCAGCACGGTTTCTTCTGGAAACCGCCACTTAATAAACCGTGCCGGCCCCCCCCCGACAACCGCATAGGGAGGCACTGACTTTGTCACAACAGAACCTGCTGCAATAACTGCCCCGTTTCCAATTTCAACATGTGATAATATAATTGCCCGGTCTCCAATCCAGACATCATGTCCTATTTTAACCTGATACCCTCCAAACTCTGCCAGTCCTTTTTCAAAAGCTTCTTCACCAGCTGTATAAATGTCATCCGCTATCATAAAATTTTGATAAATATGGTCCCTTGGATTGACCAGCACATACTGCCCGAGCTGTGTATAATTTCCAATTGAAGCATATGCCAGGCTGCACCGGCTATTTAAGCTCGAATGATATCCAAGCTTTGAGCGAATCAGATAACAATGAGACCTGACACAGCTTGTCTTATCTAAAATATTATTCTTTTCATAATGCATTCTGGAAACACCTGAATAAATCTTTCTAAGAAAACCCAGTCTTATCACCCTTTCTGCCAGTACTATGTTAATAACCGTTTCAGCCTGCAAAATACCACATACACCTTTCGAACAATTCTATACATATCAGCAAGATACAGTCTTCTGCTTTTATGAATATTTTTTTCTTTGCAAATCTGAATGAATGTGTCCGCCATATGTTGTGCAGAATATTGATTTTTGGTATTTTCAGATGTCATAAACGCACGTATTGCAGATATATACCTTTTATATTCTTCATCTGACATACTTTTCAGATGCCGGAAGCATTGTTCTAAAGATTGAAAATTACGAAAATCCACAAAACATTCTCTGGGAACATATTCCAAAATATCATTAGCCCCCATGTATACAGGCACAGTTCCTATACACAAAGCCTCAAAAATTTTTTCTGATACCCCCCCCCGCATGCCATATTCATTTTCAAAGCAAAAACAAAACTTATACGGCTCCGCTGCCTTTCGTTTGTCATCCGTATATCCCTGATAACACCGAAAAGCGGAATAGGGCCTGCCCCAGTTTCCAAAAAAAGCAAATTCATTTATAAAATTTTTTTCCGCATAACGGATTGTCTTTCTTCTCAAAGAATACAGTTCTTTACCAAATCCAGTTTTATCACCGCTAAACAGACAGGCCAGTTTTTCAGGCTGCCGGCCATCTTCTCTGATGAAGCATATGTCAGCCGGAAGCCTGACCGGATAAATCCTTTCTCCTGAAATATCCGTGTGAAGGGTCAATACTGCATCATAAACATACCGTGCCAGCAGTGACATCACTTTTGGAGCATGTGCCGGTTCTACAACAGCTGGTTCAAATCCGAGATATATATGGTATTTGCCAGAATACTGCTTTAAAATATCTTTTCGCAACCGGTCAAAATGAAAAAAAGCTTCCACATCCTCTGCGTCTTTCATGTCTAGATAAGAAATCAGTCTGTAGCCCTTGTTTTCCAGCTCATCTTTCAGCATATTTGTCCAATACCTGATTCCTTTTACAAAAGGAGACTCTTTTGGAAACAGCGTATGAAACTCTGTGTTTCTGCCAAAAACCACTGCTATATTTTTCATTTTCCTGCCTCCTATAGAGCAATCCATCCATCGCATGCCAATCCCCGCTCCAGATACCGGTTATCCCAGCGTTTTGGACAGATTACCGTTTTGCCTTTGTCAGGATTCAGCCATGCTCCCCACCAGCTGAATGTACTGTTTGCAGTAATATGATGCCTGCAATGACTCATCAGGCACATATCATACCAGTCTTCATAGCTGTCAAAATATT
This sequence comes from uncultured Eubacterium sp., assembly GCA_910579075.1. Lineage (GTDB taxonomy): Bacteria > Bacillota > Clostridia > Lachnospirales > Lachnospiraceae > Eubacterium_J. The sequence goes on from CAJTSV010000003.1 coordinate 50,034, forward strand.
CACGCGGAATAATCTGCGCATTTGGAATATCCATGTTTTTCTTTACCCATGAAATATCATCGCTGAATACCAGAAATTCTGCGAAAGGATATTTATCCTGCATAATACTGACTGCTTCCTGATAATACCGCTTATCACATATACCGCCATAGATATCTGACAGTTCCAGATAATCCTTTCGCCTGATATGAATGCTGATATAAAACCCATCCTCTATCTTCTGAATTTTTTCCTGGAGTTTTATTTCCCCATCCGGAAATCTCAGCTCCTCTCGAATTATTTCCATGATATCCCTAAAGTAATATTCATTCTGAAAATAACCACAAAGCAGTCCTGCATTCTGTTCAAACACTTTTTCATCATATGGCAGTTCCATATTCTCCGAATAACTCATATGAATAAACCTGCATATTTTTCGAAAAGCACCCATAACTGCAAAGTATAAATAATTATGAAACCCTCTAAATCTTTTCATCTTAATATTTGGAAATTTACCTATTGCATATGCACAGGACTTTCGAATATAAAAAGAGTTATCCAGCCTGACATGTTTTCCCCTGCAAACCAGCGCACGGTAACATGCATATTCAAACATCTGATTTCCCAATCCACCCTGAAACTGCATCACTATCATGCCTGCTTTATCCCCTTTGCCGGTATTTTATGCGCGGCAGCACTTTTCCACAAACCGCCTTTATAACGTCACTTATCATATAACTAAACGCTCCATGCACCCATATCCTATGCAGATTCCTGATTTCCAGCATCTTACCGTTATGGCTCCTGACTGCTTTATATATCCATTGATACGCGATTTCACACTCTAAAATCTGTTCTCCATCTGCCTTTTCCCGGCTGGCCTGTTTTAGTTTTTCAAACAAAGCAATTGTTTTTTGAATATGAATATCCTGCAACCACGGATTATTAAAATCCGAAAATACTGCTTTTTCTTTCTTATTGAAATCCGCATATCTGGACAGCTGCTTTTGTCTTGCCTGCGCATCCCATTGCATCATTTTTTTTGAAAACCTTTGTGAAGCCTGTCCGTCATGTACCCGGTAGCGTAGAAGAATCTCAGGAATGATATCTATATTTCCGCCATGAATAACAATATCAGCCCATAGATGATAATCTTCTGACCCCTGTACTTTTTCGTTATACCAGATACCATGCTCATCCAAAAAACGCTTACGGATAAAAGCTGATGGATGTGCAACTCCGGCATTTGCAAACATCATTCTTGCCTTTCTGACTTGCGGATTTACCTTTTTGCTGAATCTAAGATGATGAGATGACATGTCCATGCATACACAGCCCAGTACATCTATTTCCCTGTGTTTTTCCATATAATCCAGCTGTCTTTCAAAGCGTTCCGGTTCTGAAAAATCATCTGCATCCATACGTGCAAGATATGTCCCGCGGGCTGCCCTGATTCCAGCATTCAGGCTTTTCGGCAATCCTGTCTTCATTGGAAAATGCAATACCTTTACCCGGCTGTCTGCTATACTTTTTAAATACGGAAAGCATAAATCCGTTTTGTTTCCTTCATAAAGTACAAGGAGTTCAAAATTCCTGTAAGTCTGCTGTAATATACTCTCTGCCGCTATTTTTAAATGCCGGATATCTGCCATAAAAACAGGCATTAAGACCGAAATTAAAATCTTCTTCATTATATAAATACCTATTTCAGGCCACATGTCAGCACATGCATCATTACATGGTCAAGCATCATATGAATATCTTCTGCTATCTGCATATCATTGATATCCACATGTATATGATAATCTGCCATCTGCTTCATTCTGCCTCCGTCATAGCCAGTAATGGCAATTGTCTTTCCACCGATTTTTCCTGCATATTCCATGGCTCGGACAACATTCTCCGAATTTCCAGAGCCAGATATGCCTATCAAAATATCATCCTTTTCCATCTTATTTACAAGAGGAAAGCGGAACACTTCCTCATAACCGATGTCGTTTGCCACAGCCATCATAGTTGCAGTATTATCACTCAGGCATTCAAAATTATATTTTTTACTGAGCTTGAGACTGACTCCCTTATTAAAATCACTGCAATAATGACTGGCCGTAGCAGCACTTCCCCCATTCCCGCAGGTAAAAATATGTTTTCCTGCCAGCCTTGCATCCTCCAGCACATGGATAACTGTATGAATGTCCTCAATATTCAGATTTTTAATTACACAAATTTCCCTGTCCAGATATTCCTGAATCAGATTTCTATAATCCACCAGATACCACCTTCCCTTTTTACTCTGAACTATCATCTGTTCATCTGCTTAAAATCGTTTTTACTGCATATGGAAAGTCATATGTATTTCTGTATGCTCCTGAATCTGACCATACACACTCCGTACCATTTTGATAACAGGTACGAAGCTTTGTGCCAGCCTGCTGCACATACCATGCGGATGCTGCTTCAATATGATAGAATGTTCGAACACAGGCCAGCATTTCATCGAAATTCTGGAAGTCTTTCTTTTCCGTCTTAATACTCCGAAAATTCATTTCAGACCCATAATAGCATTTTAAAAACATATCTAAATAAGCACCCTGATTTCCAAGTTCTGTTTCTATTATTTTCTGTATCTCAATAAACTTTTCATCAGCATATATGCCCTCCAGATTTACAACTGCTGCAGCCAGATATTCTGAAGCATTAATTCTCTTTACTGCATTTGCTGTCCCTGGCAGAACTTCTGTACGATTCTTTAATATCACGCTGCTGTCAAGAAAGATAATTTTCTGGCTGTTTCTAAGGTTTTTATTCGTTATAATCCCATTTCCGGCATCTTCTTCTGTCTTCCTTAGTCTGTCCGGTGTTCCCATATCCCTGATATATTCGGTTGTTTTATAAGCATAGACTGCTGATTGTTCTATCAGGGGGATTAAAACATCTTTCTCCAAATCCCTTTTAGCAGGAACCGGAACACATTGGAAAACTTCCGGACTCATGCAATATAATCCCGCATTCGTAAAATTATGATATAGAAAATCCCTTTGTCTGTCTTTTAACAAAATCTGCCTTACACATCCACTTTCATCCGCTGCTATTAAATCACTGTCAAATGGATGTGTATTCGGATGAGCGCATAAGGTAACACATCCATTATGCTGCCTGTGAAATTTTACGAAGCGTACAAAATCTACATCCAGCATCAAATCTCCAAATAACAGCAAAAAATCATCTTTGATTTTGTCCCTCAAATAAAAAAGTGCACCGGCTGTGCCCAAAGGCTGTTCTTCCTCAATATAATGAACCTGAACCCCAAAGCGGCTTCCATTACCAAAATATCTGATAATTACATCTTTTAAATAACCGGTAATGATAAATATCTGAACAATGCCGCTCTTTTTCAGGCTTTCTATCTGATATTCCAGCACCGGCCTGCCAAGCACTGGAATCATCGGCTTTGGAATGTCTGTATGCACCTGCTGCATCCTTGTTCCTTTCCCCCCAGCCATAATTACAGCCGTCACAATATACTCCTTCCGGCTATTTCATCCCGGATGCTCTGCCGCACTGCTTCATCTGAAGAATATTCAGGCAGCCATCCCACAGACAGTATTTTAGAAATATCATACTGAAATTTTGGCACATCACCTTTCCACCCACGGTCACCACCCGTATAATGAATATTCACGTCTTTCAGGCCCAGTTCTTCGAATACTGCTTCTGCAATTTCTGAAACAGCAGTTCCTTTTCCATTTACAGACAAATTATATATTTCCAATCCTGAATTCCATTGCTGTGTAACCTGAAGCACTGCTTCTATTAAATCTGAAACATAAATATACGGCTTGCATTGTGTTCCATCACCAAGAATTTCTAACTCCTTCGGATTTCTATCCAGTTTTCGAATAAAATCATAAATAACACCATGTGTCAGCCCCGGGCCGATTACATTCGGAAAACGGAATATAACAGCACTCATATCACACATAGAAGCATAAGAAGATATAAATGCTTCTGAGGCAAGCTTCGCTCCTCCATAATACGAAACCGGCTTTAATCCTCCTGTCGTCTCTGACAGCTCTGTATCTGGCATTTCTCCATAAACAGCGGAAGTGGATGCAAAAAAAAGTTTTTTTACGCCATTTTCACGCATTCCTTCCAATATTGTTTTTGTAGTAAGAAATGTATTATGAAAATCAGTTTCCGGATAAACTCCGCCCTTTTGAATATCCGAATTAGCAGCCAGATGGTACACGGCATCAATTTTATTTTCCCGAAACATCCGGCTGACATTTTCCTGTTCTGCTAAGTCCATCTTATAAAAACGAAAACGATTTCCACCTTTATCCAGCAAACTTCGAATGTTCTGGCTGCCCATTTCCAGTTTATCCGCGCAGATAACAAAATGCCCGGCTTTCATCAGTTCCTTTATGAGATGGCTCCCGATAAAACCAGCACCCCCTGCAGCTAAAATATTCATATATTCCTGCCTTTCCCAGCAAAACTGCATCCTAATACAGTTTCTGAAATTTCACATTTCATCCAAAGTCTTTGTCAACATAAATAATCGATGCTCCAGCATTATCCATTTCAAAATGAAGTTCACGAAATTCAGATAATGCTTTTCTTACCGCCCCGTGCCTGTTTTCGGGTACATAAAAAAGCATAAACCCTGCTCCTCCGGCTCCAAGCAGCTTTCCGCCTGCAGCCCCAGCGTTTCTCGCATGTTCATATACATCGTCAATCCATGGATTTGTAATGCCGTCTGCGAGCGTTTTTTTCAGCATCCAGTTCTCATGCAGCAGCTCTCCTGCCGCATCTACATTGTTTTTCTGGAATTCTTCCTTTAAGGTTCTTGCAAGATGGCACATTTCTATCTGCATCCGGGCCTTTTCCTTTTCTTGCAAATTTTCTGATTGTTCTTTTAATATTTCAGACGCAGAATGAACGCCTCCCAGGTAAAACATCATCAGGTTCTGCTCCAGTCTCCGATAGCTTTCTTTTTTCATAATAATGGGCTCTATATTTACAAAGCCAGAAGGCAGAAACTCATAAAAATTTAATCCTCCAAATGCAGCTGCATACTGGTCCTGCTTCCCGACAGGCTCTCCCAGTTTCTCAATCTCAACCTCACAGGCTTCTTTTGCAAGCTTATATTTGCTAATATACTCGCCACGATATGTATGCAGAAGATGCAGGAGTGCCACTGTAAAGCTGCTGGATGAACCAAGCCCTGTTCCCGCCGGAATATCTGCTACCGATGTAATTTCCACTCCATTTATATGAAAATCGCTCAGGCACTGCCTGAAATATTTATGCCGGATATTCTGGCATGCTGTGGCATCTTCATGTTCCGAATACTTAAGGCTTATCCTGTCTTTATGAAAGTACTTGTGAATCGTCAGATACATATACTTCCGTATCGTAGTACTGAGCACGCATCCGCCATATTTTTCATAAAAAGAAGGAAGGTCACTGCCGCCTCCGCAAAAACTTACCCGAAACGGCGCTCTTGTAATAATCATTTAAATATCCCCCAGTCTGTTATTATGAATGCCAGTACATCAGGCTGAATATTGTGTATTCCGCCTGTCTTGCAAGCCTGTAGGCATAAGCACAGGCCATTACCGCAAACATCCCAATCGATATTAATTTTAACCTGATACAGCCCGCATATCTGCTCATTGTATTTTGAATATTTCCGTTCCTGAATTTATGTTTTAATGCAGCCGGTACCAGCAAAATAGAATATATCTGATAAAAAGAAGCCAGCCTGTGTACAAAAATAGTATGCTCACTAAAAAAAATCATTAGGAATATACAAAAATAAGAACTGTTTATAAATAACTTTTCTATTTTCGACGGCTGTTTTATCCACATTTTGGAAACAGCAAAAATCATATAATACAAAATAAATCTTGGGTCATAAAGCTTCATTGCATACCCATAATCGGCTCCTGACGAATATCTGATATACTTTCCGCGAAACTGAATCAGTAATGGCAGTTTCATCAGCAGAAGCATCATGGAATCTACCCCAAATAAAGACACAAATACCGCCTCCGCGCCAAGCACCAGGCTCCCGCACTTTAACGGAATCTCTACATGCATCAATGGGTATAAAAATACCAGTATCCATACTTCTTTGTGAAATGCTGATGCCAGAAGCAGCACCCCTAAAAAATGCACAGGTTTCTTCTTCATTACATATTCCAATGAAAACATGGAGGTTCCCATTGCTGCCGCGGTTCTTGCTGCATGCATATCAAATGAATAAAAAAACGGAAGAAACATGAAGACCGAAAGCATATAGTCCGAAGAATATCTTCTGATAGCAATACATGTACAGCATATGCTAATCAGATTCATCGCTATAACAATCGTCTGGGCAGGCAGATGCAGACTGCCAATTATCCAGGCTAAAAACCGGTACCCAATTTCAAGCGGAAAGCCAGGCTTATGCAAAACATCTTGAAATGTCCGTATTTCCCTGCCCCATTCAATATAATTAAAATAGTCTCCCTCATCATTTCCTCTCATCCCTGCAAGCAGAAGAAGCAGGACTGCACAAAATATCAGTTTATATAATTCACCATTTTTCATTCTTACATTCAAATACCGAAACTGCATGAAAAAAATAATTACAACCGGCAAAAAATATGGCCACATTTTCACAATTCTCCTATCTGTTAAACCTGCCTTTCGTCATCAGCCTGTATGAATCACGCCATGCTCTGCTATACATTTTCTGATGGCGCAATGCGTCCTGCAGACACAAAATCCTCCACCATTTTCTGCTTATAATCCTGTACAGCTTTCCCTGGTCATAAAAAAACTGATTGTCATATCCTTTATTCCATGTAGATTCCCTTTCCCCCGTCAAAGCAGCGATAGCAGCCGGCACTGCATATATTTTTAATCCTTTTTTCAGACAGTCGCATATAAAAATATTATCTTCACCATGACGATACTCACATCCTCCGCCGAAACACTGGTTAAAATATATTCCGTTTTCTTTAATGCTTTTTAGCCTGAGAGCGATACGGACCGTTCCATATCGCAGAAAATTAAAATATCCAACCTTCATTTCTTTTTGTATCACATATCTTTTATAATATTCAGAATCAGATTCCGTAATATTAAAGATTATCCCATCTGCATCTGGATGATTTCGAAATTGTTTTTTGATAAGTGAAACATAACCATCCGCATATACCATATCATCATCCGCAAACAGAACAATATCTGCATCTGCCCTGATTAAGGCATTATTCCTGTTTAATCCTATTCCCTTTTCTGCAAAATTCAGATATGTAATTTTATGTCCTTTCCATTCAAATGTCTCAATTGAATTTCTGCTGCATTGATTTCCAATAATTGCATCTGACTGGATATTCAGTCTTTCAAGCAAGCGATAATCATTTTGCTGCATAGCTGCGGCCAGTACCTGTACTTTCATCTTTCTCTCCACATTTTATTTAATTCCAAGTATTTTGATAACAGTCCAGATAAGAAGCAGCATACAGGAATGAAACACGGATAAATGTTCATATTTTCTCCATGTAATCCAAAAATACCTGATTTTCTTCCATTTATGGTATGAAATGGACTGCGGCCATACCCGGTACTGCACCAGCTGTTCATTTAATCCATAAATATATGGATAAACGCGAAGTATTCTCAGCCACAGCACATAGTCATTACATTTTCGTATTGCCGGCAGCTTTACTTTTTTTAACAGTTCAGATGTAACCATAACGGTCGAACATCCTATGGGACAAGCCAGAAGCACTGTCTTATAGCCAGCCCGCTTTTTCGCTTTTATTACGTGTTTCAGCGGCTGTCCATTTGCGTCTGCCTTCTCATAATCAGAACAGGTAATCTGATAATTATTGTCCCGCATAAGTTTTAACTGTTTTTCCAGTTTATCGTCTGCCCACAAATCATCACTATCCAAAAAAGCTATGATTCCGCCCCTTGCTTTTTGAAACCCTGCTTTTCTGGCTGTTCCCGGCCCGGAATTCTTTTTCAGCTTGAATAACCGGATTCTCTTATCCTTCTGCGCTATCTCTTTTACATATTCATATGTTCCATCTGTAGAGCAATCATCTACCAAAATAATTTCCCAATCCTGATAAGTCTGATTCAACACCGTATCCAGTGTATTTTTCAGAACTGATTTTGTATTATATACCGGCATAATAATTGATACTTTTGGATTTTCTTTTAATATTTCCGAAACTATCATGAAAACCTTCCTTGTCATTTTCTACTTGCAGCAGCACAGGTCATTGAAATGCAACTGCACCTGCAACAGCGATATCATTTCCAAGATAAAACATCATTTCTTCATCAACCATCTGATATGTGGTTGTCCCTATCCGGCATAGCATCAGCACATTCCCTTCATTTGCCAGTACATCCGAAACAGACGTATCTGCCATAGCATTTTCTGCAATCACCATATCAATGCCCCATAATTGAAGCTGTTCTGTCATGTTTTCTAAACATTCTTTTTCCTGATCATTTAGAAAAAAACCTGATGCCGCACATAATTTCGTAATTTTCCTTTTCTTGCACGCTATGCGCAAATAATTTAATATCTGCTTTTTTTCCTGATTCCGATTTTGAACCTTCCAGTTATTTTTTAATGAAATACTTCCATAAAATGGAAATGTATAAATCCGCCTTATTTCTTCTGCACTTTTCACTTTATTTTGAAACAGATACAGACAGCCAAAAATACAGCTATATAGCAGCACTCCTCCGGCAAATCCCCCAAACATATATTTCATGCCAAATCCGGGACTGCTGTCTGTTACTGCTTCGTTTATATTCTCTTTCCCGTGCTCAATTTCCCGCCCGGCAAATTTTTCAAATACTGCCATCTGCCCGCTGGTAAACGATTCTGTCATTCCCTTCAGACTGGACAAATTTGCTGTGAGCGCCGCTTTTTTGTCATGCTGCAAGGTCTGCAGGCCATTATCAGATACAGCATTTATTTCACTGCCCAAAAGCTCCAGTTTATGATTTCCAGCTTTACGTTCTACTGTCTCATGATGCTTCTGCAGCACCTGCTGCATATCCAGCGCCAGATTGTCCGCCATTTCAGCATTCTTTCCAATAATTTCTACATAAAACAATGCTTCTGCCACGGGCGCTTCTTCAAATGACTTATCCACGGTAATCTGATATGGTGAAGTATATGTCCTCTGATACGCGGAAAGCACTTCTGCTATATAAGGCTTGTCCATATCCCACTCCCCTTTACCGGATTCCTTTAATGCATCTGCCACACCGCCATTTACTATAAAAGTCAGATAACTCTCTATTATTTGCTGCAGTTCCCGCCTTTGCGCACCATCAACGCTGTATAACAGCACTGCCTTATTTTTGTGATATGGGTCTATCTGCATCAAAACGGAATTTTCTATATACTCTTTCAGTCCATTCGTTTCATTCTCCAATTCCACTGCTGCTGCCACAGCCTGCAGTTCTTCTTCTGTCAGCTCATCGTCCACACCTGTTCCGCTTTCCACCTTCTGCATGCTGCTCCTGTTTTTCAGCCATCCATAACCGCCTGCCAGCACTGCAAAAACAAGTGCACAGGCAAGAGCCTGTTTCCATTTCATACATAACCCCAAAAGCAATTCTGCAAGATTAATTTCTATATCCTCTGTCCTTTTCCAGGAATTATAACTTTCCATTTTTGTTTATCCTCCGCCCATGCCTGCCCATTTACTTTCATTCATTCTCAGGCTTCATTCATAATCTCTGCGACCGACTTCATAATTCTGACATACATGGAATAGCTGTCCTTCTGTCCGCTTGATTTTCTTCCTTCGCTCTTATCCTCAGAATTCCACATTTCAAGAACCGCCAAAGACGGATGTGCTATCCCCCAGAGCAGTTCATCTGCCCCAGCATCCAGCGCCTTACAGATTCTGACAAGCGTTTCTATGCTCATAATCCGGCTTCCCCGTTCTATATGTCCTAAAAATGACATGCTGATACCGCATTTTCCTGCCAGCTCGTCCTGAGACCAGCCTTTTGCTTTCCGGACCTGACGGATTCTCATCCCAATACTCTTATAATCTAAATCGCGCATATTTTCCTCCATGCCACTATCTGTAATCCTCTGCCAGATTTTTTCTTTCTGATGAACGAAGCAGCATAACATTCTGTAATAAAATGTTATGCTGCTTTCTTTTTTGTAACCTCCATATTTTCTCTATTTAATCATATTTTTTAAGTAAATATAATCTTCATTTTATTTAAATCTGTTATTATTTCCTTTAATCTGCCATATTATTTACATGTTTTGCTGACCGCTGCAAATCATCAGCTTTTAT
>CAJTSV010000003.1:60385-75379 GCA_910579075.1 uncultured Eubacterium sp.
CGGAAAAAAAAGACAATTTTAATAATAAATACTGGAATTATTACCAATTTTATCTTTAAGCTTGAAAAATACTTAGAATTGATATAGAATGCTTTTAGATAACATTTTATTACAAATTGTTATGTATAAGAATTATATTTCACTTCATTATTTATTCTAAAGATTTCATCCTATCCAGAATATCCCTTTGCTATCTCATCTGATTTCTCCTAATTTTATTTCAGGCCTGTTTTAAGAACTCATCCTGTTATGATTCCAGCATCCTGCTTCCGCGTCTTATAACTTTTCGACTCCTTCCTGCAAATTCCCGCTTGACATATATAGATAACCGATATATAATAACCCCATAATATATCGATAACCGATATAAATAACAGAAAGGAGGCCGCCCCATGTCCATTGACAAAAGCCTGATTTCAGGCAGCACCGCAATCCTGATTCTGCGCCTGCTGAAAGAAAAAGATATGTACGGGTACGAAATGATTGACACCTTAAGACACCGTTCCAGAAACGTCTTTGAGTTAAAAGCCGGCACGCTCTACCCGCTGCTGCATTCCCTGGAAAACAAGGGACTGTTAGACTCTTATGAATCAGCTGAAACTGGCAAGCTGCGGAAATATTACCAGATTACGAAAGACGGGAGCCAGTATTTAAAAGACAAAAAACAGGAATGGCAGGTTTATGCGCAGGCTGTTGCTGACGTGCTTTCCGCCGCCGGGCTGCATGCGCTGAACCCGTGCTGAATCAACTGCAAGGAGACCTATCATGATGGAAACAAACCAAACCAAAACATATCCCGACAAAACAGACGAAGACCGCAGGGAAGCACCCGGGATAGAAACAAATGATACAAAAGCAAGTTATATAGAAGCAAATTATATAGAAACACTCCTCTCCCAGATTCGGGAAAAACGCGCACGGGAACGCGTCCGCAGGGAAGTCGAAAGCCATCTGGAAGACCAGAAGGCATGCTATCTGTCAGACGGCATGACACAGGAAGAAGCATCCAGAAAAGCAGTTGCAGATATGGGCAGCCCGGAAGAAGCCGGTGCTGCGCTTGACCGCATCCACCGTCCAAAGCCAGCCTGGGGAATGCTTGCGATTATTGCCGCTTTATGCGCAGCAGGCGTTTTACTGCAATACACCATCCTGAAATCTTCCAGCCTCCTGCAGGAAGGAGACTATTTTTTCAAAAACCAGCTCCAGTATGCTGTCCTCGGATTTGCCGTACTGTGCATCATCTACCTGCTGGATTATACTGTAATTGCAGCATACTGCCGGCAGCTGTGTACTGGAATCCTGCTGTTTTTATTCCTCATCCTGCTCCAGAAGCAGATGGGCCGTTCCGGCATGTACTGGCTGAACATCGTGCGTATAGGCGGATTTGATTTTTCCATTTCCGTATTATTTTACCTGTATGTACCGCTTTATGGCGCACTGCTGCATTCATACCGCAGCTGCCGGAAACAGGATTTGTGGAAAATTTTACTGTATACCGTGCTGCCTGTTTTCTTTTCCCTGCAAAGCTCGGTACCGTTATGCCTGAACATAACCTTAATCCTGTGCATCATTCTGGCTGCTGCCATCCTGAAAGGCTGGCTTGGGCTTCCTGTCCGCAAAACCGCACTGGCAGTCCTGGCTGTTCCTGCAGCCCTGGCCGTTTTGTTTGTCATGAATTTAAAAAGCTACCAGCTGGCCCGCCTTGCGTCGTGGCTGAATCCATCGGCCGACGCGGGCGGTGCCGGATATGTGCCTGCGCTTATCCGCAGCATTATAAACAGCAGCCAGCTGGTTGGCCCAAGCACCGGCCCGCAGGCCGCAGGCTTCCTGCCAGACTGTACTTCCGACTATCTGCTGGCTTATACCATCGGCCAGCTTGGCATCCTTACAGCTGCCGCCCTTGTCATGCTTGTGCTGCTGTTCGGCGCAAGGCTGCTGCATATTTCCCTGCACCAGAAAAATCAGCTGGGCATGATTATGGGACTCGGATGCAGTCTTGTATTTGGATTGCAGTCCGCAGAATTTATTTTAGTCAACCTGACAATTTTACCGCCAGCCGGTGTTTATTTCCCGCTGATTTCATTTGGCGGCAGCGGAATGATACATACCTGCATCCTTCTCGGACTGCTCTTAAGCATCTACCGCTATGAAAATGTCGTTTCCGAACCGGAGTATAAAAAGCTTTCAACGTATTATATTGTAAAAAAGATGTAAAATAACGTAAAATATTCGAAAAATCCGTTCATTTTTGTAACATTTTGTACAAAAATGAACGGATTCTTTTGCAAGCCTAACTTATCTTTTCTATCCTGCCGAAAAATATGATAAAACAGGGCTGGCTGTCCCGGCATATTGTCCGGGAATCCATGATAATACGGCGAATTATGAAATAATTTGTCAGCAGGCCTGCCATTTTTTTCTAAATTTCTTTCAGGCCTTTATCTGCCAGCTCTTTTATGTTATGATGCTAGTACACCAAAATAACCGGAAAGGATGACGACTGTGAAAGCTGCCAAACGAGCTGTTTTATGTTTATCAGGAACCATTGCATTGACTTCATTCCTCTTATTTGCCATAAATGCCTATCACGCAAACCAGACGGATTCGGAGAATGCAGCACCAGCGGGCTCCCAGGAAGCCGGATTTTCTGCCGGAAATGGCGCAATGCAGCCTGACATAAGTTCCGGCGAACGGCATCTGGTATACCAGCCGCAGCAATCCGCCAGCCCGGATGGCACCGCAGCTGACGGTCAGAATGCCGGCGTTCAGGCAGAACAATCGTCCGGGCCAGACAATTCCGGTACCGGAAATCTTTCCGGGCAGAGTAATTCCGGCACAGAGAATCCTGCCAGTCTGGATGGTTCTGCAAATCAGGCTGACGGCCAGAACGATTCTGATACAGGCAGTTCCAGTTCAGGCAAGTCCGATAAAACGGATTCCGGTAATAGCAGCTCTGATAAAGACGATAAAACGGATTCTGCCAATGCTGACTCTGGCAAAGACAGCAAAACAGATTCTGCCAATGCTGATTCTGGCAAAGACAACAAAGACAATTCCAGCAGCGGCGGAAAGAAAAAAGACGATTCCGGCAAAAAAAAGAACAGCGGCCAGGACAATACTTTTCATACCGTTACCGAAGATTATTTTTCCGATGCCCTGTTTATCGGGGATTCCCGCACGGTCGGGATGCAGCAGAGCGGCCTTCTGCCAAACGCCACCTTTTATGCCAAGACAGGCATTGGCATTGGGGAGCTTTTATCACAGTGCATCGTAAACGAAGGCGGTTACCTGATATCGGTAGAAAATGCACTGCACAGGCACTCTTTTGGCAAGGTTTATATTATGATTGGCATTAACGACATGTCCATGGGAGATACGGACTGGTTCCGCCAGCAGTATGAAAAAATCATCCAGGCTGTCCGGCAGACCCAGCCGGACGCCATCATCTATATTCAGGGAAATATCCCGATGAGCTACGGCATTCAGGATTTTGACGGCTCGCTGAATAACCGCAATCTCCGGCTGCGTGACGAAGCTTCGCGGGAACTGGCCGATTCGGAAACCATCTTTTACCTGGATGTAGATACACTCTATGCCGATAAAAACGGACACCTGGCTTCGATGTACACAGCTGACGGGCTCCATATAAAGAGAAACTATTATCCGCTCTGGGTCGATTACCTGGAACACCGCGCGATTATACATTAAACAGCTCCGCCACAGCGCCTGCCCGAAACAGGGCCGGCGCATTATGCATATACCGGAGAGAATAACAAAACCTTCATAGAAAGCAGGAACATACGAATGAAATATACGACCGTAGTCTTTGATTTGGACGGAACCTTATTAGATACACTGGAAGACCTGATGGAAGCCGTGAATTATGCCCTGAAGCAGTATGGCTGCCCGGCACGCACGCTGGAAGAAATCCGCACCTTTGTTGGAAACGGCGTCCGCACCCTGATGCAGCGCGCTGTCCCGGGCGGCGAATCCAATCCCGATTTTGAACACATCATTTCTGCTTTTCGTGAATATTACACGTCACACTGCGAAGTCAGGACACACGCATATGACGGCGTGCCCGAGCTGATGCAAAAGCTCCGGGAATCCGGCTGCAGGATGTCCATCGTCTCAAACAAGCTGGACAAAGCCGTAAAAGAACTGAATGCGTCTTATTTTGGCAGCTATATTCAGACTGCCATCGGCGAACGGGAAGGCGTCCGGCGAAAACCGGCACCGGATATGGTGGAAGCCGCGCTGGCAGAATTAAACAGCAGCAGGAAGGAAACGGTCTATATCGGTGATTCAGAGGTGGATATCCAGACAGCTGCAAATGCCGGACTGGACTGCATTTCTGTTTCATGGGGATTCCGTGATACGGATTTTCTGCGCAGAAACGGAGCTTCCGTGATTGCCGATACGCCGCAGGAAGTTTTCCGGCTCATTACAGAATAAGCGCTTATACCGGCATGGAATTTCCATAAACCGGGAATACCTGAATGGTTTCGCCCGGTATTTCCATGGCCGGGAATCTCTATACTGTTTCGCCCGGTATTTCCATAACCGGAAGCATCTGCTGAATCGAAGCATAGCTTGTGATTCCATAGCCGCTGTGCAAAAAGAGCTCCCGCTGCACGGGATTCATCGTGCGGAACAGGCTCAAAAGCCCCTGCTCCTGTCCGACCGTCGGCAGTGTAAAGGTGTCCTTTAAAGCCGGCGTTACGCACAGGATATAATCCGCAGACACCTGAAAATAAATTGCCAGCTTCCGCACCATAGCGGCATCCGGACATCTGCGCCCGGTAATGTAGTTTCCGAGACAGTCGGTGGAAATAAACAAATCACCCGCAATTTCCTGCCTGCTTTTCGGATGTCTTTTTACAAGGTAACGGATTCGTTCTGAAATAGCCATTCTGCCATCCTTCCTGCTTTATGCATAATCATTTAAACTAAACTGATAATTTATAAAAGCATACACCATTGGACGATAAATGTCAAATACTATTTTGAAAATTTTTAATCATCCCCCATCCAGACGGATAACCTGCCCGGTCAGCCACACACTGTTTATAATATTTTATATCCATCCCCCATCCAGACGGATAACCTGCCCGGTCAGGTACTCATGCCCTGACAGCAGCTGCCATGCCAGCTCTGCCACTTCTTTTGGCCTTCCGTACCTTCCTGCCGGGATTTCTTCTTCCAGCGCTGCCCGTTCTTCCATGGCCAGCCCCGCATTCATGCGTGTATCAATGCATCCGCATGCAATCGCATTAACCTGGATATTGCTTGGAGCAAGCTCCTTTGCCAGTGCTTTTGTAAACGCATTGACCCCGCCCTTGGCTGCTGAATAGGCTGCTTCGCAGGATGCGCCGGTTTCACCCCATACCGAAGAAATATTCAGGATTTTCCCGCATTTTTTCCTGACCATGCCGGGCACTGCCAGCTTGCAGCAGTAAAATACAGACGAAAGATTGACTGCAATCATATTTTCCCATTCTTCCGCTTCCATGTCACTCATCAGTCCGATTCTGGATATGCCGGCATTATTTACCAGCAGCCCGATGCTTCCAAGCCGTTCCTGTGCCTGTGCAAACATCCGGCAGACATCCGCATAGCTGCCAATATCCCCGATAAGCGGCAGCGCCGTTACTCCATGTGTATCTGCCAGTTCCAGGCAGAGCTCCTTTAATGCATCTGCACTGTTTTTGCAGTTCAGTGCCAGGCTGCATCCCTGTGAAGCAAGCTTTACCGCAATTGCTTTCCCTATCCCATGTGATGCTCCTGAAATAAATGCTGCTGTCATGCATTCCCCATCCTTTCTGTTTTCTGGCAGCGTCCTGCCGGAAACAACAACGATATTATGTTACTGTTCATCCGTGACCGGTAACCTTCGCAAATCCATCTTAAATTCGCTTTGCGAATGGGATCTGCTCACGCTTGAATCATTTTCTTACGGACTTTGCAATGAATGCCCCTGGGGCAGACCCTGCGAAGTCCTGTATGAACCGTAACGATATTATAATATTTTCACAAATTTATCAATATTTTACTAGGAAAAGCATCCAGTTTGTGCTACAATCATTTCAAAGTTATCTATAACTTTAGTAAAAAATGAAGGGGTGATGATATGCGCATAACAATCAGCGGCAAAAATTTAGACATCACGGAAGGCCTGCGCTCTGCAGTGGAGGAAAAGCTGTCTCGGCTGGAGAAATATTTTACACCTGATACAATTGTGAATGTTACACTCAGTGTCACCAAAAAGCGCTGCCAGAAAATGGAAGTTACCATTCCGGTAAAGGGACATATCATTCGCGCGGAACAGGAAAGCAATGACATGTATGTCACGATTGACCTTGTAGAGGAAGTCATCGAATCACAGTTAAAAAAATACCGCCAGAAGCTGGTAAGCCAGCAGCAGGCTTCCGGCAATTTCAAGCAGGAATTTATTGATTCCGAAGCGTCAGAGGAAGAAGAAATCCAGATTATCCGTTCCAAAAAATTTGGAATGAAACCAATGTTTCCGGAAGATGCCTGCATACAGATGGAACTGCTCGGACATGCTTTTTATGTATTCCGCAACGCCGAAACCGGCGAGGTAAACGTTGTATACAAACGCAGGGACGGCAACTACGGCCTGATAGAAGCTGATAACTGACCTGCAGGGTAAATGTATAAAATTCTGAAATATTCCAGTGCCTTTCCTGCAAATCACAAGAACCAGAACATTTTGCAGGATTTCTATATTTATAAATCAAACATATTCCGGCATAGCCATGCATACCTGGCTATGCCGCTTTTCATGCAGCCGCTGCACCCTGATTCCGAGCCTGATATCCCGTTTTCTTTTCCATCCTCCCGCAGGCGGTTTTTCTTAATGAAAGCATTTTTAGTTACTGTTCACACAGGACTTTGCAGGGTCTGCCCCAGGGGCATTCACTGCAAAGTCCGTAAGAACGTGATTCCGAAGTGAGCAAATCCCATTCGCGTATTGAATTTAAGATGGATTTGCGAAGGTTACTGGTCACGGAGTAAACCGTAACCATTTTTAAGACACGCTCTAATAGTACCAGTTTCACGCGTATTTTCCCAGGCAAATAGCACGCTGCGTACAAACTGACGCGGAAAACGGCCGAACTGACACTGTCTCAATCCAGCCGGATATACTACAATAATACAGGAAGCGCAAGAAAGTGAGGGGGTAAATATGACATACTACCAGCTTCTCATGTCTCCGGACAAAGAACTGGGTATCAAAACACTGAATAACGTAGCCGTCAATTATTTCGAACTGGGACTGTGTGATTTATCTTACCAGATCTGGGACGAATTATATCATGGAATCCAGGGCAGCCTGGAAAACTACAGCAGTCTGCTGCCTGTCATAAGCTGTAACATGGGTAATGCACTCCGCCAGAGCGGCTATTATGAAGAAGCATACCGCGTCCTGATGCAGGGACTGAAAAGATGTTTCGACACAGGCGCCGTTTATGCAATGCCGGAGCTCATACTGCAGCTATCCATTCTCAGCATGAAGCTCGGCAGCCTTGAAGAAGCAAACTCATTATATGCACTTGGAAAAAATATATTCGGCTGGTGCAGGCAGCCGGCTGTAAATCAGAGCATGGAAGAACTGATGAAACAGAATTTTTTATTATATTGTACAGAAGATATGGCATCACATTAAAAGCGCTTTCGCAAAGCAGTCCGGCCGCAAACCGGGCTGCTTTTATCATGCAGCCGTAAAAGCATCCCGGTTTCATAAATATTTTCGAATATTTATTGTCATGTCCCGCCAAATGGTTTACTATAAATACAAAAGAAACCACACTTTCAGAAAGAGGTAAGCAATATGAGAATTGTCGTTTTAACAGGCGGCCTGAGCACGGAACGGGACGTATCTTTAGCAACCGGCAGCATGGTAAACGAAGCACTGCGCCGCAAAGGGCACCAGACAATGCTGCTTGACGTATTTATGGGCTGCGGCAGGACGGGTGATAACCCGGAAGAACTGTTTGCCGCAGGAAGCAAAACCAGCCTGCAGGTAACCGGTGTCCCGGACACGGCGCCAGACCTGGAAAAGGTAAAGGCAATGCGGGAAGACCAGTCAGGCTGTTTTTTCGGCCCGAATGTCATAGAGCTGTGCCGGATGGCTGATATTGTCTTTCTGGCGCTTCATGGTGAAAATGTCGAGGATGGACGGATTCAGGCAGCATTTGACTTGTTCGGCATCCGCTACACGGGCAGCAATTATGTCAGCAGCGCCATTGCCATGAACAAAAAACTGAGCAAGTGCCTTTTTTCCGCCAGCGGTATTCCTGTACCGGACGGCATTTCCATGAAAAAATCTGCACGCATCAGCAATTTTGCACAGACCGGCCTGTCGCTGCCATGCATTGTAAAGCCATGCCGCGGCGGTTCCAGCGTCGGCATTTCCCTCGTGCGCACGCCGGAAGAATATGAAGCCGCGCTGGATGAAGCATTCCGCTTGGAAACGGAAATCCTGCTGGAAAACTACATTGAGGGCCGTGAATTTTCCATTGCCGTTATCGAATCCAGGGCACTTCCGGTTATCGAAATCGCGCCGCTGGAAGGCTTTTATGATTACAAAAACAAATATAAAGCCGGCAGCACCATAGAGACCTGTCCCGCTGACCTGCCGCCTGCCATTGCCAGCCAGATGCAGGAGTATGCGGTCGCAGTCACAAAAGTGCTGGAGCTGGACACCTATGCCAGAGTGGATTTCATGCTGGATGCCCAAAACCGGATATTCTGCCTGGAAGCCAATACGCTGCCCGGCATGACACCGACCAGCCTGATTCCGCAGGAAGCACAGGCCATCGGCATGGGCTTTGATGATTTGTGTGAAAAAATAATCCATATTTCGTTAGACAAAACGCAGCATAAGGAGTAAACAGCATGAAAGGAATGACACTGCAGGCTATGGCAGATGCATGCCACGGCCAGTTAATCGGGGCAAATGCCATGCAGTTTCTGACTGCTCAGGGCATTGTTATCGACAGCCGCAAGGTCCAGGAAGATTATGTATTCGTTGCAATCAGGGGCGAACGCACAGACGGGCATAACTATATCAGCCAGGTTTTTGAAAACGGCGCGCTGGCTGTCGTGTCCGAACAGCCAATAGACAGCTCCAGGCCCTGTATTCTGGTAAAATCCACCAAACAGGCGCTCAAAGACCTGGCCGCATTTTATCTGGCTAATCTGGATGTAACGGTAGTCGGAATCACCGGAAGCGTCGGCAAAACGAGCACCAAAGAAATCATGGCTTCTGTTTTATCGCAGAAATTCTGCGTGCACAAAACCAAGGGCAATTACAACAACGAAATCGGCCTTCCGCTGACCGTATTTAAAATGCGCGAGGAGCACCAGGCTGCCGTGCTGGAAATGGGCATTTCCGATTTCGGGGAAATGCACCGCCTGGCTTCCATTTCGCGCCCGGATATTGCGGTCATTACAAATATCGGCCTGGCACATTTAAAAACGCTGGAATCAAGGGCCGGTATTTTAAAAGCAAAAACAGAAATGTTTGACCATTTAAAAGACCACGCTGCCGTGATTTTAAACGGAGACGACGACATGCTCGCATCTGTCGGTACCGTACAGGGAAATGAGCCTGTCTTTTATGGCATCGGAACGAAAAAGCCGCAGGGAGCAGCCTATGGCAGCAAAAGCTTCTATGCCGAACATATTGAAAATCTCGGGCTGAAAGGCATCCGCCTTACCATCCATACGCCGCAGGGAGCCTTTGACACACGCATTCCGATTCCCGGCACGCACAATGTATACAATGCCCTGGCTGCCGCAGCAGCGGGCACAAGACTCGGCCTGACAATTGCAGAAATCAAGGCCGGCATCGAACAGGCCAGAACCATTGACGGACGGACGAACCTGATTGAAAACCACGGCATGACGATTATCGACGACTGTTATAACGCCAATCCTGTTTCCATGAAAGCATCGCTTGATATTCTCGCAACCGCAGAAGGCAGAACCGTTGCCGTTCTGGGCGATATGGGCGACCTTGGGGAAAATGAGCGCACGCTCCACTATGAGGTCGGCATGCATGTGGCCGAAAAAAAGATTGATGTGCTGTTTTGTGCCGGAACACTGATACAGGAAACCGCAAGGGCGGTACGCGAGCATCATCCCGCATGCGATGTGCATGTATTTGCATCCCGCGACGAGATGCTCAAAGAACTGCTGCCGTTTTTACAGGAAGGCGATTCCATTCTCGTAAAAGCATCGCACTTTATGGAATTTCCTGAAGTGGTGGAAGAAATCATTACCATATAAAAAACCAGGGGCTGCCGTATTAAGAGAATCTTCTGCAAAATATTGCTATTTTAAAAACAATATTTGCAAGTCTTCCTCTTAATATGGCAGCCCCTGGTTTTCTGGCTTATCCATCAAATGCTGCTATTTCTCATTCTTATCCGCCATAGCACCAGATTCCTGCAGCTCTATATTTTATCCAGCCTGCTGCGAAATCTGCTCCTGCATTTTCAGCTCGTTTTCCAGCATGTTGCGGATAATCCCCTGTGTATAGCTTCCCAGATGCTTCCTCTGTTCTTTATCCAGGTTTTTTACATATACCGGCTCCCCGTATGTCAGTACCACATGCGTTTTCCTGACAAACGGCACATGCTTTTCAAAGATATCTGCCGTATTTACAATCGCCATCGGAATAATCGGGCATCCGGTTTTTTCTGCCATTTTTAAGCTTCCCTCTTTAAACGGCAGCATATCCGTCTCGTTTTCCCCGTCTGCCCTTGTCCCTTCCGGGAAAATGCACATGGAAATGCCGTTTTTTATCTGGTCGATTCCGGTAAGCACCATTTTCAGCCCGGCCTTGATATCGGTACGGTCTAAAAACAGGCAGTGCAGCCGTTTCATCCAGATTCGCAGAAACGGGATTTTCAGCATGCTGTCTTTTGCTACATATCCTGTCAGGCGCGGGCACCTGGCATAGGTGATGACAATATCAAAATAACTGCGGTGGTTGCCGATATAAAGCACCGCCTCGTCCTTCGGCACATGTTCTTCTCCATGGACATCCACCTTGACGCCGGAAAGAAACAGCACGGTTTTAAATGCAAACTGCACGGCACGCAGGCATATCATATCCTGCTTATATTTGTCAAAGCGTCCGATAATGCTCGTGATGCCCCAGATAAATACGCCTGCAATAAAAAAAAGCAGCAAAAAACATGCAATCAAAATGGTTCGAATCATGACTTTCCCCCTGCCTGGCTGCTTCGAGCGTGCAAAGCAGCCTGTTTCTATTTTTTTATCAATTATATGGGATATTCCGGGCATTTGCAATCTTTTTTGCGAGAAATCTGCGCAAAAAAGGCTGCATACCGGATAAGCTGCCCTCATACAATAAAAACAAGAAATCCCTGGCAGTATTAAAATGACGATAAATCCCCGCATCAAAACCACTTTGAAATCATGCTTTTCCCATCACCGCGGCTGTGCCGCGCTTCTGGCTGCAATTGCGGCCGCACTCCTTTTCGCCTTCGCTGCCGGCTGCGGCATGTCCGGCACAGACAGACAGAAAATAAAAGACGTCAGCTACACCATTGTAGAAGATAACTACATTCCCGAAAAGCTGCTTGAAGTCATCAATCAGAAAAAAGAAGCCGAATTTAAAATTTCGTTCGAAAATAACGATGACCTTTACCTTGTCCACGGCTATGGGGAACAGGAAACCGGGGGCTACAGCATCGTTGTGCGCGACCTGTACCTGACCAAAAATGCACTATATTTTGATACCGAGCTGCTCGGCCCAAAGAACGGTTCAGACCCTCAAAAAAAGCCCAGTTATCCATATATTGTGGTAAAGACAAAAAAGTATAACCAAAATATAGTATTTGAATAGGGAAAATATTGACTTTTACATAGCAGAGTGCTATACTATATCTAGTGTTTCAGACCGCATCCCTGTTTTGGGGAACATGGGATGCGGCAAAATGCGGTAAGAGGAGGACAAGACAAATGCAGCGGACAGAAATAGATAAAGTGCGTGCTTCTGTGCATCAGCAATGCGGGAGCAAGGTAATGATACAGCTTGACAGGGGCCGGAATAAAGTAGATATCCAGAGCGGAATTATACAGGGTGCATACCCGAGTGTATTTACGGTGCTGGTAGATGACAAGGATGAAAAAAATCCGCCACAGCTGCTGTCTTTCAGTTATTCAGACATTATTACCCGGGATATCCGGATGAAATTGTGTTAATGCTCCATCCAGTCAGGATTTTTTGTTCTGGCTGGGCGGAGCATTCGAGCATGTCTGGATAACGCCCGAATTTACAATCTGATTCATAAAATCCTTCGATGCGGAATAAGATATAAAAAAGATTTCGTATTGGAGGATTTTTTATTGGATTTTATAAAGAAGCTATTGCAGACAAACCAGGAGAGGGGACGGGCATCCATCCAGATTACGGTCGAAAATGATTTTAACCTGCCAGATTATGAACCGGACATGATTAAGCTGATTGACCGCAAGGGAACTGCCCGCATCCACGAAACAAGAGTCGAGCCGGACCAGGCAGTCATTAACGGCGCGCTGCTGTTCCAGGCGCTTTATAAATGCACGGAATCCGGAAGCATCTGCAGCCTGCAGGGAGAAGTGCCGTTTACCGAAACGATACATATGGAAGGCGTTCAGGAAACCGACCAGCTTGTATTGCAAAGCAGCATGGAAGATCTGACGCTTGGCATGATTAATTCGCGCAAGCTCAATATCCGCGCGCTGCTCGAGCTGCACGCGGCAGACCAGATGGAACAGCAGATTGAGCTTCCGACCGGCATCGAAGACCCTTCGGTACAGGCTTTATACAAACAGCAGAAAATGCTGCAGCTGCTGACCCAGAAAAAAGACATCTGCCGCATTCACAGCGAAATCCTGCTGCCTTCCAACCGCCCGAATATCAGCCGCCTGCTATGGCAGTCTGTGCAGCTGCGCGGACTGGACAGCCGCATCCGCGCCGGGGAAATCGAACTGACCGGGGAGCTTTTGGTCAATATCCTCTACAAGGGCGAGGAAGACGAAAAACAGGTGCAGTGCATGGAAACAACCGTCGCGCTGCATGAACGGATTGAATGCAGCGTCTGCGACCCGGAAACGCTTTTCAAGCTTGTTCCGCTGCAGGTGCAGCTGGAAGTGACGCCCGCAGAGGATGAAGACGGCGAAAACCGCATCCTGACACTGGAAGGCACGCTCGATTTTTATTTAAGGATATGGCGCGAGGAAAACCAGCAGATTCTGGAAGACGCCTATTCGCTCCAGGATGACCTGATTCTGGAACGGGAGTCGTTTTTACTGCAGGACCTTCTGGTAAAAAATGACTCCAAGTTTAAAATTGCAGACCAGATTTTAATCGAAAACCAGCCGGCGGAAATCCTGCAGCTGTGTGCCAGCGTCGGGGAGGTATTTATCGAGGACAGCCGCATTGTCCCGGACGGCATTGAAGCAGAAGGCATTTTAAAGGTACGCATGCTTTACATTACGGCCAGCGACGACATGCCAATCGGTATTGCAGAAGGCGTCATTCCGTTCAGCCGCCAGATAGAAGCAGAAGGCATCCGCCCGGAAGATACATTCGAGCTGTCTGCCGGCGTCGACCAGCTGACCGTGATTCTGGCCGACAACAGCCAGGCAGACATCAAGGCTGTCATTGGCCTGGATGCGATTGTATTCCGCCAGGAAAACACTTCGCTGATTACCGGCATGAACCGCCAGCCGGTCGACCTGGAGCAATACGAAAAACAGCCAGGCATTGCCGGGTATATTGTAAAATCCGGCGACCGTTTATGGGACATCGCAAAAGAACACCACACGACCGTTGCCGATGTCATGCAGATGAACCAGCTGTCCAGCGAAAATGTCAGCCGGGGCGATAAGCTCTTAATTGTAAAACAAATGGGTGCTGCAGGCACTTAAAGCTTATCTGAATGTCCTGCTTTTTGTTTTCTTACATCCTGTTTCACGGAACATAGCGAAAATGCTGTAAAAATTCAAAAAAAGTTCACACTTTTTTATCATTTTTCATGCGGGTGTCCGGTTGAAATTATATAAAAGCCATGCTATACTATTGCGAGAAACCGTGGACAACACACAAAGGAGCCTTACATTGAAAAAACTTACTGCATATAACGCACATACATCCAAAAAACTCGCATCCCTGCTGCTTATAACAGCTGTCAGCCTTACTTCCCTGCAGCCTGCATTTGCAACAACCCGCAAATCCCAGGCAGAGGATGCAAAAAAAGCTGCTGAAAGCAGCTTAAATTCTGTAAATAACAATATCAGCAGCATTACTTCCCGCCAGCAGGAGCTGCAAAAGGAAATCAATGCACTGGACGCGGAGCTGGTTGAGCTTCTCGTAAATATGGATATCCTTTCCGACGAGCTGGATTTAAAAGAGCAGGAAATCAAGCAGGCCAGCCTTGATTTAAAGGCTGCACAGAAAGAAGAAACCGACCAGTACGAACGCATGAAAAAACGGGTACGCAGCATTTATGAGCACGGTGACAACACCATGCTCGAAACGCTGCTTGGCGCTTCGAGCATGACCGACCTGTTAAACAGGGTAAACTACTACAATGCCGTATACGATTATGACAAGGAGCAGCTGGAAGTATATAAGGAAACCAAACAGCAGGTTATTGATTTAAAATCCCAGCTTCTGGAAGAACAGTCCGAAATGGAAGAAATGCAGGACAATTACAAGCTTCAGGAAGCAGACTTAAACGCCATGGTGTCCCAGAAAGAATCGGACATGGATGATTTTGATTCCCAGCTGGCACAGGCAAAGGTATTAGCTGCAGAATACAAACAGACCATCCAGCAGCAAAACCAGATTATCCGTGACGAAGAAGAAAAAGAACGGATTGCAAGGGAAGCAGCAGAACGCGCCGCAAGAGAAGCTGCAGAAGCAGCAGAACGCGCCGCAAGGGAAGC